>CAZEYA010000267.1:0-4479 GCA_964516515.1 uncultured Kineosporiaceae bacterium | reverse complement strand
CACCGACACCGACACCGACACCGACACCGACACCGACACCGACACCCACGCCCACCCCGACGCCCGGCGCGTATTCGATCGCCTTCAGCACCTCCCCGGACCGCAGCGGTGCCGCCCCGCTGGACGGCGCCGGCGTCGCGGGCACGATCTACGCGTTCCTCACGCCGAGCACCGGCATCACCACCACGGGAGTCCGGTTCTTCCTCGACAACACTGCAGGGACAGGGACCCCCTTCCAGGTCGAGAAGATCGCTCCGTACGACCTGCGCGGCGGGACCGCCGCCGCCGCCAACGGCTGGAACACCTCGACGATCAGCGCCGGCCCGCACACCATCACCGCCAAAGTCGCCACCAGTACCGGCACCGTGACCGTCCAGGCGGCCTTCACCCGAGCAGCCCCGGGCCCCAACCCCACCTGCGGCGTCCTGCCGTGCAGCCAAGTCAAGATCGCGGCGCCGTACGCCCTGGACTTCGACGGCGACGCGGGTGGCCTGGACGACACGACAGGGATAGGCACCGGGTTCACATTCGTGTTGCCGCCCGCCAGCGGCACCGGCTACCAGGCGAGCAGCCTCGACATCGACCCAGGGACAGCCAACACCCTGGCAGTGGCGGCCGGGCCCGGCGACGTGCTCGGAAACGACCTGGTCAATGCCGTCGGAGTCGGTATCGACGGCCAACGGCCGGGCGTCAGGGCGTCGACCTCACTGCCGTCGTTGCCCTCGGCCACCGGCGCATTCGAGAAGGCCGGTCTCTGGTTCGGCTACAGCCAGGACGACGTCCTGACGTATGTCGTGGAATCGCTGGCCGGCGGGGCCTGGCGGCTCCATATCCGGGCCGAGCAGGGCGGCGTCGTCACGACCGACCGCATCGTCAACATCACCTACGCTCCGGGCACGCCCATCGGGTTGTCGTTGACCTTGGATGCCGCCACCACGTCGGTGACACCGCGCTACACGCTCGGCGGTGGGTCAGCCGTGGCGCTGCCTCCGGTCTCGCTGGCCGGCGAGTTCTTCTCCTTCGACGCCGCCGGCATCGACCCTGCCTTGGGCACCCGCTCCTTCGCCGGGATCATGGCCTCACGCCGCTCCGGACCCGCCACGACCTTTACCTTCGCGGACTTCAGCGTGCTGGAGACCGCCGCCCCGCCGGCGCCCACGAGCGTCGAGTTCACCAAGATCTCCAAGAGCATCAGCAATCTGACATCGCTGGCATTCGGGCCCGATGGGAAGCTCTACGGCACCGATGTCCAGGGCGGCGTTCACCGGATCACCATTGCGGCTGATCACACGGTGGTCACTGACGAGAAGTTCACCGTCCTGGGTTCCCGGCTCGCCCTCGGCGTCGCGATCGACCCCGCGAGTACCCCGACCAATGTCATCGTGTGGGTCAACCACTCCTCGCCCGACCCGTCTGCCGGTGTCATCCACTCGGGAATGGTGACCAGATTGTCCGGCCCGAGCCTCGCTACCCGGACAGACGTGATCACGGGGCTTCCTCGATCCTTCGCCAATCATGGGCCCAACAGCCTGCGATTCGGCCCTGACGGCAGGCTGTACATGCTGATGGGCGGCAACACCGGAGCCGGTGCGGCCAACACGGCGGCGACGGAGTTCAGCGACCGTCCCGAGCAGGCACTGTCCGCCGCCCTCGTCGTCGCCGACGTCAAGGCGCCCGGGTTCGACGGAACCTGCACCCCGCCGACCTTCACGGCCCCCGCACCCTGCGATGTCACGATCTACAGCAGCGGCCTGCGCAACTCCTATGACTTCGTCTTCCACCGCAACGGCAGCATCTACGCCACCGACAACGGGCTCGGCGTGGTCGGGACGTTCCCGCCGACGCCCACCCCGCCGTGCAACGGTTTCGGGGACGTCCGAAAGGTGTCCCAGGGCGGCAACAACCCCGGCACCCAACCCGACGAGCTGAACCGGCTCGTGCTCGGCGGTTACTACGGATTCCCCAACCCGGCCCGCAGCGAATGTGTCTTCGGCAACGGCTCGCTGCAGGGCGTCGCACCGCTGCCCAACTACCAGCCGCCGATGTTCTTGACCGGCAACAACAAGTCCAGCAACGGCATCATCGAGTACACGAACAGTTCGGCCTTCTGCGGTGCATTGGACGGGCGGCTGCTGTGGGCCAACTACTCGGTCGGTGACGACATCGTGGCGGGGACGCTCTCCGCAGATGGCACGTCGGTCACGTCGACCCAATCGATCGTCACCGGCTTGTCGGACCCGCTGCCCATCGCCCAGCAGGCTGACGGCACCATCTGGGTCGGTGAGTTCGGCCGCGACCTGCTGACCGCCCTGGTGCCGAAGACCACGACGTGCTGGAGCAGCGCCACTGCCGTCCCAGGCAACGGCGTGCTGGACGCGGGTGGCGCGGGCGTGGGGAACTCGCTCTACGTCATCGGAGGAAAACGAGGCTCGACGTACACCAATGACGTGCTTCGTTACGACAGCGGCAGCCAGGCCTGGTCCACCCCGACTGTCAAGCCCGGGACCCCTCTGGAGAATCCCGCCACCGCGGTCATCGGGACCACGATCTACGTCTTCGGTGGGTCCACGGCGCCGTTCTCGGGTGCCCTCAGCGAGGCCAGGTCCTTCAACACCGCCACGGGCGCCTGGGCGACCCTGCCCGCCATGCCGCAGGCTCGCGGCGGAGCCGGTGCGGCCGTCGTAGGGAGCAAGATCTACGTGGTCGGCGGCCTGGACTCCTCCGGCGCCTCGCAGTCCTCGGTGCAGATCTACGACACGGTGGCCAACACCTGGTCGACTGGGCCCAGCCTAGCGACGGCGCGAGACAACCCGATGGTCGCAGCGGTGGGCTCCACCGTGGCGGCCATCGGGGGCCGCACACGCCTGGCTTCCGGCACCACCGTCAACGGCGCCCTGGCGTCGGTCGAGGTGCTCACCGCGGGCGCCACCAGCTGGTCGGCCGGGCCCGCGATGCCCACCGGCCGCCGAACCGCGACAGCAGGAGTCGTCAATGGTCGGGTCATCGTGGCCGGCGGGGAGGGTGCGACCACCGGCTCCGGGGTCTTCGCGGCGACGGAGGCGTTCGATGTCGCGGCAGGAACCTGGGCGACCCTGGCGCCCCTGCCGACACCGCGCCACGGTGCCGCCTGGGCAGTCGTCAACGGCCGACTCCACGTCGCCGGCGGCAGCGCCTCCGGCGGCTCGGTCGCCAGTCCCGCCCACGAGGTCCTTGCCCCCTGAACACCCCACCGCCATATCGACCAAGTCCGGCGAAACGGCCGCACCGGAGGTCACTGTGTCCACAGATGGCAGCCGGAGTACGGGTCAGGGAGCGTCCAGTTGTTCGGCTCGGGCGGTCAAGCGCCGCAGGGCGGCTGCCAGGTCACGCTGATCGGACGGTTCGAGCACCTCGCACAGCCGCGCCTCGTGCTCGTTGAACCGCGGCACCAGCTGCCGCATCAGGCTCGCGCCCGTAGTGGTCAAGGACAGCAGCACCCGGCGAGCATCATCCGGGTGGGTACTTCGTGACACGAGCCCGCGACCGGACAGCGTCTTCACCACTCCAGTTAGCGTTGCCTTACTGATCCCCGACTCCGCGGCCACGACGCGGCTCTCGTCCTGCCCGGCGACCCAGATCACCCACAGCACAACCCACGAGGTCCAGGTCAGCCCGGAGTCCAGCAGGACCGTGCGCTCAAAGTGGTTGCGCGCCGCCCCGGCCGCCCGGTAGAGATTGCTGATCACCGCCATGGCGTCCGGCGCCACCTGGAGCCCACTCGCCGCAAGGCGGGCCTCGGCCGAGCGCTCCGCCGGGCGGCGGGCGTCGTCCACCGTCCCCGCCGGCTCGTCGCTCCGGTGGGTCGCCAGTCGTCGGCCGCCCATGCGCCTGGATCGTATCCGCCGCGGGTGGTTTGCGTCCGAACGACCTTCGTCGGCCCGGAAGGAGGCGGGCCCTGTCGGCCGGGACAGTGGATCGTCGGCTGCCACGAGAGTTCCCATCTGAACGATCGCGGTCCGGCCCGGCGAGGAGGTCCCGGTCACCGCGATCCCCAGGCATCCCACCGACATCGACACCGACACACGGATCCCGGCGACATCGTGGCCGTCAACCGCGACGCCGAGGCGTTCTCGTCCGAAGGCGGCGGACTGCTGGCTCGAAGTGGTTCCGCGCCTCCGCGGCCGCCCGTTTCAGGTGGCTGATCACCGCCATCGCGTCATGCGAGACAGTGATCCCAACGCCCCTCAACCGGGCGTCAACGCCGCGTTCGGAAGGTGGAGGCCCGCCGTCGACGAGTCCTGAGGCTTCATTGACTCCGAAGACATGTTTTGTTCGGCCTTTGTTCACCTCCGCTGCGCCAAAAGGCCGCAGTGCCTCTTTCACGACCCACAGCGGGCCCTCACTGGGCCCTCACCCAGCCTGGTTGCCCCCTGCTGTCTGCCCAAGCACCGAGATCATATCGGGCCTGGGTGATTTGTCACCGAACGACCCCTGCCCGGA
>CAZEYA010000266.1:0-4481 GCA_964516515.1 uncultured Kineosporiaceae bacterium | reverse complement strand
CTAGTGTCGCGTGTCGCAAGTGACTTTGTGGTTGGGGGTTGAGTTGATGTCGTATGTCGTTGATTGCAGCCCCGTTGGTCGTGAAGTCTGGGGACCGGGAGCGGTTGGAGGCTGTGCTGAATGCCTCGACGGTGTCGGTGTCGTTGGTGAGGCGGGCGCGGATCGTGCTGCTTGCCTCGGAGGGTCTGGCGAACGCTGAGATCGCCCGCCGTGTGGGGGTGTCGGGTCCCACGGTGCTGACCTGGCGCACCCGTTACCGGGCTGGGGGGCTGGCGTCGCTGGGTGACTTGCCCCGCTCGGGCCGCCCGGCCACCCATGACGAGCTGTCGGTCGTCGCGGTCACGTTGGCGGCGCCGCCGGAAAGGCTGGGGGTGACGCACTGGTCGTCGCGGCTGCTCGGCGCCGAGCTCGGGATGTCGTCTGCGACGGTCGCTCGGATCTGGCGGAAGTGGAACCTGCAGCCGTGGCGGGTCGAGACGTTCAAGTTCTCCACTGACCCGGAGCTGGAGACGAAGATCCGCGTCCCCCGCAAGCGGGAGGTGCCCCCAGTCGTCGGGTTGTACCTCGACCCGCCGGCGAAGGCGGTCGTGGTCAGCATCGACGTGGGGGCACCTCCGGGCCCTCGGGCCGGGGGAAAGTGGCAGATCCAGGCCCTGGACCGGACCGCGCCGATCCTTCCGCTGCGCCCGGGGATCCCCGAGCAGCAGACCCACGACTACGAGCGCAACGGCACCACGACCCTGTTCGCGGCGCTGTCGATCGCCACCGGGCAGGTCACCGACCGCTGCTACGACCGGCACACCCACGTGGAGTTCCTGAGCTTCTTGAAGCTGGTCGCCACAACCCACCCCCGGGTGCAGCTGCATGGTCTGCGACAACTACGCCACCCACAAGCACCCCAAGGTGAAGGCCTGGCTGGCCAAGAACCCGCGGATCACTATGCACTTCACCCCGACCAGCGGCTCCTGGCTCAACATGGTCGAGATCTTCTTCGGGATCATCACCCGGCAAGCGATCCGCCGTGGGTCGTTCACGTCGGTCAAGGACCTCATCAGCGCGATCGAGACATTCATCGACGGCTGGAACGAACGCTGCGAACCGTTCGTCTGGACCAAGACCGCCGACGAGATCATCGGCAAGATCAACCGCAAACGAACTAACGCCACGCGACACTAGCGCGGGCGGGTGAGCGTGCGCTCGGGCCGGGCGGCTCGGGGCACGCAGCTCAGGATGCCGCGGCCGCAGCGGTGCGGATCATCACCTGGTAGGGCAGGCTGCGCTGCGCGAGCTGATTGAGCGTGCCGACGACGATGACGCCGCTGCGGGCATCCCGGTAGAAGACCACACCGGACGCGCCCGAGTGCCCCTCGAACGAGAACGAGCAGAACCCTGTCAGCACGGCGGGTAAGCGGAATCGCATGACGCCCGTGCCGTACTCGAGAGGCGCGAAGATGCGGTGCCAGTCGGTGAGCATCTCGTTGAGCAGCGCGGCGTCGAACAGGCGCCCGTCGAAGAAGGCCTGCACGACGGTTACGCCGTCGCGCAGGGTCGATACGATGCCGCCGTCGGCCCCGGCAGACGCGAGCAACCCGGGCAGGCGCAGCTCGCGGTCACCGTGGCGGATCACGGCGATGCTCTCGAGCCGGTCGAGGTCGTCGAGGGTGAAGAGGCTTGTTCCGGTGAGGCTGAGCGGTTCGGTGATGCGCGCTTGCACCGAGGCGGCGAAGGGGCGGCCGTCGAGCCGTTCGACCACGGCGCCGAGCAGCTGGAATCCCGTGTCGCTGTAGAGGCCGCGGCCCCGTTGAGCGGGCGGCATCGCGCGCGTCCAGTCCACCACGTCGTGCACCGTCCAGGAGAAGTCGTTCTGCAGTGCGCGCTCGAGGGTCGTCGGCTCGTCGGGGCGCGCACCCTCGAAGTAGTCGGCGAGGCCGGCGGTGTGGCTCATGACCTCGCGCACGGTGATCTCGCTGCTGACGTCGCGGCCGCTCTCGACCGCGAGGCCACTGAGGTCGAGGTCAGGCAGGTACCCGGCGATCGGCGCATCCCAGTCGAGGAGCCCCTCGCCGCGCAACTGCGCGAGGCACACGACCGTGAAGAGTTTGCTGACGCTCGCGATGAAGAACGGCCGGTCGAGGTCACCGTGCACGACGTCGAGACCATCCGCCCCGACGACCCGCCAGAGCACCTCACCGGTGCGACGGTCAGAGGCGCTCTTCTCGATCAGGCGGTGGATGCGCTGCTCGCGTGTCGCCATGAAACGTGCTCCTCGGGCTGGGGCCGCGGCTCACCGCGTCCGACGGCCGATGCGTGTTGACAGCGTTAACATCTACACCCTGGTTGTGTACACTGTCAACATGGCGGAGCCGGCGGCGACCCGGAGCAGCTATCACCACGGAGCCTTGCGCGACGCACTCGTGGATGCCGGCGAGGCGCTCGCCCGCGACGAGGGCCTCGAGGGTGTCACCGTGCGGCGCATCGCCGCAACCTGCGGCGTCAGCGCCGCGGCCGTCTACCGGCACTTCCCGAGTGGCGACCACCTCATCGCGGCCGTGGCGCAACGGGCCCGCGAGATCATGGCGCGCGACATGTTCGCGCGGCTCGCCGCCGCCACCGAGCGCCCCACCCTCGACCGGCTGCGCGAGGTGGGCGAGTCATACATTGCCTTCGCCCTCGCCGAGCCGCAGCTGTTCTCGCTCGTCTCGATGCCCATGACGACTCCGCCCGATCGGCCCGACGACCCGAACGCTGCCGATCTCGTGCGCGACATCGTGCTCGAGCTCGAGCCGATGGGCGCGGTCGACGAGAACCGGGTGGCGAGCCGCATGCTGCTCGCCCAGGCGAGCGCACATGGGCTCGCCGTGATTCTGCGGGATTTTGTGCCCGATTCGGCGGCGCGCACGGTGATCATTGCCGGCGTGCTCGACCGGGTCGGGGTCGGCCTAGAGTCCTAAGCCAGCGGCTCAGTACTGCCAGGGGTACGGCGACCAGTCCGGTTCGCGCTTCTGCAGGAACGAGTCGCGGCCTTCGACGGCCTCGTCGGTGCCGTACGCGAGCCGGGTGGCTTCGCCACCCTGAGTCGGCAACCGAGGCAGGGCGGATCAGGCCGTTCCCGGCAGGTCGCATTCGACGGTACCGCTCGGCAGGTGTGTGAAGATCATGTGAGCTGGGCGGTCGAGGAGGCGCACCTCCGTCGCGCACGTGGGCCGTCGCGGCTTTGGAAAGCCGCCGGGACGCTGGCAGCGTTGCAGCTGGACGTCTACCGCCCAGCACGTCGGGGACAGCGCGGCGAAGCTGATGCTTCGGCCGCCCCTGTCCGGGGTCTCGATCACCCTGCTGCCGCATGCCGCTCGTTGACGGGCGAGCCGGAGCCGCCTCGGGTAGGACGGGGGCATGACCTCCACGGACATGACCCCGTCGACCGCCCAAAACGTGCTCGGCGGGCCGCTCGAGTTGTGCGGCACCGACCCCGTCACCGGCTGGACCCGCTCAGGGTGCTGCGAGACCGGGCCGGACGACAGCGGGTCGCACACGGTCTGCGCCGTCGTGTCGGCGGAGTTCCTGGCCTTCTCGGCCGGCCGCGGCAACGACCTCACCCGCCCGGGTCCGGGCTTCGCAGGCCTGGTGCCCGGAGACCGCTGGTGCCTGTGCTCCTCCCGCTGGAAGGAGGCTCTTGACGCGGGCGTCGCCCCGCCGGTCGTCCTGGCCGGCTGCCACGCGCGCGCCCTCGTCGTCGTCAGCCTCGCCGACCTGCAGGCCCACGCGGTCTGAGCGTCGTCCAGCGCCCGCGCCCTGCGGTGGTGGGAAGGTGAGCCATGGACGGCGTGGCGTTCCAGATGCTGATGCCGGGCGCCACCCTGCACCCCCTGCCCGACGACGAGACGGCCGACCGGGCGTTCGTGCTCCTGCGGGTCATCGACGAAGACGGCGACGTCAGCTGGAGCTCGCGGACGACGTAGCCCTTCAACCTCGAGGAGTGGCTCGGGCCACTCATCGTCCAGGTGGACATCCTGCGCCAGCGACTCGTCGCAAAATGGGACCTGGACTGGTCCGGGGGTGCGTCGTGCGCGATGACATTGCTCAGCACCAAGAAGCCCGCTAGGTGACCAGACCCTTGACGATCTTGCGCCGGTCCTACCTGTGGGCGTCCGGGGCCCTGCGCCATGACCTCGCCGGGATGGTGCCGCCGTCACTGCTGCTCAGGTGGGCCAGGCGCCAACCCCGGGAGGTCCTGCGCATCGTCTCGGTGCTGCTGGCCACAGCCGGCGCCGCACACCTGTTCGTCGTCATGGCCGGCATCAGGTCCTGGGGCCCGGGGGTCATCACCGGGTCCGTCCGGACAGCAGACCCACCTGAACCCATACCCCGATTATCAACAACATCACCCAGAAACCCCCGAACAACAACCGCGACACGCCAAACCCGCCGTCTAACTTAGCGGCATTGTTGTGTCCTGAACACGAAGGGAAGGCTCATGTAGGAAC
>CAZEYA010000265.1:0-4519 GCA_964516515.1 uncultured Kineosporiaceae bacterium | reverse complement strand
AGCGAGCCGGAGTTCCGTGAGGCCGCCGCCCGTCGCCCGCGCCCAGTGGACGCGCTGCTCGCCACGAGCATGCTCCAGGTGGGTGTCGATGTGCAGCGGCTCGGCCTGATGGTCGTGTACAACCAGCCCAAGAACATGGCTGAGTACATCCAGGCCAGCTCGCGCGTCGGCCGCAGCAACGACCGCCCCGGTCTGATCCTCACGTTGTTCAACTGGAGCAGACCGCGTGACCTCGCGCACTTCGAGTCCTTCGGCTACGACCACCGCACCTTCGGGCGCACCGTCGAGGGCGTCACCACGACACCCTTCAGTGACCGGGCGCTGGACCGTGCATTGAGTGCTGTTCTCATCGCCGCGGTGCGCCACGATTCCCCGGCCATGTTGCCCGACGAGGCGGCTTTCGAAGTCCCCGCTCGCCCAACCTTGTTGTCGGAGGTGCGCACGGCACTCGTCGAGCGGGCCCGGCGGGTGACCGACGACGACAGCGTGGCTGACGCCGTAGGCGTCGAGATCGACAACCGCTTCGACGACTGGCGGCGCATCCAGGGTGACCGCAATCGCGGGCGCCTCGGCTACCGGAGCAACCCGCTCGTCGGTCAGGTGTTGATCCAGGAGCCCGACGGTTCGCCCTGGGACCTGTGGACGCTGCCGACCAGCCTTCGCGAGGTCGAACCCGAGGTCGCACTCCAGCTCGTCACCGCGCAGCGGCGGTCCGAGGCTGAGCCGCCATGGGTGTACCGGGCAGCAGCAGAGGAAGACGCATGACCGCGATCTCTGCGCTGACGGCCGCCACGTCCCGTCAGCAGCGAGACCCGAGCCGGATCGGTCAGATCCGGCCCAGCCATCTCATGACCAGCGCCGGTATCGGAGCTGTCGTCGACCTGCCCGCGCTCAGCGTCATCGTCCGTGGTCTCGACTCGTGGCCGCCGGAACATCAGGTAGCCGTGCCCGAGCCCCGGTTGCTCGACGAAGTGCGTCGTGTCCTCGGACCACAGGTGCGGTCGTTGCGCAGTGCCCCGTACGACCCCGACGCGGACCCGTGGAGCCGGATCGGCGTCCCCGTCCAGCCCTTCCCGGGCTGGGTGCGGTGCCCGGCTTGCTTCCGGTTGGGACTGCTGGACGGCGACGCGTTCAAGGTCCACCACCGGTGGGCCAGCCGGCCCGACCTCGCCAAGGTGGTTCATGCGCAAGGGTGCGGCCGACAACAGACAAGACGTGAGGGCAACCGGCGCGCCTGCATCCCCGCCCGGTTCGTGGTCGCGTGCGAGCAGGGTCATCTCGATGACTTCCCATATGTCGAATACGTGCACCGCGGCGGTGCCATGGCGTGTGACGGACCGCAACTGACGTTGCAGGACGCCGCGTCCACCCTGACCCCGCAGGTGACCATCGGTTGCGCCCAGTGCGGGGCTTCTCGTTCGATTGCCGAGGCTACGGGCACCCGGGGGCGGGCAGCCCTACCCGTCTGCCGCGGTCGCCATCCACACCTGCAGCGCTTCTCGACGTGCGGGGCCGAGCTCCGGCTGATGGTCGTCGGCGCCAGCAATCTGTGGTTCTCGCTGACTGCCAGTGCCCTGCACCTGCCCAGCGACCGCTTGGTCAGCGACGAGGTCGCCGCGCAGTGGACCATCCTCGGGACTCAGGCCGACAAGTTCCTCGTCGGCATCCTGATCGACAACATGGACGTGCTGCGCCCCCTTCGCAGCTGTTCCCTCGACGAAGTCTGGCGCCACATCGAGCAGCTGCGTGCCCGAGGCGGACCATCCGAACGCGACGATCAGCCGGCGCCGGGTGACCTCAAGTCCGCGGAATGGGACCTGCTGTCGCACCCCACGACCGAGCGGGAGGACGGTGACTTCCGCGCCAGGCCGACCGAGCGGCCTGCGGGCTACGAGCCCCTGCTGCACCAGGTGGTGCTGGTCAGCCGGTTGCGCGAAGTGCGCGCCATGCTCGGTTTCACCCGGATACAGGCCCCGGAAGGCGAGGAGCCCCGTGCCCGGGTCCCGCTGTCGCGCGACGCCGAACAGTGGGTGCCCGCCGTCGAGCAGCGCGGCGAGGGCGTGTTCCTGGAGTTGAACGAAGATGCGGTGAGCGAGTGGGAGGGACAGGTCGCGGACCACGAACGGGTGCGGGCACTGGAGGCGGCCTACCGACGATGGGCGGCGGGGCGCGACGCAGGACCGGTCCCGCCGATCCCCACGGCGCGGTACATCCTGCTGCACACGCTGTCCCACCTACTGATTCGCCAGATGGCCCTGGAGTGCGGCTACTCCTCGGCGAGCATTAGCGAGCGGATCTACGTCGGCCGGCCCGGCGCCCCGGCCGCGGGCGTACTGCTGTCGACGGCTGCGAGCGACAGCGAGGGGACCCTCGGAGGGCTCGTCGCCCTCGGTCGCGCGAAGACCCTCAAGCGTCTGCTCGACGGAGCGCTCGACGAGGCCCAGCGGTGTTCGTCCGATCCGCTGTGCGCCGACCACCTACCGGTGGACCCCTCGCAAGCGCTGCACGCCGCCGCCTGCCACGCCTGCCTGTTCGCCTCTGAGACGACGTGTGAGTCCAACAATCGCTGGCTGGACCGCAAAGCGCTTGTCGACCTCGGTGGCAGGTTCGCGTTCCTGACGTGAGCAAACGGACGTGGGACCTCATCACCGCCCTGTCCACCGAGGTGCCGGCGCCGGTGCTCGCCGATCTCGCCCAGGCTGCGGCGGGCGGCTGTGCGGGGCTCGACGCATGGGCCGCGAGAGCGCAGTCGCCTGTTGCCCGCGATGCCTGCGCCAGGCTCGCGGCCACGGGCCCTGACACCGGCTGGGACGTCCTCGCCGCAGCACTGGTAGGCGCGGCGGCGGCCAAGACCGCCCTGACCGCCGACACGGCCACTCACGTGAATTCGGTGTGGACTGGACCACATTCGGGTGAAACCGGGCACCGGCTCACCGGTGCCGTGGTGATTGACCTCATCAACGAGGCTCAGGAGAGCATCCTCCTGGTCAGCTACGCGGCCCGGGATTGGCCGCCCTTGGTCGAGGCGTTGACAGCGGCGCGGCGCCGGGGTGTCCACGTCGTGCTCGTCCTCGAACGAGCAATCGACAACCCCGCCTATCGTTCGCCGATCGAGGCGCTGCGGGGGCTCGATGTCACGCAATGGGCGTGGCCGCCGGCGACCCGCCCGCCCGGGGCATCACTGCACGCCAAGCTACTGGTCGTCGACGCCAGTCATGCCCTCGTCGGCAGCGCCAACCTCACCGACAGTGCCATGGACCGCAACCTCGAATGCGGTGTCCTCATCCGTGGTGGCCCGGAGCCGCGGCGACTATGGCAGCACATGCGGTCGCTGCGCGACCGCAATGTTCTGATCCCCGTGGGTCGTTCCGATCTCTCGATAGGCTCAGGCGGTGATTGAGGTCAAAGTCAGCGCGGACCTCTTTGCGCGCGTGAAGGAAGCCAAAGCGGACGTGCCGGCCAAGCTCGTCGTTGCCACTGTGCAAAAGTTGCGTGAGGAGTCGGGACGTAGGGGGCTCGACTACGAGCGCCCCGAGAACGTCCTCGACAAGCGGGCCCGCACCTGCCGCGTGACCGACTTCCGGCGAATGGTCCTCTGAAACGCTGGCACCAGCTCAACTGGCGACCACTTCATCATCGCCATGTCATCATCGCCGTGGACGTCGTGCCGTACGACGACGCCTACGCATGGTGCCGCCGTCACCGTTTCTCGGACAACCCGGTGACCGGCGGTTTTGATGTCATCGATATCGAGCGCCTGGCAGTGGCCGGCAGTGTCGTCGCGGCAACCCGGGCGGATGCGGGGCCGTCGATACCGCTGTTCGACACGATTCGTGACCGCGAACTGGTAAAGCTCGGCGTCCCACGGGAGCTCGTTCCCACCCTTCGCCTGCTGACAAACGAGGTTCAGCTGGAGGGCCCGGCCACGCTGCTGCCGCCTGCGGTCCGCGACGCCCTGACCGGGCTCGCTTCCGGCATGGGTGTCGAAGAGGTCTGGTACGACATCCAGCGTGTTCACGCCGCCCCGGGCTCGGCCCCGCGCCTCGCTGCCGACGACTCACCGGCGCAGGCTCACGCGCGCCATGCCCTGCAGGTCGCGGAGGGCGACACACTCGCCGAGCCGGCGTCAGTCGACACATCAGGTCTCGTCGACGACGAAGCTGGCGGCACCGCATTGGCGGACGCGGCACTCTCGCCATCCAACTCCAGCTTCCTGCATACCTTCACCGACGACGCTGAACTGCTCGCCGTCTCGCAACATCGGCTCTACTCCTCGGGCGAATGTAGTGCGGGTCGCGCTGGGGCGCGAGGTTGAGGTGACGGGCTCGGCGGACGGCCGGAAATGGTTCGGCGCCGACCCGTCGGCGAATGCCGATTGATATCTGGACAAGGACTTCGAACTGGTCGCGTCCGTCACTGGTCAGCCGACCGAGCGGCTCCTGACAGACGGCCCCTGAGCGCAAGAACCGTCGGCCCCGCTCGGGTCAGCGGCGGATGCCGCCACCGGCCAGCTCGAAGA
>CAZEYA010000264.1:0-4526 GCA_964516515.1 uncultured Kineosporiaceae bacterium | reverse complement strand
GTTCGATGACACACCCGGCAGCTAGGGTTTGGTGGGTGGGTGGTGGTGGGATGTTTCTTCGGGCTCCTTGGCGACTGTTCCGTTCTGGCTTGTGGGGGTTGTTGGTCTTGGGGAGCTTCGTTGGGGTCGCCCTCGCCACGGCGGCTGGACCGATGTTTGCTGATGCATCCAGCAACGCTGCTTTGAGCAGGCTGATCGCTGCTGTGCCGGCTGATGCCACTGTCGCGGCCTCTGCCTCGATCCGGGTGAGCGGGTCGTTTCCGCTTGAGCCTGGCGTTGTCGAGGACTGGTTGGATGATCTCGATGAGGTCGACGGCCTCACCCGCCCGCAGCAGTTGTCGCGGTCCTTGGGGCCGGAGCTGAGCCCCCGGTTCCGGCGGTTGGACGGCGTGGCGATCGCCGGGGATAGCCGCCAGTTGGCGCGACTGGTCGGTGTGGTGGACCCGGGTGGGGCCGTCGTCGCCCGTGGGGACCCGGTGCCCGGTGAGGGTGTGTGGCTCCCGGTTCCGCTGGCGCAGGCGCTCGGTGTGTCCCCTGGGGATGACATGCAGGTGGGGTTGGAGGTCGAGGGCGAAGCGACGGTGGCGCCCACCAGGGTCGTCGGTGTCTTCGAGGTCGGCGCCGATGGGCGCACGCCGTTGGATCCCGCCGGGTCGACCTTCTGGGCGACGTATGGTCGCGAGCTGCCGCGCGAGGATGTGTTCGGGCGGCAGGTTGCGTCGGTGGTGCTGGGCGACTTCACCACGTCGCAGGCATTGGCCGTTGCTATCGGTGACACGATGTTCCGCTTGGCCGACGTCTCGGTGGCCGACACGGAACTGACGTTGGCGCAGGCCAAGGCGATCTCCGTGGGCGTGGCGCAGTTGCGACAGCGGATCACCAGGTTCATGAACCTGCAGACGACCGCGCAGGATCTGCAGCGGTGGGGCCTGACCTCGGGGCTGCCGGGTCTGGTCGAGGACGCCGACGATGTGGCCCGTGCTGTCACCGACCGGACGACGACCGTGGCACTTGCTGGGCTCCTCGTCGCGCTGTGCGCCGTGCTGGCCGTGGCTCTGCTGGACGCGGACAGCCGGCGGCGTGAGCTGCGGCTGGACGCCACGATGGGTTTCTCTGCGGTGTCCGTCGGGTTGCGTCACGGGATCGAGGTGCTGCCTGCCGCCGTGGCTGGGTTCGTCGCCGGGGTAGCGGTGGCGTACGGGGTCGTCGTCGCAGTAGGCCCGGACGGCGCGGTGACGTCGCAGGCGGTGACCACGGCCGCGGTGCGGGCGGGTGCCCTGCTGGTCCTGGCCGTTCTGCTGATCGTTGCCGTCACGGCGCTCGCCGCATGGCGGGTGGCTCGCCCGGACCCGGGCCGGGTCGGGCGGGCACGGCCCCCGTGGGAGGCCGCGCTCGTCGTGGCGCTGGGAACAGCGCTGGCGGGTCTGTTGGCACAACCGGATGACCTGCGTCCCGTGGTGGGCCTTGACCTGGCGATCCCGCTGCTGATGACCGCGTCCATCGGTGCCGTCGGAGCGGGCTTGGTCACCCTGGTGGTCGGGCAGGCCATGCGTGTCTCCCGGTCGAGGGGCCGACCGCGGCTGAGGTCGCCCGGGCGGGCCGTGCGGTCCCTGGCGATGCGGCGGGCGGTGACCGCCGGCGGCGGCGCGGTCCTGGTCATCACCATGGTGGCCACCGGGCTGGGCGTGGCCCTGTACACGGTCCTGGCGTCCTCGGCCGTCGCGCAGGCCGTCGAAGACAAGGTGGCGGCGGCCGCCGGTGCTGCCGCGACGGTGCCGATCGACGGGTCGTGGCTGCTGGACCCGGCAGCTCCTGACCTGCCGGTCATCGAAGCCGACCAGCTTCCGCCGGAGCCGGAGGACCTACCGCCGCGCCGCAATCCGCCCCTGCCGGCGGGCTACACCGTCGTCTGGCGGGACAGCATCACCCTGCCCGAGTTCACCGGCGGTGCCAACCTCCTGATCGTTGACCCCGCGGGCCTGGACGGGGCCGCACAGTGGGGCGCCGGGCCGGGACTCAGCGACGCCCGCCGGGCACTGGCTTTGCTGCGCGACGCAAGTTCCGGGCAGGACGCGAGCGCATCATCCGGGTCGACCACCCTGCCGGTCATCGCCGTCGGTGCCCCGGGCCTCGCCCGGGGGAATGTCCTGGTCGGTAGCACGAGCGAGGGCCCCCAGACCTGCCGCGTCATCGCGGTCGTCGACGCCTTCCCGGGCTATGGCAGCACCGTCCCCATGCTCGTCATCAACGCGGAGTCCTACCTGGGCGGCCTCGGCCTGCTCGATCCCCGGTTCCGTGACCAGGAAGGTGCGTACATGTCGGCTGAGGTGTGGGGTGCCGCGGGCCAGACCGGTCTGGTGTCTCTGTTGGCCAGCTCCGGGGTGGATGCCGGCAAACTCACGACGAGTGCGCAGCTTCGCGAGCGTCCAGAATTCGTCATCGCCGAAGCGGGCATCGGCTACCAGCTGGCCATAGCGGCCGGGATCGTGGCCCTGGCGCTGATCGCGACCTGCCTATACGCCGACCGCAGAGCCTCACGATCACGCGCGAGCGACGTCATGCTCGCCCGGGCCGGCCTGGGCCGATCAGGTCCCGGTCGAGCACGAGCGATCGAACTCGTCACGGTGGTGTTCTTCGGCGCCGCTCTCGCCGTGATCGGCGTGCTCGCCCTGGTGCCATTGGGGCGGCGACTGCTCGATCCCGCCCCCAAACTCGCTCCTGCCCTGCAGGTGCGCGAGGACCCCACCGGATACCTGGTAATGATCGTGGCCGCCGTCGTCCTTGCCGTCGCCGCCATAGCGGTGGCAGCAGCTCGTTCTCACACCGACTCCGATTCGGCGGTGCTGCGGGATGCGGAATGACAACAGCGCCGCGCCGTCCACCGGCCCACCCATCCGCTGCGAGCGACTGGTGAAGATCTACCCGTCGCCCAGCGGGGAGACCCACGCCCTACGCGGCGTCGAGGCACGGTTCGTATCCGGCACGCTCACCGCGGTCACGGGACCATCCGGCAGCGGCAAGTCCAGCCTGCTTTCGATCATTGCCCTGCAGGAACGCCAAAGCGGCGGCGAGCTGTGGCTCCAAGGCCGAGACACCACCGAACTGCGGGCCTCGGACATGCGCCGGCTGCGTCGCCGAAACGTCGGTTGGGTCGCGCAACGCCCGACGGACAACCTGTACGACACCCTCACGGCACGGCAGTGGATCACCACGGTCACCCAACTCAGAGGCGCCCAACTCAGGGGCGCCCGCCACGCCTGCGACGACCTGCTCGAGCGACTCGGGCTGTCGTCTCGCGCGGCAGCGATGGTTCGCCAGCTCTCCGGCGGCGAGCAACAGCGCCTAGCCGTAGCGGCAGCCGTAACCGCCGGGCCAGCCATCGTCGTCGCCGACGAACCCACGGCCGAACTAGACGACGCCTCCGCCGACCTGGTACTCGCCGAGCTCCGCCGCTGCGCCCACGCGGGCAGCTGCGTGGTGCTCGCCACCCATGACGCGCGCGCCGTCGCCGTTGCCGACCGCGAACTCCACCTACGCCACGGTGTGCTGTCCAGCGACCAGCACGGCAGCGGCCCGGCAGGCGCCGCGATCGACTCCACCGGGCGAGTGCAACTGCCCCCCGCGGCGCTGGCCCTGTTCCCCAACGGCCGAACACTCATCGACGTCACGGACTCCGAGGTCCACATGAGGCCCTTCCCCCCGAGTGAGCGCCCATGAACACACTCGTCACCGTGGCAGCCCTCACACACCGCTTCGGCCACACCGGCGCCAGGACCACCGTCCTGACCGACGTGGACCTCGAGTTGGAACCCGCTCTGGTCATGGCCCTGACCGGCCGGTCCGGCTCCGGGAAATCAACCCTGTGCAGTCTCATCGCAGGACTCGACCGGCCAACAGCAGGCTCGGTGACGGTCGCCGGGAAGGCGGCACACACCATCGACGACTGGACGACCGTGTCCTTGCTGCCGCAGCGGCTGGGACTCGCCGAGGAGTTCTCCGTCATCGAGAACGCCTTCCTGCCCTGCCTGATCCGCGGCCTCGACCCATTGCCAGGCCTCCTCGAAACGCTGGCGCTGGATCACCTAACCAACCGCCCAGTCAAAGCGACATCCCTAGGTGAGCAGCAACGCATCGCCATCGCCAAGGCACTGTCGGTCGGACCACGCCTAGCCATCCTCGACGAACCCACCGGGCACCAGGACGACGACAACATCTCCCGCGTCCTGGCCGCCGTCGCCCTCGCGCGAACGTCAGGCACCGCCGTGATCATGGCGACCCACGATCCGCGGGTGATGGCAGTCGCCGATCGCATAGTCAACCTCAGGCAAGGCCGGGTGATCCGCGACCCCGCCTGACGGCGACGCTGTGGTGCGCTTCCTCCGTCCACCTCGAGAGGGAGGATTCACAGCTGCTCGACCATGCCCGCCTCGACGTGCCAGCGCCGGGTCAGCGTCACGGCGTCGAGCATCCGGCGGTCATGCGTGACCAGCAGCAGCGTGCCCTCGTAGGCGTCGAGCGCCACCTCG
>CAZEYA010000263.1:0-4541 GCA_964516515.1 uncultured Kineosporiaceae bacterium | reverse complement strand
CCGCGGCGCTCGGGATCGACTCGGGTTTCGTCGAGCAGGGCTACTTCCTGCCCGCGTTCACCCCAGCCGACGTCGCCACGGCGCAGACCCGGATGGCGATGCAGCGCGACCTCGGTCTGGACGTTCGGTGGCTCGACCCGGCCGCGGCCGAGCGGTGCAACCCGACGATGGCGCCGGGTCTCACCCTCGGCGGTACCTACCACTCCGGCGACGGCTACCTGGACCCGCCGCGCAACGTCGTTGCCTACGCCGTCGCCCTTGCCCACGACGGGGTCCACGTCGCGGAGCGCACGACGTTCCTCGGCCTGGACCGCGACGCTGCGGGACGAGTGGCCGGGGTGCGTAGCTCGGCGGGTGACATCGCGGCTCCGCAGGTGATCCTCGCGGGGGGACCCAGCCTCGCAGAGCTGGGCCGCCGGTGCGGTGTCACGCTGCCGGTCGGCCGGGTGCGCCACCAGGTTGCGGTCACCTCGCCGCACCCGGACCTGGACCCGAACCAGGATCCGGGACCGTCCGGTGCCTTCCCGATGCCCATGGTCTTCGACCTCGCGATGGGGCTGTACTGGCGCCCCGAGAGCGGCGGTTTGCTGTTCGGGATGAGCAACCCCGACGAGCCCGAGGGCGAGGCCCTCGCGGTGGACTGGCCGTACCTGGAGCGCATCCGGCGGCGACTGGCCGAGCTGGTGCCCGTCACTCACGGCCTGGGACTGCGTAAGGCCTGGGCGGCGACCATCGAGTACACCCCCGACCACCTGCCGATCATCGGCCCGGCCCGCGATGCCGACGGCGTGGTGCCCGGCCTCACCGTGACCTGCGCCGGGGGCCACGGGATGATGTGCGGTCCCGGCATCGCGCGGGCCACCGCCGACCTCGTCCTGGCGGGGCACAGCGACGTCGTGGATGTCGACACGCTGGGCCTCGACCGGTTCGACGCCGGCGGCGTCAGCAGGTACCGGCCGGATCCGATCGCCCTGCCCTTCCCGCAGGCCGTCACTGTCGCGCCGGCGCCACCGCCCTAGGTCAGCCCCCCAACGGCAGCAGCCGCAGCGCGGGCGCCGGCAGCGTGAGACACACCGCATCGCCCGGTCGCAGGCCCGCGTCCGGGCTGTCGCTGGGCCGGGTCACCATCGCGGCGCAGTCCTCGGCCAGCTGTACCACGACCGAGACCGCCGAACCCAGGTACATCGTGCGTGCCACCACGCCGTCGATCCGGTTGGAACCGGCGCACTCGTGGTCGGCCGCCACGGGGTCAAGCGACAACCGTTCCGGCCGGGCGACCAGCTTCGCCTGCTGGGACGGGTCCGCGACGGTGGTGCCCGGGACGGCGGTGACCTCGAAGGTGCGACCGCACAGCCGGGCGGTCACTCCGCCCGCCCCCCGGTCCACCACGTCGGCGTCCCACACGTTGGCCGCGCCGAGGAAGTCCGCGACGTAGGCGGTGGCGGGCTCGGCGTAGACCTCGGCCGGCGTGCCGACCTGTTCCACCCGGCCGCGGGCCATGACGGCCATCCGGTCAGACATTGTCAACGCCTCCTCCTGGTCGTGGGTGACGTAGACGAACGTGATGCCGACCGTCTCCTGCAGCGCCTTGAGTTCGATCTGCAGCGCCTTGCGGAGCTTGGCGTCCAGGGCACCCAGCGGCTCGTCGAGCAGCAGCACCCGGGGATTGAGTACGAGCGCCCGCGCCAGTGCCACCCGCTGCTGCTGCCCACCCGACAGCTGCGAGGGGCGTCGGGCACCGAACTCGGTCATCCGTACCAGCGCCAGCGCCTCGTCGATCCTGGTACGCGTCTCGGCCTTGGTGAGGTCCAGGTACCGCAGACCGAAGGCGACGTTGTCGCGGACGTTCTTGAACGGGAAGAGGGCGTAGTTCTGGAAGACGGTGTTGATCGGACGCCGCTCGGGCGGGCGCAGTGCCTGGTCCACCCCGTCGAGCAGAATCTGGCCTTCGGTGGGCGCCTCGAAGCCGGCGATCAGGCGCAGCGCGGTGGTCTTGCCACAACCGGACGGCCCGAGCAGCGAGAAGAACTCACCGGCCGCGATGTCGATGTCGACGCCTCGGACGGCATGGACGTCGCCGAAGGACTTCTTGAGGCCCACCAGCGTGAGCGCGCCACCCGCCGGCCTCGGATGATCGCCTCCGGCGCGGGTCAGCACTGCAGTCGGCACATCGTGGCTTCTCGTCACCGGAGGACCTCCCGGTAGAAGGGTTGACTGTCCGTTCAGTATGAGGTTTGGTCGAGCATCGTACGGCGGAGTCGCCCTCGCGGCAGACTACGGCGTCCCTGCCGGCACCGAGCACAGCACAGATGGAGGTTGCCATGACGCACACCGAGGGGGGCAAGCCGCCCAGGGGTCGCGACCACCTGCTCAGCCGCAGAGACTTCACGAGGTGGCTGGGGGTCGCCACAGTCGGTTCCCCGCTACTGGCCGGGTGCGGCCAGGCGACGGGGAGCTCGCCGGCGGCCAGCCTGCAGATCGCCTCACCGCAGCAACCGGCCACCTGGCCGATCGCCGAGGACAACCAGCCAATCGAATCGGGCCTGCCGCCCGAGCAGAACGCCACCCTCAAGATCTACAACTATGCCGACTACCTGGACCCGGCTGCGCTGGACTCGTTCTCGGACAAGTTCGCCGACGCCAACGTGTCGCTGGAGGTAACGACCTTCAACGACTATCCGGAAGCCTTGAGCAAGCTGCGTTCCGGCGAGATCGACTTCGATGTCTTCTTCGTCGCACCGGACAGCCTCGGCAAGATCATCACGACGGGCTTGGTCCGGCCGTTGAACCACGACTACATTCCGAACATCGCCAACGTGTGGGCCGATTTCACCGATCCGTTCTACGACGGGGAATGGCGCTACACCGTTCCGTACACCGTGTACACCGCGGGGATCGCGTGGCGCGCGGACATGGTCGCCGAGGACATCGGGGCTCGCGAGAATCCGTGGGATGTCTTCTGGGACCCGCAGTACTCGGGAATGCTCACCGTGCTCGACGACTATCGCGAGACCTTGGGAATGGCGATGCTGCGGGCCGGTAACACCGACTTCAACACGACCGATCCGGCACTGATCGCCCAGGCGCAGGACGCCCTGCTGGAGATGACACGCCTCACCTCGCCCAAGGTGACCATCAACTACTACAGCGAGCTGCCGGAGGGCCAGCACGCGATGTCGCACGCGTGGTCCGGCGACGCCGTGAACTTCACCTACTACACGCCCGAGGGCGTGGATCCGTCGATCTTCCGCTACTGGTACCCGGGTCCGGGCCAGGGCCGGATCGACAACGACTGTGTCACGATCGTCAGGGCCGGCAAGAATCCGGTGCTGGCCCACGAGTTCCTCAACCACGTGCTGGACCCGGACGTCGCGATCGGGAACTTCGGCGCCACCGGGTACCAGCCCCCGCAGAACTCGCTGGACCCTCAGGCGGTGATCGACTCCGAGATCGTGCTCCCCGACCTCGACAGCGCCGTCGTGCTGCAGGACTACTTCGCCGACGGGCTGCGCATCCTGGAACTGGACCCCGAGACCGACGGGCTGTGGCAAGCGGCGTGGCAGCAGTTCAAAGCGGGCGCCTGACATGACAGGCCGGGACACCGACCGGGCCCGCGACGTGTTCGGGGCGCTGCTGAGCCTGCCCGGCATTATCTGGCTCGCGGTGTTCTTCGTCGTTCCCGGGTACGTCCTGGTCTGCATCGCGCTCGGCACCGTGGACCCGATCTTCCGCTCGCCCGTGCCGGCATGGAATCCGGCGGACTGGTCCTTCGACAACGTCGTCTTCGTGCTGAGCAGGCTGGTCGGCGCCGACGGTTTCATCGGGGCCACATTGCTGCGCACCGTGATCTACGTGGCGCTGGCGCTGTCCATCGCCCTCCTGATCGCCTTCCCGGTCGCGTATTTCACTGCGCGCCACGCGGGCCGCTACCGCGCACTGGTGCTCGCGCTGCTGCTCTCGCCGTTCTGGATCAGCTACATGATGCGGATGCTGGCCTGGGTGAACCTGCTGCAGACCGACGGGCTGGTCAACCGGGTGATCACGCTGGGCGGGCTGCTGCCGACCGAGGTGGACTGGCTCAACGGCCGCAGCGTCACCGTGGTGCTCGGCCTGGTCTACGGCTACGTGCCTTACCTCATCCTGCCGTTGTATGCGGCGCTGGACCGGATCAGTCCCAGCCTGCTGGAGGCCGGTCGCGACCTCGGAGCCTCGTCAGTCGACACGTTCCGGCGGGTGGTGATCC
Source organism: uncultured Kineosporiaceae bacterium (assembly GCA_964516515.1). Classification (GTDB taxonomy): domain Bacteria; phylum Actinomycetota; class Actinomycetes; order Actinomycetales; family JBBAYJ01; genus JANNOG01. The sequence goes on along the minus strand of CAZEYA010000263.1, from coordinate 298 downwards.
CGATGAGCCGGCCCGGCATCGCTGCCGGGATGCTGCTGGCCGGCCTGCCGATGCTCGGCGACTTCTTCACCAACGACCTGCTGTCGGGCTCACCGCAGACCGCCATGCTCGGCAACCTCATCAATCTGGCGGTGACGAGCCCCGGGCAGGTCGGCCAGGGCGGGGCTCTGGTGGCGCTGCTCGTGGCCACGCTGCTGATCCCGATGGTGCTCTACGTCCGCAGCACCTCCGGCCGTACGGACGTGCGTTCGTGAGCGCGGTCACCCGCCCGGCAGCGGGCCCCCGCTCGCAAGCCGCC
>CAZEYA010000262.1:0-4624 GCA_964516515.1 uncultured Kineosporiaceae bacterium | reverse complement strand
GGCAGGTCGAGGTGGTTGGTCGGCTCGTCGAGCACCCGCAGATTGACCCCTCGCGCCTGCAGGATCGCCAGCGCCGCCCGGGTCCGCTCCCCCGGTGACAGCTGCTCGACGCCGCGGGAGATGTCTTCGGCGCCGAGGCCGAACTTGGCCAGCAGCGTCCGGACGTCGGCGGGCGCGAGGTCCGGCACGTCCTCGCGGACCGCGTCGAGCAACGTCACATCGGTGCGCAGCGAGCGCCGCCCTTGGTCGACCTCGCCGAGGGCGACGCCGGAGCCGTGAGCGACCGTGCCCGCCTCGGGTGCCAGCCGTTCCAGCAGCACCGCGAGCAGCGTGGACTTGCCCGCACCATTGGGTCCGGTAATACCGATGCGGTCGCCGGTCTCGACGTCCAGCGTCACCGGCCCGAGCGTGAAGTCGCCTCGACGGACGACCACGTCACGGGCGCTGATCGCGATCCGCCCACCGCGAGGGGCGGCAGCAATCGAGTACGGCAACTGCCACCACTCCTTGCGCGGCTCCTCGACCACGTCCATCCGCTCGATGAGCCGCTGGGTCTGCCGGGCCTTGGCGGCCTGCTTCTCCGAGGACTCGCGCTGCTTGGCGCGGATGTTCTTGTCCGGGTCCCCCTTCCGCACTGCGTTTCGCACGCCCTTGTCCATCCAGGCCCGCTGCATCCGCCCCCGGGCTTCCAGCGACGAGCGGGTGTCGGCGTAGGACTCGTAGTCCTCCCGTGCCCGGCGGCGGTCGACGTCCCGCTCGGCCAGATAGGACTCGTAGGAGCCGCCGTAGCTGCGCACCAGTTGCTGCGCCAGGTCCAGCTCGACGACGCCGGTGACGCAGCGGGCGAGGAACTCGCGGTCGTGCGAGACCACGACGCACCCGGCCCGCAGGCCGGTGACGAACGCCTCCAGCCGGGCCAGGCCGTCCAGGTCGAGGTCGTTGGTCGGCTCGTCGAGCAGCACGACATCGAAGCGCGACAGCAGCAGCGCGGCGAGCCCGACGCGGGCGGCCTGACCGCGGGACAGGCCGGTCATCAGCGCTGTGGTGTCCACACGCAGGCCGAGGTCGGCGAGCACCTCGCCGATCCGCTCGTCGAGGTCGGCGGCGCCGATCGCCAGCCACTGGTCCAGCGCGCTGGCGTAGGCGTCGTCCGCACCCGGGTCGCCTCGTTCCAGCGCGCCCAGAGTCGCGTCCAGCGCCTGCTGGGCGTCGGCGGCACCGGTGCGTCGGGCGACGTGGCCGGCGACCGTCTCGCCCGCCAACCGCTCGACCTCCTGCGCGAGGTAGCCGACCACCGCATCGGGCGGGGTCAGTGACACCGTGCCGGTCTCGGGCTGCAGCACTCCGGCGAGCACGCGCAACAGCGTCGACTTGCCGGCGCCGTCGGCCCCCAGCAGGCCGATCGCGTCGCCCGGCGCCACCACCATGTCCAGGTCGGCGAACAGAATCCGGTCGCCGTGGCCGACAGCGAGCCCTCGGGCGACGATGGTGGCGCTCACGCCCCGAGTCTGACAGCAGTGAGGATCTCAACCCTCGACGCGGCCGGGCCAGGCCAGGCGCCAGAGACACGCGTCACGAATGCTCAGTGCTTGATTCTCGGCACACCACCCTTGCGCCCTACATTGAACGCGATCCGATAGATATCCGGTAGGTCGAGTCGGCCATCAACCCGCCGGGTCATAACCCCGAGTTCACGGAGCTCTTCTACCAGTGCATGCCCCCCAACACTACGAGGTCCCGTCCGCACCTCCTCAGTATCGTCGTTCAGGGATCGAAGCCTCTCCGCCAAGCCGTCGTCGTCCCACCTGGACAGCACCTCGGGCTCCTCGATGGGCACTTGAAGTCCCCGAAGTGGATTCACTGCCGCGCCGATCCACGGCAGGTCCTCCTGGACCTCCGCCACTCTCGTCTGCGACGCAAGTTGCACCCCCCGCCGGATAGCATCCCAATGGAGGGCGGTGACATGTGCAGCATACTCCTGAGATGTGACATCGTTCGCTCGTCGTATTGCACTGAGAAAGCTCCGGGGGCTGACCTGGCCGACGCCGTCAATGAGGTGATTCGGCAACCATGTGTACGGACGACCCTTTCGATGGTCTGTACCCATATAGGATCCGGCCATCTTCTCGAACTCCAGCCGCTGGTGCGCCTGATCACCCACCAATGCTCGTGGTGGCGTGTATCGGCCGCCGTCCTGAAAGTTCCAGTCGCCGGAGTCCCCGCGGAACTGCTCCGACAATTGCTCAGCACTGGCGGCGTTGCCCATGAGCTGATAGAGGAGGCCGAAGAGGTCGGTAGCTGTCCAGGTCAGGTCGGCTGCCGTTGCGATCAGCTTCGAGGCGTCCCGGAATTGAAGCTGCTCCGTGACAAACATGTCGTGACGGATGAAAATCTTGGCCCGCAGTGACCGGGTCCTGGTCCGGAGGTCAAGCGCCAGCCGCAGCAGGCTGTCGATCAATTTTTCAGCCTCACGTCGCTCACCGCTCAGTCGGTCGAGGGCATCGAACAACACGAGGACCAACTGGCCCGACCCGGCCGCCACCTGATCGGCTGAACCAATTGCCCGGTCGAATTCGTCCGGGTTGTTCTGCAGCCACTGGACCCGATCGGACCACCGACTGATCGCCCTCACGACGGGCACGTCCAGTGCGGTGAGCAGTACTGCGGCCCAAATGTCCGACGGAGCTACCCGCGCCGCCAACAAACCCTTCAGGGCAGCGGGCCCGGGATAATCGTCCGGCCGAAGTTCTTCCCCGTACCCCGCGACTGCCCGAGCAGACGTCAGCCTCCCGAGCTGATAGGTGGACGCGGCCACCGTTCGCAGTTGGTCATTCTGTAAGGCCTTGAACCAGACCGTCTTCCCGACACCGCGCCCTCCTCGCACCACAGTTGCATCCGGATCAAGCGCCATGCGATGACTGCCAGGGGTGAAAAGGGTTCGAAAATCCGGAGGCTGTGTCCCGGCATCTCCGGCTGGACCCAATGCCGTGCGTAGCAGGTCACGGTATTCTTCCACGCCCAAGGTCACGAGAAACTCCGTTCGATGAGGTCCGTCGCACCCTGCAAGAATTCAAAGAAACTACTCTCGATCTGTGCGTCTTCCAACCATTCTCGATGTGCCGCGGCATCAAGACCGACCAAGTTCGGCTGAAAGCTGATGGGCAGGGGCCAATGAGGGGCATCGACGTCCTGCAGAGAGGGATTGTATCCCTCGAGCATGTCCACATCATCATATAGCTCAGCCAGACAGGTCTGAGAATGATCAAGAAACGAGAGCAGATAATCATCCCGGGCCGTGGGTACGCCACTCGCGACCATCTTGAGGCGCTCCCTAATCGCACGCGCCCGCTCGGGGTCGGTCCCCCATTCGCGAAACAGCTCGCGGTAACCCGCCCACGTGTGGGGGTTATCCACCGCGAACAGGAGGCTTAGATCGCTCAGTTGGGTTATTGCCACCGCCGCGATGTCGTGCAGTCCGGCACGACTGTCCAGCAACACCACGTCAGGTGCCCGGCTCAGGAATGTCACCCGGTCCTCGCACGCGGTGACAGCATCGTTGAGTCGCTCGGCAAAGGGGGGCTCCTCCAGATACGCACGATTCAACTTGGGCAGGTAGCGATATGTTGGTCCCGGCCGGCCCGACGCCGGGGCTATCCACACTTCGCCGTTGCCTTGGGAGCGTATCGCGGAACTCCGGGCGACCAGATCCAATCCTGCAGCATTGTCGACGGCCGCCTCGGCGAAGTGGTCGACGATTCCACTCGCCGGTAGCTGCTCGTCGTCGATCAACAGAGCACTGACCCCGGGAGACTCCAGGTCTAGGTCAACGACCAGGACACACTGGCCCTGCTTCGCCAGGTGGCGGGCCAACATCACAGTGGCGGTGGATCGTCCAACCCCACCCTTGAAACCGTACAACGTTACTCGCCGTCCCGGTGGGTCCGTTGTTATTCGTGACCATTCGGTACCGACCACTGTCCGCTCCACCGTGATCAGTCGTCCCACCCCTTCACCTGGCTCGCGCACGATGCTGCGACCAGGAGCGTCGGCCAAAGCTTCCGGCGCGGACAAGTCCTGCCAGATCAGGACAGGCGTGAGCGCGCAGAAAGGACCCGTCTCGGCACGAAGTTCGTCACCCACCCGTTGCACCAGGTCCGTGGCGGGCAACATGCGTGAGTTACCCAGCACTACCGAGATCATCCCCAGCAGGTTTCGCACCAGGACCACGTCCAGCCCATCATCACTGATCCGCGCTGCTACTCGGCGCGCGGATATCCATGCCTCGTCGAAGCGGACCGTCATGTTAGCACGCCGGAGATGACGTCTTGCTCAATGGCGTCAGCGAGCGTCTTCGTGGCCGACAAGTGCCCTGCAACAACGGCCTGGGTAACCCTTAGGCCATCCGAGTATCTGTCGTCAACCTGCCAATGCTGAAAGGGAGCCGTCGAACTGAGTAGAGGGGCGAGTTTCGATCCCGAGCGGCCACGCACCAGGTTGGACATTTCTGCCCACAGGCTGGGGAGGTGCCCGGTCAATGCCCTACCATTTCCTGGCGCGCGCGGCGGACCACCTGGTCTCGCCGTGAACCTAAGATAGGACACCTGCACCTGCTTCAGTAAACATT
>CAZEYA010000261.1:2113-4641 GCA_964516515.1 uncultured Kineosporiaceae bacterium | reverse complement strand
GCCGGGCCGCCACACCCGTCACCACGACGCTCTGCACCGGCAGCCGCGACGGCTCCGGCACCCGGTTGTCCCCCGGGGTCAGCCGCGCCAACCGCTCGGCGACCCGGCGGGCCGCGGCCTCGGCGCCGCGACGCCAGCGCAACAACGTGATCGCCGAGACGATCGTCAGCAGCCCCAGCACGGGGAACGTCTGCACCGGGTTGCCGACACCGTTGACCGGGTCGAGCAGCGCCCCGACCATCAAGGCGAAGGCGGCCGCGAAGATCAACGTGCCGAGCATGACGATGAGGGCCATCGCGATCTCCGCGAGGGAGTGGAACAGGCTTCCCCTGCCCGTCCCCGGCACGATGGCGACCACTAGCCCGATGACTAGCTTCACCGCCTCGAACAGCACGACGAGGGTCGCGAAGAACACCAGCCCGGAGATGAGGAACATCAGCACCACGAGCAACCCGCCGAAGGTCAGCACCAGCGCCGCCGATGCCACCTGCAGCGACGACGGATCGTTGGCGTAGGCCTGGTACTGCTCACCGCATGCGGTGCCGATCTGCTCGCGCAGCGGCGGCCCCGCCGCGTCCGGACCGGCCAGTAGGCCCTCGTCGTAGACACCGAGGCAGTTCACCGGCAGCACCGCGCCGTAGTTGACCAGCTGGTGCGGAGCACGCACGAACGCCTCGACCAGCCGGGCGCTGGTCACCGCGCGCATCGTCGCCGCGTCGGCGTCGCCGGCCCGGCCACCCGTCGACACCACCGCGGCCACCTCGACACCGAGTTGCTCGGTGCGGGTCAGCAGCCCGTCCGGGCCAGCGACCAACGCCACCGGATTGGCCAGCACCCCGATCGCGAGCGCCGCGATGAACCCGCTGACCAGCAGCTCGCCGATACCCGAGGCCCACCGGCCGCGAAGGATCCAGATCCCGCCGATGATCGCCGCGATGACCAGGGCAAGCGGCACTAGACCCAGCTCGGTGACCAGCTGCTGCAGCGCGTCGGCGACGACGGTCGCCGGGCCCGCCAACCAGGACAGCCAGCCGAACCCGGCAGCCAGGTCGAACATCCACACCGACAGCGCGACCGCGACCCGGTAGAAGTCCCACAGCCCGGAAAGCACCAGTGACAGCACCGCCGTCGCCGGCGACGTCAGCCCGCCGGGGTCGATGTCGAGGCTGTACGCCGACAGCGGGATGCCACGGCAGTCCACCGGGTTGTAGGTGGCGAAGATCCCACCCGCCTGACTGCCCGCGGGCGCCGCCGGCGGCAGAGCACCGCCGGAGGTGATCGCCGCGCACGCGTCGGGGACGACGGTGGCGAGTCTCATGTCCGGCTTTCGGCGCGGGGCCCGCCGCGAGGATCGAGGCCGGAGTCCATACCTGCGCCGGGACCGGCATCTACGGCGTCCACGGCGACCCCCCGCGTCGCGCCAGGGGTGGTCAGGATTGCCTCGGCGCGAGCCGGCGAGGCAGGCAACAACACCTTGACCCGCCCGAGCCGGCCCTGGGAATCGCGCATCAGCATCTCCCCGCGCCGGTCCGGCGCGACGGTGCCGGTAGCGGGGTCGACCGGGCTGGTGTGCCGGACCAGCAGGTCCAGCAGGGCGCGGTCGTCGGGGTCAAGCCCCAGCCACGCCAGGCTGCGCCGCGCGAGGGTCGGATCGCTCTGCCGCCCGACCAGCCGGGTCGCGATCAGTCCGCGCAGCGTCTCGTTGCCGAAGTCCGCCAGTGGATCGTGCGAGCCGAGGATGGTCGCGGCCTTGTGCTTGCGGCCGTCCCGGATCAGCTCGATGAGCTCGTGCTCGGCCTCCGGCGAGGCGGTGACGTGGTGCGCCTCGTCGAGCACGATGGCGACCATCTCGGTGGGGTCCGCGAAGGCGACGTGCCTGATGATCCCCATGATCAGCGCGTAGACGGCCCGGCCGAAGACCCGTTCCAGGCGCATCTGGCGGAACAGGTGCTCGTTGAGCAGCTCCTCGCGGGTCGGCAGTTGCACACCCGTGGTTGCGAAGACCACAGCGGGGCAACGCACCAGGTCGACCACCGGCAGGGAAGCCTCGAAGACGACCCGGGCCACGTCGTGGCGGGCGAAGCTGCGCAGCAACGACGCCAGCCGGGGTGCGCCGGGCAGGTCGCAGTCCTGCGCGACGTGGGCGGTCAGCTCGCCGAGGCCGGACAGGCCGTACTTCGCCAGGTACATCGGGTCCAGCACATCGGCCAGCAGCCGGCCGTCGTCGCTGGACGGTGTGATGTCGAGCAGGGTGGCCAGGAACGACTGCGTGATCCGCGCGCCGGGCCGACCCGGGAACAGCCGCAGCGGGTCCAGCGAGACCCGCGGCGCCAGCACCGACACGACGGTCGCGTCGGTGACGGCCTCGGCGAACCGGCTCCATTCACCGACCTGGCTGCGGTCCACGGCGAGCAACCGACCACCGCGGTCGACGATGCCGCCCGCGACCACCTTCTCGGTGACGCTCTTGCCGCTGCCCAGGCTGCCGGCGATCGCCATGGCGGGCGAGACGTCCTGCTCGGTGGCGG
>CAZEYA010000261.1:0-2013 GCA_964516515.1 uncultured Kineosporiaceae bacterium | reverse complement strand
CCGGCTGGCCCAACCGGTACTCGGCCGCGGTGAAGTACTGCGCGAGCCGGCGTGCCTGACTCTGCGCCTCGGCGGCCGTCGGCCCGGCGACGGTGAAGACGATGGTGGCCTCGCACGCGACCTCGTTGGCGTCCTCGGTCAGTGCCCGTTCGTAGTCGGTGAGGTCGGCAGCCGCACGGTCCAGGGCGTGCGTGCCGGTGGCGACGATCGCGTCGCGCTGGTCGTACTGGTCCGACAGGTCGCGGACGGCGCGGCGGATCCGGGCCGACGCCTCACGCGCGGAGCGAACGGTGAGCCGGACCGCCCAGTCGGCGTCCACGCCGGACTCGTCGAGCCGGCCCAGGAACTCCGAACCGGGGAAGCTCATCCCCGCCGCCGGGACGTCGTCGAGGGTCAGCATCACCTGGTACGAGGCCTGCGGTTCGGTTCCCGGCGCGGCGCCGTCGGTGACCTTGAGGTATCGCCGCGACAGCGGGTTGATCCTGGCCAGGCGCCGCCTGGGACCGGCAGCCGCGGCGTCACTCGCGCCGCCCTCGTCCAGGACCGGCGACAGACGGGTGGCGCCGTTGCGCAGCCAGGTGTCGGTCGTCGGCTCGCCGCCGTCAGGCAGCGGAGTCTCGGGCAGACCGCGGCGCATCGCGTGGGTGGCGAACCACGCCATCTCCGCGGCGCTCGCCCCACGGGCACCGAACGCGGCCGGCAGGCTCAGCCGAAGCGTGTCCGCCGCTGCCAGCGCCTCGCTGATCTGCCGGTTCGACGGCACCCAGCGGGGCAGGCCGAGCTGATCGCCGACCTCGGCTGCGGCGGCGCCGAGCGTGCTGAGCATGGCGGTGCCGGCACCGCGGGACAGTGGGGCGGCCAGCCAGAACGTCCGCTCGGACAGGCCGAGGCCGGCGAGGCGACCCAGGGTCGCGTCGCACTCCTGCGCCCACTGCCGATGCCTGGAGACGTCGATCCGGTCCAGCATCCGCGACACGACGCTCGTGGCATCGATCGGTGCGGCAAGGCCGAGCAGGACGGCGTCGCCGCGCAACGACCGGAGCAGTTGCGCGTGCAGCGCCCTGACCACGCGCTTGTCCTCCTCGGGGCGCAGGCCGTAGGGCAGCGGGTGCAGCCGCAGCAGCGCCCACGGCCCTCCGGAGCGGGTCCACAGCACGTGCCCGGCGATGGCGGTGACGGGATTACGCATCGGTCGACTCCAGGCGGGTGGTGGGGCCGGTCGGCAACAGCCAGCGCGGCGCCGCCGGGCGTGCCTGGCGGCGTCGAGGCCGCTTCAGGGCGGCGACCGGGCGTCCGTTGCGGCGGCCGGTCGTGGGGGTCAGGTAGAGCGTGATCAACGCCAGCGCGGTCGTCACCGGGTCGCGCGGCCCGAAGCTGGCGTGTCGCAGCAGGAAGCCGACGACGATTGCGACGGCGACCAACGCGAGGTAGTCCGAGGCCAGGCCATGACCGCCCCAGATCGGCCGGGTCCACTGCCCGCCGATGAAGATCGTTACGGTTGCCACGACCTGGGTGATCGTGTACGGCCCCCCGGGCAGCCGGGTGCCGTCGGCCGTCTTGCCGATCAGCCTGGGGAAGCGGACGCCGCGGGTGTGGAAGCGGACCACCTCCTCACCCGCGCCGGCCTCTGGGAGGTGGTTCACAGCCAGGTGCTCGACTCGGAGACGGTCTCGGTGACCTGCTGCTGCAGCGTGGCCGGAGCGGACTCGATCTCGTTGGTGAACAGGTTGGCCACGAAGTCCGGGTTGTTGACGACCCACAAGAAGAAGCCGGCGGACAGCGCGGCCATGAGGATCGCCGGAAAGCGGAACCCGGACTTGATGACGTACCAGATGGCAAACAGCACGGCGAGCGCACCGGCAACGATGATCAACGTGGTGGATAGCTGACCGGTCTTGCCGTTGATCCAGGACAGGATTCCGCCGTCGGGCGCGGCGGCGGCGAGCAGTGATGGCATGACGGCTCCTCAGCGGTCGGCGGGTGCGGGGCTGGTGTCGGACTGGCTGGCGTCGG
>CAZEYA010000260.1:0-4772 GCA_964516515.1 uncultured Kineosporiaceae bacterium | reverse complement strand
ACGCCCCGCGAAGCGTTCACCCCGCTGATCCCTCGCGGTGGAGCCTGGCCCTGCGTTATTGCGGGCGCAGGGCCAGGCGGGTCACGCAGATCGGCGCGCTACGCCCCGGTGCCGCATTGCGGCCGGATGGCCACCGGGACCGCGTCCGCCGAGCCGGGCCAGGACGGCGCCGGGTCGGCGCACAGGGTGAGCCTGATGTGGTCGCGCAACCCGGCCATTCCGGGCTGGTCGTAGAACCAGGCAATCTTCTGCACTCGCACCGCAGCGCCGGGGCCGAGGGACCCGTCGGCCCGGCGGGGGTCGGAGCGCCACACGAACGCCGCGAACGTGTCAGCGAAGTCCTCGCTGATGTTCGACGCTGCGTAGCTGCCGACGAATTCGCCAGTGTGCCGGGAGTAGAAGGCGACGATCTCCGCCTCCGTGAGCGCCGGCCTCGCCTCCTCGGTGAGATCGCGCGACCAGAACGTCGTGGCGAATCGCGCCATGACGGTGCCCGCCTTGACGCACCCCTCGTACGTCTCCCCGTACGGGCAGGCCGCGCTCGGCCCCACCGGGCGCGCGAATCCTGGCAGCACCCCCGGGGTCACCTGGTTCGAGCTGATGCTGAGAAGGTGGCCGACCTCGTGAATTCGGATGAGATCCGAGGCCCCCCCCACCTGGGCCGACCCTTCAAGATTGTAGTTCCCGCGTTGCAGGCTGAAGAAGAAGGAGGAGTCGCGCAGCGCGATCTGGTAATTCGTGATGCCCCCCCACACCCTGCGGGGGAACATCCGGGTGAAGTGGTTCCAGCTCCGCTGCGAAGCCCGGAACACCTGCGCGTTCTGGTGGTCGTCGACGAGGTGTCCGTTCACGACCTGGTAGCCGGACGGTGAGGCGTTGTATGCCGATACGAGCGACGGCGGGAACACGGCCGTCGGGAACTTCCCCAGCGGGATGAAGTGCTGGTAACGGACCTCAGGGGTCGCGGCCGCCGAATCGACCGCACTCGCGGACGGCGGCGCGGCGGCCGCGCTCGCAGTCGGCGGCGCAGCGGCGGAGGTCGTGAGGGCGGCAAGGGTCAGAACACTGGCGACGAGGGCGGGGAGGGCGGAGAGGGGTCGCATGGGCACACCTTTCGGTCGGCGGAGGGCGCCTCGTGCGCCCCCTACCCCTACTACCGCTGAGCCCCGCGCACGGTTGCAGGGCTCCGCGGGCGACCCGCCGGGACCCGTCGACATGCGCTGGAGTGCCAGTGCAACTCAATTCACGAAACCTCGCCACCACGTCCGTCGACCGACTCCTGCACCAGGCCCACATCTGCCAAACCACCGGCGACAGCGTCCGCCTATTCCAAGCCCTCACCGGGAAGGGGGTGACGCCCCTGACCTGACGAGGTCGAGCAACGTGCGGCTCGGGAGGGAGTCACCCTGTCCGGCTTGGCCCGCGAGGCGCTGGAGCGACTCCTCGCCGGCTACGCCATCGAGCTGGCCGCACGGATCCCGGCTGCTCGGTTGAGCGGCGGCGTCGAAATCCGACCCGTGGCCACCCACTAGTGGGGGCCGGGAGGGCACGTCCACGCGCCCCAGCCGCAACCAGGTGTCGAGCATCCCGACCACCAGGCACCCGTGACACCCGCCACCGGTCTCGGCGCGGCGGAGGTCAGCGACCGGCAGTCCGTCGACCCCCAGTTTCGGCATCAGGACCTCGTCGATGACGACGACTGTTCCGTGACGCTCGGGATCAGTTGTGTGCTGGAGGAGATCCCTCGGGGTGGCGCACCCGCTCGTGCGTCCTGGCCGTGACGGGGCAGGTCGAGCAGTTGCCACCCCGGTGCCAGACGAGCGACGCGGCGGCTCAGATGCTCGGCCGTGCTTGCGCGACCGAGCACCACCTGAGGAACCGCGCGCCGCCGACCACGCACGCGACGGGGGCCGCGCGTTGCGCGACCCCCGCCTCGGGAGCTCACGTTCCGATGGTCAGCCGACCAGCGCGGCCGGGTCCACACCCTCGGGGATGAGGACGGCGTCGATGACGTGGATGACACCGTTGGATGCGGTGATGTCCGGCGTGACGACCGTCGCGTCGTTCACGGTGACGCCGCCCTCGGTGCCCAGGGTCACGTTGCCGCCCTCGACTGTCGCGACGTCACCGGCGGTGATCTGGTCGGACGTCACGGCACCTGCGACGACGTGGTACGTGAGGATGCTGACCAGGGTGTCCTTGTTCTCCGGCAGCAGCAGTGCATCAAGCACGCCCGCTGGGAGCGCAGCGAACGCCTCGTTGGTCGGGGCGAACACGGTGTACGGACCCGGCGCGCTCAGCGTTTCGGCCAGTCCGGCTGCCTCGATGGCGGCAACCAGAGTGCTGAAGTCGGGGTTCCCCGCTGCCACATCGACGACCGTCCCGGCCGCCTCCTCGGTCATTTCTTCGGTCATTTCTTCGGTCATTTCTTCGGTCATTTCAGCGGTGGTCGCATCCGTCGCCTCCGCGGTCACGTCGGCAGTCGCCGCGGCGTCGGTGTCGGTTGCATCGTCACCGCAGGCAGCCAGTACGAGGGCGGCAGCCACCACAGCGGCAGCACCTACAAGGCGGATCTTCACGGGGTCTCCTCCAGAGCGGTTGGGTGGTTCGTGCACCGCTAGTTCCCCACGTCAGCCGTCGACGGATGCGGTAGGCCAGACGCCGTTACCAAAACGATACGGAACGATTCGGATCGTTCTGGATCTTGGGGACACGATCAGACCCTCGGCCGCCGCCTATGAGACCCAAGCAACACCCCACCGCTCCCGATGGATGCACTCCTGACACCATCCGCACCGTCTGCGCGACGCGGCAACGTTGACGTTCGTGCGGACCGGATTCGACGCTGAATAGTGCGCATGACGCGAGCGCGTCGCGCGAGCTTCACCCGGTCGGGGATCTCATCACGTGCGCCTGGTGGCTTCTTGAACGAGGTCCTGGGCGGCGCGCATGGCCGCCTCGCGATCGCCGTCATCGAGCAGGCGGGCGCCGTGGTGGCTGGCGGCCTTGAGAGCGAGGAGCCGTTGCAGGTTCTTGCCCGCGGCCGAGTCGACCCTGGCCAGCAAGTCCGCGGCCGCGGAATGGTCCGGCCCCGAGTGCCGCTCTCCGATGGCGGACATGCAGATGGCGTCGGACGCCGCGATTCCGGCGAGAACGGCCAGGGCCACGCAGACGTTGACCGACACGCCGTTCTCGGTAGCGAGCAGCTCGGCGGCCTCGAGGTACTTCTGAGCTGTCACTCGGCGCGAACGCGCCTGCCCCGGGTCGCCGGGGCGAGTCTGAAGCTTCTTCGGACTCACCGCTCGGCCTTGGCGGCAAGCCGGGCCACCAGGGCTGCGGGTTCCGGCCCGAGCAGTGGGACCGCGTCAGCCGACCAGGTCTGGACGAGGGGCTCGCCGTCCCCGATGACATCGGAGAACCGACTTTCGGTGAAGGTCAGCGCCTGGAGGCGGTTGCCCGTCCACCCCAATACCTCGCCTTCGAGAACCCGCACCTGGTCGACCCAGAGGTCATCGTGGGTGTCGACGTCGCTCGGGAGGATCAACATCAAGTCGATGTCGCTCTCCGGCCCACCCTCGCGACGAGCGAACGAGCCGTAGACCGAGGCGTGAACTGGGCGCGGATTCAGTCGGCTGCACGCCGACCTCAACCGGTCGAAGACCTCGCGGCGTATGTCCACCGCAACCAGCACCAACGGGGCCAGCACGTGCTCACGATTGAGTCGGTACAGGAAGCCCGTGTTAGCCCGATCCGCTATGACGAGCCCGTGCTGGACCAGCCGGTCAAGGACAGGCCGCTGCCCTGGTCGTGTCCCCCGCGCGGACAGCCGAGAGATCTGGACGGCGCTGAGACCGGCCTCGGTCCGGCACAACACCTCCAGCACCGCCGAGTCCAGGCTCGGTACCAGCGAGCGCAGGGGTGACGAGAGGTCCATGACACCAATGATGCAGATATAACGTCACAGCGTAAACTATCTCGTTACAGTGACGAAATAGTAGCAACTTGTCGCACCTTTCAAGGTGGGAGAGATCATCAGGCTCATCGAGATGGATGGGTGGGTGACGATCGCTGGCAAGCCGAGTCGGGACTTGTCCCCGGGCCTGGAGCGGAGCATCCTCCAGCCCAGGATTGAAGGGGTAGCCATGCTTAGCCTTCGCGGCGACACCCGCGAGCAGTGAGAGACCGAGATGGGTGACGCCGTCGCCTTCCACCTCGACGGCCTCGGTGAGGACCACGTCGTCATCCCCGGCCCCCGACAGCGGTTGCGTCATCCGTCCAGGTCGACTCGTTGTGACGATGTCGAACCTGGTGGCGCCATAGGATCATGCGGGCGGATAGCCGAGAGCAGTGGAGGCACGGGGTGGTGCAGGACCGTTGGGTCGAGGTCTCCCCCTCCCAGTTCCCGCATGAGGCCGACGGCCTCGCCCTGGTCCGCGCGGTCATGCCCGACGAGACGCCATATCGGGCCTGGTCGAACTTCGAGTTCCGGGACTCTCGCGGCCGTTGGCACGAGGTCGACCTGCTGCTGCTCGGCCGCGGGCGGCTCCACCTGATCGAGCTGAAGTACTACTCGGGCACGTTGCGCGGGGATGATCAACGCTGGGCCCGCGACGGGCGGCGCCCCGAGGACTCCCCGCTCAAGCTGGCCCGGCGCAAGGCGCAGTACTTCGCGAGCAAGCTGCTCGACGAGCTGCGGCTGTGGGCACTGGAGCAGAAAACCCGGATACCGGACGAGCGGGACGTGGTCCCCTTTGTCCAGGAGTCGGTCTTCC
>CAZEYA010000259.1:3297-4815 GCA_964516515.1 uncultured Kineosporiaceae bacterium | reverse complement strand
GGGTGACGGGGGAGGCGGCGGTGGCGGCGGTGGCGGCGACTGACCCGTGCCGAACCAGGGTGCTCCGGCCGGGAGCCAGGCCCCTTAGCCTCCGCCCGACGCCAGCCGTGACCGAGCGGAGCCGGGCACTCAACCGAGAATCGCTTCGCCCGGTCTGGTGCCGAAGGTGGCCGTCCACGGCATGTGAACCTCGTCGCCCATCGTCACCCGCCACTGGAACCGCTTTCCGCCGGGCAGCGGCATCGGAGCCAGGTTGATCGCCTGGGTGGAGCGGATCGGCACGCCCTGCGGGTGCCCGGGCGGGCGCCCGACGTGCATCGTGAAGTTGATGCTGACGCCCTGCGGGCCGAGGTCAGGGACGTCGAACATGACGGCCGCGCCGTCCTCGTCGACGAGGTCGATGGTCAACGGGATGTCCTCGTTCGTCTCGCTCCAGTCCACGTCGATGAGGACGACGAGTGTCATCGGTGGCGTCGGCGAGCCGGTGAAGGTCCACCCGAGACCCAAGGCGCTGGCCTTGCCGTCCGGGCTGCTCTGCGCGGCATCGGCGAGGAACACCGCCACCCTCATGGCCGGGTCTCCTGGAGGCGGGGTGCAATCTGCGTGAGGGGCATGGGCCCATCCTCCCTTGCCGGGTCGGCTCGTCCGGTCAGTCGGCCAGGGTCCCGCCGAACACCTGCCAGGCAAGCACGGACTTGGCCACGAGGCTGAGAATGATGTATGTCCGCTCGCCCACCAGGTAATCGCGCCATGGTCCGACCTTGCCGTACTGCAATCCCTGATTGATCGCGAAAGTGTTGAAGAAGACGAACAGCGAGATGATGATCGCGTAGACGAAGCCGGGCGGACTGGCGGCGCTGCTGGCGTTCGGTGAGATGACGTAGAGGACGACGGCGATCCACGGCACGATGCCGGCGATGCACCCGAAGATGAAGGGGGCCCACCCGCCGCCGGGCGTCTCGTATTTCTCCTGCAGCCAACCGAAGAGAATCATCGAGGCATTGACCCCGAAAATAGCGATCAGGGCCGCGACGTCCGCGATGCCCGTCAACTGGGCGATGAGCACGATCATCACAGACGAGGAGATCGAGTACTCCACCCACCGGAAATAGTTGTGACCGGCGAGGAGGCCGTCACGGTAACGGTCGAACACGCCGGGAAAAGCCACCAGGAAATGGAAGAACGCCGAGAGGGCAAGGAACAACGCGACCCCCAACCCCACGGGCGAGTCCAACAGTGCGACCGCCTCGAACGCGCCGCCGCCGGGCGGGCCCGCCAGGTAGTTGGCGGTGACGGGCAGCGTGAAGTCGTTGGCCAGCGCCAGCACGGCCGCGGCCTGGGCGGCGTGGACGAGGCCGGCGACGAGGTTGAACCACCGCAGGCCGGTGATGCGACCCACGGTGGTCGATGATGCCGTGGTCGATGAAGCCGTGGTCGATGGTGCCGTGGGCGCTGCTGCAGTAGATGATGCTGCGGTATCAGCCATGACCTAGACGATAGTGGTCGGAGGGCGCGCAC
>CAZEYA010000259.1:0-3197 GCA_964516515.1 uncultured Kineosporiaceae bacterium | reverse complement strand
GATGATGCTGCGGTATCAGCCATGACCTAGACGATAGTGGTCGGAGGGCGCGCACGGCTCGGCTGGACCCGTGTCGGCTCGCCCGGCATTTTGGGATAGTTCGGCGGGTAAGGCAGGTCGGACAGCCCGTCCGTCTCGTCCCGGTCGGCCATCTCCAACAACGGCTCCAACGAGTGGGCGACGCCGTCGATCCCCGCCATCGGGTCGCCGCGGCGGTCCAGCAGGCCGGGCACGGTGGCGATTGTGCAGTCGTCGGGATCCACGTCCACCAGCTCGGCCCAGGTCACGGGTGTCGACACGGTCGCGCGCGGGGTGCGCCGGCAGGAGTACGCGCTGGCGATCGTGCGGTCACGGGCGTTCTGGTTGTAGTCGATGAAGATGCGCTCGCCGCGTTCCTCCTTCCACCAGGCGCTCGTCACCAGCTCCGGTGCCCGCCGCTCGACCTGACGGGCGAGGGCGATGGCCGCACGGCGCACCGCGATGAAGTCCCAGCGCGGCTGTATCCGCAGGTAGACGTGCACCCCTCGCCCGCCGCTGGTCTTCGGGAAGCCGGCCAGGCCGAGCTCGTCCAACAGCGGCCGCACCACGTCCAGCGCCACCCGGCGAGCCTGCGCGAAGCCGGTGCCGGGCTGCGGGTCGAGGTCGATGCGCAACTCGTCCGGCCGCTCGACGTCGTCGCAACGGGTGTGCCATGGATGGAACGTCACGGTGCTCATCTGGGCCGCCCACACCACGTCCGCCGGGTGCCGTACCCGCATCGCGTCGGCCTGCCGGCCGGACGGGAACGTCACCCGGCAGGTGCCCACGTGCTCCGGGGCGTGCGTCGGAATCCGCTTTTGGTAGACCTCGTCGCCGTCGATCCCGTCCGGAAACCGCTGCAGGTGACAGGGCCGGTCGCGCAGCGCCGCCAGCAGCGCGCCACTGGGGTGGGCGGAGACCGTCCCGTAGTAGTCGACCAGGTCCCGCTTGCGGCCTCCGGCCTCACCGAGCGCCGGGAAGACGATCCGGTCGGGGCTGGTCAGCCGGACATCGATCCCCGCCACGCGCACGGTCTCGGCCGTTGCCGCCTTCGCCACGGCACCAGTGTGGGGGAGGATCGACCGCATGCAGCTGCCCGTCATGCCGCCGGTCTCGCCGATGCTCGCGAAGTCGGTCCGCGAGATCCCCGACGTCGGCCATGTCGAGCCGAAGTGGGACGGGTTCCGCACCATCGTGTTCCGCGACGGCAGCGAGGTGGTGCTCGGCTCGCGCAACGAACGCCCGATGACCCGCTACTTCCCGGAGGTCGTCGAGGCGATCCTCGCCAACACCCCCGAGCGGTGCGTGCTCGACGGCGAGATCGTCGTCGCACGCGGTGACCGGCTGGACTTCGAGGCGCTGCAACTGCGCATCCACCCGGCCGACAGCCGGGTACGGCTGCTTGCCGAGCAGGTCCCGGCCTCGTTCGTCGCCTTCGACATCCTCGCCCTGGGCGACCGCGACCTGATGGGCCAACCGTTCGAGCAGCGCCGGGCCACCCTGGTCGAGGCCCTGGCGCCGGCCCGACCACCGGTCTACGTCACCCGGGCCACTGCCGAGATGACACAGGCGCGCCGCTGGTTCGAGGTCTTCGAGGGGGCGGGGCTGGACGGCGTCGTCGCCAAGCCGCTGGACGGCACTTATCAGCCGGACAAGCGGACGATGTTCAAGATCAAGCACGAGCGCGTTGCCGACTGTGTCGTCGCAGGCTTCAGGTGGCACAAGTCCGGGCCGATCGTCGGGTCGCTGCTGCTGGGTCTCTACGACGAGTCGGGTGCGCTGCAGCACGTCGGCGTGACGGCCTCGTTCACGATGGCGCGCCGGGCCGAGCTGCTGAGCGAACTCGAGCCGTACCGCATCGAGCCCGCCGCCGCCGCCGCCGCGGGCCACCCCTGGTCGGACTGGGCCGACGCCCAGTCCCACGAAGCCGGCCGACTGCCAGGCGCTGTCAGCCGATGGAACGCCGGCAAGGACCTGTCGTGGATGCCGTTGCGACCGGAACTGGTCGTCGAGGTGGCCTACGACCACATGGAGGGGACCCGGTTCCGCCACACCGCACAGTTCCGGCGTTGGCGCCCCGACCGGGACCCCCGCAGCGTCGACTACGCCCAACTCGACCGCCCGCTCGGCTACGACCTGCACGACGTCATGACGGCCGGTGGCTAGCGGCGTTGATCAGCGGGTGGCCGGCTCGGCACGAGGCGCAGTGCCAGTTCAGGGCACGACTTGACAGCGCGTCGGGCATGGTCCATCAACTCACGCGGCACGCTGTCGCCCTCGATGACCGGGTAGCCCCACGGGTCGAGCCACAACAGCTCCGGCAGCACCCCCGCACAGACACCGTGCGCGCGGCACCGCGGCCAGTCCACCCGCAGCTTGTGGTCATCGGTCATAGCCGCCAACCACTCATGGGTACGGCCGCAGGGCGTCCTGTCTCGGCGGGTACCGGCGCTGTCCGGGCACTCTCGGTCGGCACCGCCCCGGTCCGTGCCGGACCGGACTCGGGGCCGTAACCGGGGCCGACCCCATCTTCGTCGGACCGTGGGCTGATCATTCGAGGTGCGCCCGTCAACGCGGCGGGTCCCCGCCGACCGATGGCCCGGCTGCGGACCAGGCACCCGCCGTGCTCGTGGGCGTCGATCTCGGCGGGAAAGGCCTCGGCGATCGAGTACGCGAGCCGGGCGGTGCCGTCGGGGTGCGAGCACGCGCCCCGTCCGTTGACCATCCGGGCGATCGAGATCACCTTGTCGATGGCACCCACCGATTCCGGACCGCCCGAGGCCAGCGACCTGGCGGCCGCCGCCAGGTCGGGCAGACCGCCCTCGCACGGGCCGCACTGCCGCGCCCGCTGGCTCGACAGGTACGCCACGATGTCGGCGTTGACGTCCAGCGGGCACCGCTCGGCGCTCAGCGGCAGCACGATTCCCGGCCCGAGGGCCGGCGTGCCGCCCAGCGCGGTGTGGCGCGACACCGTGACCTGCGACATCAGCTCCCAGGGCACCCAGATGCCGTGGTAGCCGCCCAGCAGGACGGCAGCCGGCGGCGGCCCGCCCAACGAGCCGAGCACCTCGACCATGGACGTGCCGTGCTGCACCTCACCGACCATGGCGGTCGACACGTCGACGATCCCGTCGCCGCCGACGCTGAGCAGCGTGGTCCCCGGCTCCTCGTGCCGGCCG
>CAZEYA010000258.1:0-4899 GCA_964516515.1 uncultured Kineosporiaceae bacterium | reverse complement strand
CACCACGGCCGACCCCACCACTGCCGGCACGAGTCAAGGGGACGAGACGACGCTGATTCGTCGTGACCCCGCGCCCGCTGACGCGCCCTTCGGTCGTGAGCCCGCGTCGACCACCGTGACGACGTCGAAGCACCCGACGAACGAACCGATCGCAGGCGCGACGGCGTCTGACGCCTCGTCACCGGCGGGCGAGCAGCGGCCGGTGGATCCCGGCCACCAGGACCGCCTCTGACCCAGCGCGTCACGGGTCGGGTGCCGGTCCGGCGCGGGCTCGCGCCGTCACCGTCACCGTCCAGCCGCTCATCGCGCCCAACGACGGCCTTACTCGAACGGCGACGACGGTCACCGCCCCGGCAGGGTCCAGCCTGCAGTCGACCAGCGCGGCCCCGTTGTGGACTGCAAGCCGCGCCGCGACGGCACACGCCTCGCCGCCCCGTTGCGCCGTCACCGCTGCCGCAAGGGCCGTGGCGTCGGCGGCTGCTCCCGCCCGGGCGCGCGCCGCGGCCACCTCGGACAGCAGGCCGATGGAGACCACTGCCAGCACCGCCACCCCCAGAACGACCATGACCACGGCTGCCGCCGTTCCCCCGTCACCGCTCCCGAGGCGTCTCATGGCAAGCCGCCCGGCGAACCGCCGACGCTCGCGCCGCCCACCTCGCGCCAGGCGGTGGACGAACACGACACGCCCAGCTGCCACCGGCCGTCACCAGGCAGCAGTGACACCCGCCCAGTGACCATCGCGGTCACGGTCCGGTCGTCACCACTCAGCGCCACCCGCACACCGCTCGGCGCTACCGCACCGGCTGCCGCGATTGCCGCCCCCGGTGCCTCGCCGCGCGCCGCCAGGCGAGCGGCCGTCCAGGCCGCGTCCTGGCATTGCAGCTGGGCCCGTCCGCCGGCACCCGCGGCCGCGACGACCGCCACCAGCAGGGCCACGCAGGGCAGCACCACGGCGAACTCGGCCGTGGCGCTGCCCCGCTGGTCTTCTCGCTCGACCATGAGGTCAGCCGGCCACTGCCAGGGCACGGCGGACCAGGTCGAGCAGCAGCTCCTGTACTTCGCCGCTGCGCAGCACGGTGAGCAGAAGGCCCGCGAAGCCGACTGCGGCAAGCGTGGCCACGGCGTACTCCGCGGTGGCCATGCCGGCGTCGCCGGAAGGCGATCCGAGGAGGGGGTCGCTCTCGGCCCGATGCAGTGGTTGGGTCGGTGAGATGTCTGTTTGCATGGTGTGCCCTTCGCTGTGTTGGTGGCACGGGCGCTCCGGCCCGCCATCGCCCCTATGGCGACGACCACCACGCTGTCCTTTCCGGGGACCTCGGCGCTGGTCAGCGGATGCGAGCTGTGGGCGCCCGACACGGTCGCAGGTTGTGGATCCCGGCCGCTGTCAGCCCAGGGACACCACGAGCCGGACCACGACGGGGGCGACACCGAGTAGCAGGAACCCTGGCAGCGCACACAAGCCCAACGGCATCACCAGTGACGCGGCCAGACGCCCCGCGGCGCGTACTGCTGCATCACGCCGGCGGCGCCTGACAGCAGCAGCGGCATGGATCAGTAGCGGCACGACAGGCGCTCCGGTTGCCGCAGCGAACGTCACCGCGTCGGCCACAGGGGCCAGCTCATCCGGCACCGAACGCAACGGCTGCGCCGCCCCAACGGCCCCGGCCATGACATCCAAAGCGTCGGCGAGCGGGCTTCGGCAGCGCGCCTGGCCGTCGCCGGCATCGGCGGCCAGCGCGGCCGCCACGGCGTGCAGCGCGGTCGGCACCGGGAGACCGCCGGCCAGCGTCGCCGCTATCAGTTCTGCCACCAGGGCCGAATCCGGGCCGGCATCGGCACCGGCGTGACCAGGCGCGTCAGGCGCCGCGCGGAGTCGGGTCAGCAGTAGCCCCGGTTGCGGCACGAACAGCCAGGCCGCGAGGCCGGCGCACGCCGCGGCGCCCAGCAGAGCCAGCAGGTGTGCGGCCGTCACCGCCCTCGCCACCCGGACCGCGGCCCTCGCGGCGCCCGACCCCGACATCTCCTCACGCCTCGCGGGCCCTTGCCCGAATCACGAGCCGGCGTGACCACAGAGCCCCGGCGACGAGGAACATCACCCCTGCCGTGCCACAAAGCCGTCCCCACCCGGTCTGCGTCAGCACCCCGATGGGATCGATGCCGATCGCCATGCCCAACAGGGGTCCGATCACCGGCAGCGATGCGACGATCCATGCCGCGGCCACCGGGCCGCTGATCGCCGCCCTCCTGGCGGCGTCGGCGTCCAGCCGGTCACGCACGGACACTGCTGCGGCGCGCAACACCGCGGCCGCGGGCACGCCGTTCTCGGCAGTCAACCGCAGTGCGGCGCGAAGTGCCAGCAGCGCCGCCCGGCCTTCGCCGTCGCCGGCGACGAGGACGGCCGCGACCGCGTCGTGGCTGACGATGTGGCCCCATGCGACCGGCAGAGGCAGGCCGGCGTCCAGCGCCGTCGCCAGTTGCTCGGCGATGTCGGCCGCCTGCACTGCGCCGACTGGCGTGACCGCACCAGGACGAGTTGCGGTTATGGCATCGAGCGATGTCCTGGCCTGCAACCTGGCGCGCACGGCCACCGCATCGCTGGACCACAACCAGCCCGCGACGGCCGCGAGCGCCGCCGCGACGGCGCACGTGGTCATCACGTGCGGGCCCCGCGGACCGCCATCGGAACCGGCTCGCCCGCGTCGGCCAGTCGCCACACCCCCGTCACATGGCGACCCGCTGGGCCCCGATCCACGTGGACCAAGGCCCCGACCCCGGACCGAAGCGCGGCGGCAGCCGCGTGGGGATCCAGCCCCGCAGTCTCGGCCAGTCCCGAGATCCGCGGCAGCACCTCCGCCGGACCGGCGGCGTGCACCGTCGTCGCGCCGCAGTGACCGGTACCCAGCGCCGCGAGCAGATCCCTGACCTCGCGCCCGCGGCACTCCCCCACGACGATGCGGTCCGGCCGCATCCGTAGTGCCTGACGAACCAGGACGTCCATTCCGATGGCGCCTGCGCCCTCGACATTGGCGGGTCGGGATTCGAGATACACCACATGCGCGTGGTCGATGCCGAGTTCCGCGGTGTCCTCCACGACCACGAGACGCTCCCGACTCGGCACCAGGCCGAGGACGGCGCCCAGCACCGTCGTCTTGCCGCTGCCGGTGACCCCGCTGACCACGAAGCCCTCCCTCGCGGTGACCAGCTCACGCAGCGCCGCGTCGATCTCGTCCGTGACCGACCCCGACCGGGTCAGATCGTCCAGGGACAGCGGCACCGCAGCCGGTATCCGCAGGCTGATATGGGTGCCCGACCTGGCAAGCGCAGGCAGCACGGCATGCACCCGGATGCCGCCCGGAAGGCGCGCATCGACGAACGGTGCGGCTTCGTCCAGTCGCCGACCGCCCATGGCGGCGAGTCGTTGGGCCAGGGCGCGCACCCGGCTCTCCGACTCCAGGCCCGAGACGGCTGCCCGGCGCAACCCGTCAGGCCCGTCGACCCACACCTGACCGGGCCCGTTGACGAGGATGTCGGTCACCCCGGGTACGGCGACGGCGGCCAGCGGGCCCAGGTCGTCCCACGTGCCACCGGCCATGCCAGCCGCCGGCCTCACGACGAGCCCCGGGTCGAGCCGGGAAGCGGGCCGGGCGGCTCCGTGCCCTCCTCCCACCACGGTGGGGAAGCGCCACGCCAAGACGCGACCAGGGCATCGGCCCAGCGCCGCAAAGGTGAGCGAGCGGCCACGGCGATCGCCTCCCCCTGGTCGAGCGCGGCGGCCACCCCGGACTCGCCACGCACCTCGGCGAAGGTTGGGACGCCGACCGCCTCGGCCACGTCCTCGGCACTCAAGCCGACAGGCGACGGCCCTCTGACCAGCAGCCGGACGTCGTCGATGCCCGCGGCGATGCTTGCCACCAGGCCGGCGGCGGCGGCACACGCTCGAAGCTCTGCGGGCACCACGACGACGAGGATCGAGCAGCGGGCGAGCACGATGCTGACCTGCGCGCAGCGATGACGCGGCAGGTCCACGACGACCGCCGGAGCCGAGGTCAGGGCTGCGTCGAGCACCGCCGCAGTGGCCTCGGCGGACACCGGTGCCTGATCGGCGCGACGATCCTGCGATACCAGCGCGATGCCGTCCGCCGCCGGCAGCGACGCGAGCAACCATCGGCCTGCGTCAGCCCCCCTCAGGTCCACGAGGTCCGGCCAGCGGGCACCTGGCACGGCCTCCATGCCGAGTGCCAGATCCAGGCCGCCCCCCATCGGATCCGCATCGATCAGCGCCACCTGGTCGCTCACCCTGGCCGCTGCCCTGGCCAGAGCGATCGCGGCGGTGCTGGCACCGGCCCCACCGCGGCCCCCGACGACGGCAACCGCGCCCGGAACCGCGGACGCCGGGCTGCCTTCCAGCCACCGAGACAGCTCGGCACGGGCTTGCGGCAGCGAGATTGCGGCGATGCCCGGCAACCAGGCACCCTGCTCCGCGCCCTGGTCGTCCTCGGCGCCAGAACGTGCCACGACAACCCGGCTGGGACGGTTGACTGCGCCGATGAGCGGCCGGGCCGCTGCTACGGCGTCGGTCCCGAGAATTAGTGAGTCGCAGTCCGCCCAAGCCCGGCCGAGATCGGCCGGTGTGAACATCGCAACAGCGGTGGGATGTTGGCGACCGGCGGCCAACGCCGCGACGGCCGAGCGCAGTTCAGGACGGTCGCTGACGACAGCGACGGAGCTGCGGCGGGAATCTCTGACAACGGACACCGGTCCATCTCGCCAGATCGGCTTGGTCATCGCAGCCGCTGACCATCGCAGCTGTGGACCCACGAGCCCTTGGGCACCTGTGGACATCAGCCGCAAGGGGAAAATGGAAGCGGCCCCCGCGGGGGAGCGGGGGCCGCCGAAGCC
>CAZEYA010000257.1:0-4905 GCA_964516515.1 uncultured Kineosporiaceae bacterium | reverse complement strand
ACTCCGACAAGCACGACGCCTACGTCGACGACTCCGACGAGCACGACGCCTACGTCGACGACTCCGACGAGCACGACGCCTACGTCGACGGCTCCGACCTCAACAGCCACCACCGCCACTACGTCGACTCCCGTAGTCACGGGCGGCGAGCTGCTGGTGTCGAAAAAGAAGAACCGGGCCGATGCCGTTCCGCTCGATGGCACCACTCAGCAGAAGACGGTCTACATCTTCGCCACGCCGCCCGCGGATACGACCATCAGATCCGTCCGGTTCTACCTCGACGGCAAGCGGGTTCAGCTCGAGAGGAATGCGCCTTACGACTTCGCGGGTGGCTCGGTCACCCAGGCTCGGGCGTACGACGTCTGCAGGAGGCTGGAAGACGGAAGCCACTCCATCACGGCCGTCTTCAAGACGACCGCAGGTGACATCACCACCTCTGCCACCTTCGACGTGGCGTGCTCGGAGCACGAGCGGTCCCGGCACCGCTGAGCCGATATCGCCGACGCCGCCCCTCTAGCCGGGGCGGCGTCGGTCGGTCGGCTCCGTCGACGTGCACGGGCGTCACTGGGCCGAACGGTTGAAGATCAGTTAAGTCATGATCCATTCATGCTCAACACGCGCGCTGTTCACCTCGTGCGGCGACTGTCAGCGCTGTGCTCTCCGAACGGGCTCGCCAATCAAGGAGTAGAGACATGATCAGCAGTGCGCGCGTTTCGGGCACGGGCCTGCGTCGGGCCCTGACCGCGATGGGTATAACAACCATCGTCGTGGTCGGTGTGGGGCTGATGGGTTCCCCCCCCGCCTCTGCAGCTGTGCTCGGTTCGGTGACCGTGACTCCCGCCACTGGCGCTGACGAAACGCTGTTCGCGATCGAGGTCCCTGACGCCGCGTGCCCCTCGGGCACCATCTACACGCAGTTCGCCCTCAATGGCCCGGGCATCGTCAACGACGCCACACAGCCCGGCGGCTATGGCATTGGAGGCGGAGCCACGGGCACAACAGGTCTCCAGGAGGCTGTGGGCCTGACAATCGCCAACATCCGTACGGTGAACGCTGGCAGCTTCGCGGCCTCCGGCACCTATACCTTCGCTTTCCAGTGCTGGGACGCGGCCTTTGTTGCGCCCACGGATGAGTACCTGACCACTCTCACGTACACGGCGGGCGGGGAAGGGTCGTTCACGACTACCTCAACTGGCGTTACACCGACCCCGTCGACTACTCCACCGTCGACGACGTCGTCGACCCCACCGAGCTCAACTCCCAGCTCGACGTCCCCCACGTCCGGGACTTCCAGCACAACCCCTAGCAGCGCACGAGTGACATCCGCCACGACAACTGCTCCGAGCAGTTCCGTACCGACCACCAGACCCACCAGCAGCACCGGGGCTGCCAACACACTGGCGAACACGGGAGGTCAGGGTGGCGAGCTCATCGGTACCGCGGTCCTGTTCCTGGCCGCCGGCGCGGCATTGATACTGATCGCCGCCGACCGCCGCCGTGAGCCCGGCAGGCGGCAAGGTTGAGAGGCCTCACGGTTCGTCGCCTCGCGGTGGCAGCGCTGGGGATCGCTGCGACGCTGGTGACGCTACCCGCCAACGCGTTCGCCTCGGCGGCGCCCACGGACTTGGGCCGTGTGGGAATCTCGCCCACCTCGGGTGACGATCAGATGCTGTTCTCGGTCACAGTGGACGCTGCGTGCCCCCCAGGGACGGTCTACGCACAGTTCACCATCACCGGTCCAGACATCCCCCTGCCTGACTCCTTCGTGGCAGCCGGGGGTGAGAATGCGGAGAGCGTCAACGGGTTGATCACGCGGACCAATGTTGCCTTTGCCAACCTGAAGACGATCTACCCGGGGTCGTTCTTCATCTCGGGCACCGCGACATACACCATCAGCTACGACTGCTGGAACTACGAAGCCGAGCGGACCACCGCGCAGTACAGCGCCACTATCGATTATACCTCGAACGGACCCGGTGCACTCGGCGCATGGGCCGTGACGTCGGAACCAGGGCCCGCCCCTGTCCTGCCCACCGCCAGTGGCGAAGGCGGTCCGCTCGACGGCCTCGCAGCGGAGGGGGGCGCGCAGCCATCTGAGGCTGCCGCGTCGGCTGCCGCGTCGGGTGTGCCCCAGTCCGAGCCCGCGGGCGCAGATGTCGCTGGATCGCCCCAAGTCTCCGACCGTACGGCGATCGTCTCGGCGCCCACCGATTCGGCCTCCATAGCTGTCTGGATCCTCATCGGGGGTGCTCTGATCGCGATCATCGCTTATGTAGTGAGGACGATCCGCGCCAACCGCGCGGCGGCAGCCACCCCGCCACCCGCCAGCGGCCTCGCAGACCGGGCACGCGACCGGGTGCCCTGACGTGACTCTCGTGGCTCCCCCCCTCGATCGGGCCCCGCCCGTCACCGGCGGTAGCGCAGCGACTGCCGCCCGGCCCGAACTCCCTCGCCCTCCGTGGTGGACCGTCATGTCCGGGTCGTTGACGTACTTCGCGATCGCTGCGCTGGGATTCGTCCTCGCCATCACGCTTGTCAGTCAGGTCCAGCATGCTCGGGCCCAGCAGGTGGCTTACGCGCAGTTCCGCGAGGAGCTCGCCCAGGCGACCGCTCCGACCGGCCAACTCGACTTCAACGGCGAGTTGCTGGCTCTGGGTGCTCCCGTCGCAACGATGACGTCCCCCGACCTGGGGCTCGAGCGCGAGGTCGTCTTCGAGGGCACGACCGGAGACGTGTTGATGAAGGGACCCGGCCATCGGCGCACCACGGTCCTACCGGGCCAGGCTGGAGTCAGCGTTATCTACGGTCGCGCCTGGACCTACGGGGCGCCCTTCGCCGCCCTCGACGACGTGCAGCTGGGAGCTGTCATCACGGTCGTGACCGGCCAGGGTGAGCACACCTATGAGGTCACGGGGGTACGGCGGGCAGGCAGCGTCATTCCGCCGCCCCCCGACGTCGCGTCAGGTGCCGGTCGGCTCACCCTCGTGACGGTGACCGGCGATCCGATCCAGCCGAGGGACATCATCTACGTCGACGCCACACTCACCTCACCGGCAGTGTCGGCCCCGGCCCGCGTCCTCGGCGCGGCATCACTGCTGCCTGCCGAGGATGCTATGGCCACCGACCCCGAGGCATGGGTGGACGTCGCCCTGTTTCTCCTCGCCATCGCGGCGGTGGCGCTGGCGGCAGCCTGGATACGGGTGCGTTGGGGTGCCCGGCAGACCTGGCTGGTCGCGTTCCCGGTCCTGGGAGTGCTACTCATTCTCGGGTCGCAGCAGGTCGCCCGCCTGCTGCCGAACCTGCTGTGACCGGCATGCGGCGCCCCCGGACATCACACGGCACCTGGGCCCTGCCGCTTGCTGTCGTCGTGGCGCTCGGGCCACTGTCCGCGTGCGCATCGAGCGAGACCGCTCAGGCAGCGCCGGCGGTCTCGACCAGCGCGGCTCCGCTCGATCTCGTACCTCCGACGGTGATGCCTGCCATCAAGGACGAGGCCCGGCAGCAGACGGAAGCCGGAGCGACGGCTTTCGTGCTGTTCTGGTTCGACCTGCTCAATTGGTCCCTGGCCACCAATGACGTGGACGCCCTCGCTCCATACACCAACGGCGGCTGCTCACAGTGCAACGGGTGGCTGATCGGCATCTCCAGGCGCAAGGACGAGGGTGCGCTGCTGAAGGGCGGCCTCACGGCTCCGCTGACACTGGCCATCGGGCCCTTCTCGCCGACCGAACCGGTTGTGTTCAGGGCGGACTACCTGAACACCGCCGGTGTCGTCACCGGGCCCGACAGCTCAGCCGCGTCGTACCCGAGCGCGCAGACCAGCGGGACGCTGACCGTGGTGTGGGGAACCAACGGCTGGCAGATGGCCGCTGTCGAGCTTGTGAATGAGTAGGGACGATGCCCGCCGTCAGCACGACAACTGATCCACAACGACTGGAGGGTCGATGACCGCTACCGCCGATCCGTACCGCACCTCGCCGCCGTTGTCCGGCACCGTTGCCGATAGTGGCCAGACTGAGGCGAGGGCAGTGAATACCGCGGGTGAGCTCGTCGGCCGCGACGTCTCTGCCTGGTTCGGTGAACGCAAGGTCCTCGATCGGGTGAGCCTGGTGATGCGCCGCAATCAGGTCACGGCCTTGATAGGACCGTCCGGCTGTGGCAAGTCGACGTTTCTCCGCATCCTCAACCGGATGCACGAACTGATTCCGATCGCCTCGTTGGCGGGCGAGGTCCTGCTGGACGGTGAGGACATCTACTCCCCGACCAAGCGCCTGACAGATGCCCGGGCACAGATCGGGATGGTCTTCCAGAAGCCCAACCCGTTTCCGGCCATGAGCATCTATGACAACGTCATAGCGGGCCTGACCCTGACCGGTCGCCGCGAGAGCCGAGGCAGGAAGGACGCTCTGGTCGAGGAGTCCCTGACCAAGGCCGGGCTGTGGAAAGAGGTTCGTGATCGGCTGCGCCAGCCCGGCGGAGCGCTGTCCGGTGGGCAGCAGCAACGGCTGTGCATCGCCCGATCCATCGCTGTCCGGCCGCGAGTGCTCCTGATGGACGAGCCGTGCTCCGCCCTCGACCCGACCTCGACCCGGCGCATCGAAGAGACCATCAGCGAGCTGGCGGCGGACGTGTCGATCGTCATCGTCACCCACAACATGCAGCAGGCGGCCCGGGTCTCCGACCGAACGGCCTTCTTCCTGGCGACTCACAACACACCGGGGGTCATCGTCGAGCAGGGCAAGACCGAGGAGATCTTCAGCAACCCCGTCGACCCACGCACGTCGGACTACGTTCAAGGCCGCTTCGGCTGAGGGCGGACACGCCCTTGGCCATCCGAACTTGCGTGGTCAACGAAACTAGGGGTATGGCCCTCGACATTGATGCCTATGCCCGGACCACCGCCCC
>CAZEYA010000256.1:0-4991 GCA_964516515.1 uncultured Kineosporiaceae bacterium | reverse complement strand
ATCCTGGCCTCACTCGGACGACTTATTCAACGAACTACTGGCGCAGGACACTAGGGCAGCGGCACAGCTCCGTCGTGAGTGCGCCCGGGTCGGTCATCCCCTCCACCAACTCGAGCACAACGCCGACCGGTGGATCGCCGCCGCCGCCATCCGCTGGTCCCTTCCGCTCATCGGCCACGACGGCATCTTCATCGGGTGTCCCGGGCTGACGCTCATCACGGAGCTCACCGGGCCCGCTCCCACGCCCTCGTGACACGCGTCGTGACACGAAACGGGGGGTCGATCAAGGATCATGACGCCAGTACAGATACGTCCAGCAACACCGAAGTCGCAGTTAGAAACCCTGGAGCGCATGGAACTTCACCCTACGGATCAGCAGGTTGGGGGTTCGAGTCCCTCCGGGCGAATACCACACCACCCTCACGCGAGCGCACCCAGAGCCCACGAGTTGCGGTCTCATGCTTCGACTTCGACTTCGACTTCGACTTCGACTCCGGGCTGCCGCTGCGGCTGTCGACCTTCGCGATCTTCTCCAGGAACTTCGAGCACGGTTAGCTCCACCTGCCGGACGGGTACGTCATCACGGCCGGTCCCGGACGCTCGTACTCGGTCGAGCGGGCGGCGGTCGCGCCGCGGTCTTGACGGTCGAGCGGGTCCCGGAATGCCTTACCCGAGGGCGAGCACGCCCGCTCCGAAGCTGACGATCAGGACGACGGGAAGGAAAGTCGAGGCGCGACGGACTCGGGGCCCGGCGGCCCGCACCCACCGCTGCAGGGAGCGGATAGCGACCACCGGGACGATCATCAGCGCGAGGTAGACGGCGATCAACGCGGTCGCCAGCCACCGGGAGTCGATGACGTCACCCGGATTGCCGGGGATCCCCCAGAACAGCTGGATGGCGAGGAGGTGCGACCCGAACGTGATGAGCGAGGCCGCGCCCAGGTAGGCGAGCGGGCGGCCGAGCGTGGCGTAGACCACCGGCCATGCCCACGTGACAACGAGCCAGATCGCGCGGAAGACGACCGTGACCGCCAGCAGTGTCGCCCACGGCATTGTCGTCTCTCGGATGGACAGGGGATCCTCGCCGCCGAGACGATCAGCGAGCCACGGCAGGCCCGGGTAGCCCAGCGTATGCAGCGCGCCCAACGCCGCCGCGACGGCGACGGTGACGACGTCGAGGGCCCGCGCCCACCGCCGTGTCCGCCACCATGCCGACAGGGCTCGGCCGTGAAAGCCCACGACCAGGGCGATGAGGAACAGGGGAGCGTTGGCTGCGACGGACCGGAACGACGCGAACGGCAGGTCAACAGCCTCTGGACGCACCTGGGCCAGCAGCCACACCGCCATGACGACGAAGACGACCAGCCACGCTCGGCGTTGGTGCAGCATGACGACGGCGGGCAACGCCGCGGCCAGGACGAGCACGTAGAACACGAGGATGCCGGTCCCGGACATCTCGACCTGCAGTCCTAAGACGTCCAGCAGCCAGACCCATGCCCCCTCCTCGGCGACCCACTCGCCCGCGTACCAGGGCTGCAGACCGGTCAGCAGGTAGAGCAGCACCATCCCCAGGATCAGGCCTACCGCCCCGGCCCACACCTCCCCCGTCCGGCGCACCACCCGCGCGGCCCCGGCCTGTGCCGACTCGCGTGACAGCACCGTCCCCAGCGTGAGACCCGAGATGATGATGAACCCCTCGGCCGCGGAAATGATCCAAATCCCGCGGCCACTGAACGTGTGAAAGTAGCTGGCGTAGAGGCCGACGTGATCGACGGCCATCGCGAGCAAGGCGTACCCACGCAGCATGTCCAGGCGAAGGTCACGGGTGCCGCGCCGCCCTGGTTCGGCCGCGGCGGGAGACAGCGCGTCCCCGGTGTCACCGGGGTCGGTAACCAGTTCCGTCGTGCTCTGCCCGGACCGCCCGGTCACCTCCGTAGAGATCATGATGGCCATGTTGCGGGAGCGAGCATGAAGACACTGTGAAGCGGCGGCGTGCTGCTGTCAGCGGTGATGGTGGCCGAGGGCCGCGGTGGCCTGTATGACCCTGTACCGGGCGTCAAGTACAACCGGGCGCTGGGGTGGGCCTTCGTGGCCGCCTGGGTGGTTGTCGGGCTACGGGCGACAACATTGGGCGAGGTCTACAAGGGCCGCAACGTCGTCGAACGCTGCTTCAACCGGCTCAAGCAGTGGCGCGGCATCGCCACCCGCTGCGATAAGACCGGCCCGCAACTACCGCGGAGGCGTCCTGCTGACCTCGCTGATCCTCTGGACCCGAAACCAAGATTTAGCAGACAGACCCTAGAGCGCTCGATCGTGGGGCCCGACCGGGGCCGGCAGCCGGGTCGTTCCCTGCAGCGCCTCATCGACGGCCGCCGCGCAGGCCCGGCCGTCGGCGATCGCCCACACCACGAGGCTCGCCCCACGGGTGGCGTCCCCGCAGGCGAAGACACCCGGGCTGGACGTGGCCCAGCGGTCGCCGACCCGCACGGCCCCGCGCTCGCCCGCGACCTCGACACCCAGACCCGATAGCAACCCATCCGCTCCGGTCCCGACGAAACCCGCAGCCAGCAGCACCAGGTCCGCCGGCAACTCGCGCTCGGACCCCGCGACCGGCACGAACGAGCGCCGGCCGGACTCATCGAAGCTGCGCACCACCTCTCGCACCCGGACCCTGGCGACCGCCTGCCCGCCCTCGTCTGCGACGAAGGCCACGGTCTGCGTGGCCCAGGACTCCACGACGCCCTCCTCGTGAGCGGGCGACTTCTTGTGGGTGCGGGTCCACTGCGGCCAGGGGTTGGCCAGCGCGTCACGGGCGGCGGGCGGCGTCGGGTTGTGATCGAGCATGGTCACACTCGCCGCACCCTGCCGGTTGGCGGTGCCCAGGCAGTCCGCCGCGGTGTCCCCACCGCCGAGGATGACGACGTTCTTGCCCGCAGCGCTGACCGGTACGTCTGGACTCAGGCCGGCCACGTAGCGGTTGGCCTCGGGGAGGTAGTCCATCGCCTGGACGACCCCGGCGAGCCGGCGGCCCGGCAGGTCGACCTCCCGGGGTGCCAGCGCGCCCACGCACACCACGACGGCGTCGAACTGCTCCCGCAACCGCTCGACCGGCATCTCGGCCGAGCCCACCTCGACCCCGGTGACGAAGCGGGTGCCCTCGGCCGTCATCTGGTCCACGCGCCGGTCGATGGCCGTCTTCGGCATCTTGAAATCCGGGATGCCGTAGCGAAGCAGGCCGCCCAGCGCGTCGGACCGCTCGTAGACCATGACGGTGTGTCCGGCCCTGGTCAGCTGCTGCGCTGCCGCCAGTCCCGCGGGGCCGGACCCGACGACCGCCACCGTGCACATCGTCAGGCGCTCCGGGGGCTGGGGCGTCACCCAGCCCTCGTCGTGGGCCCGATCAATGATCGACAACTCGATCTGTTTGATACTCACCGGGTCGTCGTTGATCGCCAGCACGCACGCCGGCTCGCACGGTGCAGGACACAGCCAGCCGGTGAACTCCGGGAAGTTGTTGGTGGCGTGCAGCCGGTCGATGGCACGGCGCCAGTCGTCGTCGAGGACCAGCTCGTTCCACTCCGGGATCAGGTTGCCCAGCGGGCAGCCGTGATGGCAGAACGGAACGCCGCAGGACATGCACCGGCGGGCCTGCTCGCGCACCGTTCGGGGGTCGGGACGCTGGTAGACCGGGTCGTAGTCCTGCAGCCGCAGCGGCACCGGCCGCTTGGGCATGTCGACACGGCCCACCTTGGTGAAGCCCCAGGGGTCAGTCGGCATGCGGTGAAGGGTACGTCCCGAAGTCGATCAGCCCGCCGCCCGGGCTGCGCTGGCCGTGATCGCCGCGGCGACGAACCCGGCGAGGCCCGGCGCGCGCGTCTCGTAGTAGGCCGTGAAGCGCTCGTCCGCCGTGTACATCTCGGCCTGGCCGACGTGCATCTGGTACGAACAGTCGTAGTACCACCGGGTGATGTGCTGCCGGTGCTGCTCGGCCAGGTCCATCGCCGCCTCGTCGGTGGCGGCCGCCCCGGCGGCGAGCAGCGCGGCCAGGCCCTGTTCGATGTCGGCGGCCGCGGCTTTGATCCGAACCCAGTCCGCCTTGCCGTAGTTCGAGGTCCGGCGCCGCGACTGGGCGTAGGCGTCGGTCTCGCCCCAGCGCTCCCGGGCCTCCTCCTCGTGGGCGTCCGGGTCGAAGTCACCGAAGAGCTCGGCCTTGTCCTGCGGTGTCAGTGAGATCGCCATGCGTTCTGCCTCCAGTTCGATGTCGATGGCTGTAACCATCCGTTGCAGCCGGTGGATCCGCTCCAGCAGCAGCAGGCGCTGCCGCTCCAGGTGAGCCGGAACTCCGTCCCCGGAGTCCAGCAGGGCGGCGATCCGGTCCAGGCCGAAGCCCAGCTCGCGGTAGAACAGCACCTGCCGCAGCCGGTCGAGGTCCGCGGTCCGGTAGCGCCGGTAGCCGGCGTCGCTGCGCTCGCTCGGTGTGACCAGGCCGATGCCGTCGTAGTGGTGCAGCGTCCGGACACTGATGCCCATCAGGTGCGCCACGACCCCAACGGTGTAACCGCCGTCCTGCAGTTCCTCGCTCACGCCACCCAGGGTCGGCGCAGACCTAACGTCAGGGTCAAGCCGGTCGGCTCAGTCCTCCG
Organism: uncultured Kineosporiaceae bacterium; assembly: GCA_964516515.1. GTDB lineage: Bacteria > Actinomycetota > Actinomycetes > Actinomycetales > JBBAYJ01 > JANNOG01. The sequence continues at coordinate 348 of CAZEYA010000256.1, read as the reverse complement.
CCGGATCGTGCCAGTAGCCGTCCGGCGCCAGCCGGTTGGCGGCGTGAGGCCCCATCGAGCCGGGCTTGTAGGCCTCGATCGGCACCGTGACGCCCATCAGCGGCTCGACGATGCGCCACGCCTCCTCGACGGAGTCCTGCCGGCCGAACCGGCGGGGGTTGCCGTCCAGCACGTCGTCGAGCAGTCGCTCGTAGGGCTCCTGCCCGCCCAGCGCCGAAGCGAAGTCCACCGCGAGGTCGACCGGGCGGGTCGCGAAGACCGGGCCCGGCTTCTTCGCCTGGACGGTGATGCGCACGCCCGGCTCCGCTCCCAGCCCGAACCTGATGAGATTGGGGGTGGGGACCCGGG
>CAZEYA010000255.1:0-5002 GCA_964516515.1 uncultured Kineosporiaceae bacterium | reverse complement strand
AGAACAACGGCCTTCTGGCGATGATTATGACCCATGAGCTTCCCCTCTACTCAGGTCGCCAACGGTGCCACGCTAACGTGGGAGACGACAAGGTCGCCCAACTACTGTTTAGGCAGATTTCACCTCCAGTTCTTATCACATCCGACGCGGCCAATGATGCAGCCGCGTCACGGCGGCCACCTGGCATCACATGACAACGATCACCTGTCCCAGGCCGAACCGGGCGGCCACCTGGTACTCGTCGGCGACGAGTCGATGGGTGACAACAATCCGCTCCGGGTCCGGCTCGATGCTTTAAACGTGGGCATGCACCGAACGGGTGAACCCAGGACTCGCGCATCGTGGGACTCAGCTCGACACGCGCTCATCATGGCGCGGCAGCGGAGGACACCTTCGCACCGAGAGCGCGCAACCGTTCCGCACCACCATCGGGCGCCGTGAGCACCCACAGGCCGTCGTGGAGGACGGCGACGGTGTGCTCGAAGTGGGCCGCCCGGCCCCCGTCCATGGTGACGACGGTCCAGCCGTCGGCGAGTTCGCGGGTCTCGGCGCTGCCGGCGGTCACCATCGGCTCCACTGCCACGCACAGTCCCGGCTTGACCCGGATGCCGCGTTCCTTCGAGCGATGGTTGAGCACCTCCGGCGGCTCGTGCATGGCGGTGCCGATGCCGTGCCCGGTGTAGCCCTCGACGAGGCCCCACGGCCGGCCACCAGCGGCGGGATCATCCGTAACGTGGTCATCGATGGCATTGGCCACCTCGCCCAACCGCCCGCCGACCCGCAACGCGGCGATCCCTTGCCACAGCGCCTCCTCGGTGACGCCGAGCAGCGCTCGATCGCGATCGTCGGCGGCATGATCGCCCCCGACGACGGCGGTGAAGGCGGCGTCCCCGTGCCAGCCCTCGACGATGGCTCCGCAGTCGATGCTGACCAGGTCACCGGTGGCAAGCACGGTGGGTCCCGGCACCCCGTGCACCACCTCGGAGTTGACCGACGCGCACACCACGCCCGGGAACGGCGGCTCGCCGTACCCGAGGAAGGACGGCCGGGCACCCGCAGCGGCGATCACAGCTGCTGCCGTGCGGTCCAGTTCGTAGGTGGTCACGCCCGGCTTTATGGCGGCCTGCACCGCCGTCAGCGCGTCGTGCACGACAAGGCCGGCGCGGCGCATCAGCCGGATCTGCTCAGGTGACTTCAGGTGTACGCCCCGGCCGAAGGGTCGTGGCAACCGGTTCACTGGAGACTGGACAGCGCCGCAAGCATCCGTTCGGTGACCTCGTCGACCTCGCCGACGCCGTCGACGCTCACGAGGATCCCGCGGGCGCTGTACGTCTCGACCAGTGGTGCGGTCTGCGCCAGGTAGACGTCCATCCGGTGGGCGATGACGTCCACGGTGTCGTCGCTGCGCCCCTCGACATCGGCGCGGTGCGCCAGCCGGTCGATCAGCGACTCCCGCGGCACCGACAACTCCACAACGCGGTCTAGCTTGGCGCCCAGGACGGCCAGCGCGTCGTCGAGCTTGTGCACCTGATCCGCGGTCCGTGGGTACCCGTCCAGCAGGAAGCCGGTCCGGGCGTCGTCGGCCTCCAGCCGGTCGGCGACCATTCCGTTGGTGACCTCGTCGGGCACGTACTCACCCTCGTCGATGTACTGCTTCGCGGCGAGACCGAGTTCGGTGCCCTCGGCGACGTTGCTCCGGAAGATGTCCCCGGTGGAGATCGCCACGATGTCCAGCCGCTCGGCCAGCCGCTTGGCCTGGGTCCCCTTGCCTGCCCCTGGCGGGCCCAGAAGTACCAGGCGCATCAGCGAAGGAATCCTTCGTAGTTGCGCTGTTGCAGCTGCGATTGGATCTGTTTGACCGTCTCCAGACCGACACCGACGATGATCAGGATGCTGGTGCCGCCGAACGGGAAGTTCTGGTTGGCCCCGATCAGGATCAGGGCTATCAAGGGGATCAGGGCCACCAGCCCCAGATAGATCGACCCGGGGAACGTCAACCGGGCGAGCACGTAGTCCAGGTACTCCGCGGTCGGCCGGCCGGCCCGGATGCCCGGGATGAAGCCGCCGTACTTGCGCATGTTCTCGGCGACCTCCTCCGGGTTGAAGGTGATGGCCACGTAGAAGTACGTGAAGAAGATGATCAGGCCGAAGTACAGCGCGATGTACAGCGGATGGTCGCCCCGGGTGAGGTATCGGTCGATCCATGCCGCCCAGGGCGACGTGCGGTCGAACTGCGAGATCAGCGCGGGCAGATAGAGCATCGACGACGCGAAGATGACCGGGATGACGCCGGCCTGATTGATCTTCATCGGGATGTAGGTGCTGGTGCCGCCGTACGTGCGCAGCCCCACCATGCGCTTGGCGTACTGCACCGGGATGCGCCGCTGGCTCTGCTCGACGAGGACGACCAGGGCCACGACGACCAGGCCGATCGCGATGACCATGAGCATCGTCTCGATGCTGCGCTCCTGGGCGATCTGCCACAGCGAGCTGGGGAACGTCGCCGCGATCGAGGTGAAGATCAGCAGGGACATGCCGTTGCCGATTCCGCGGGAAGTGATCAGCTCACCGAGCCACATGATGAGTCCGGTGCCAGCTGTCATCGTGATGATCATCATGACGATGATGATCATGCGATCGTCGGGCACGACGGGCGGGCAGTCGACGCCACCGAAGATCGCGTTGGTCCGGGCGAGGGAAACGAACGTCGTCGACTGCAGGATGGCCAGGGCGATCGTAAGGTAGCGGGTGTACTGCGTGAGCTTGGCCGTCCCGCTCTGGCCCTCCTTCTTCAGCTCCTCGAACCGCGGGATGACCACCGTCAGCAGCTGCACGATGATGCTCGCCGTGATGTAGGGCATGATCCCGAGCGCGAAGATCGACAGCTGCAGGAGCGCACCGCCGCTGAACAGGTTGAGCAGGCCGAAAAGCCCAGAGGTCTCTGCCAGCGCGACGCACTGCCGCACGTTGCTGAAGTCGACACCGGGTGTCGGCACGAACGACCCGAGCCGGAACACCGCCAGGATCCCCAGCGTGAAAAGAATCTTGTTACGCAGGTCCGGGGTTTGGAACGCCCGCACGAATGCGCCCAGGCTGACCACGATTACCTCCTGTCACGAACCCCGGCGGGGCCCTGGCAAGGTCCAGCCTCACCGGTTCGGTGCAGCACCGGCAGACGGCGGACTGCGCTCATGCGGACACTAACACCGCTGCGTGGCGCGTCCGGGTGCGCTGGGCGACGCCCGAGCACCCGGTCACGGCCTCGTCAGATATCGGTGACACTGCCGCCGGCAGCGGTGATCTTCTCTCGGGCGCTCTTGGAGAACCGGTGCGCCGAGACCTGGAGCTTGACGTCGAGGTCGCCGTTCCCGAGCACCTTGACCAGCTCGCCCTTGCGCACCGCGCCGCGCTCCACCAGGTCGGCCGGGGTCACCGTGCCACCGTCGGGGAACAACTCGGCCAGCCGGGCGGTGTTGACCACCTGGTACTCGGTGCGGAACCGGTTGGTGAACCCGCGGAGCTTGGGCAGCCGCATGTGCATCGGGGTCTGACCGCCCTCGAAGGTCGGTGAGACCTGGTACCGCGCCTTGGTGCCCTTGGTGCCGCGGCCCGCGGTCTTGCCCTTGCTGGCCTCACCGCGCCCGACCCGGGTCTTGGCGGTGCGGGCCCCAGGGGCGGGCCGCAGGTGGTGCACCTTCAACGCGTGCTCGTCGCGGGTAGCGGGGGTCTCCTCGGTCTTGCGCGTGCTGACGCCTGCCATCACTCCACCTCCTCGACCGTGACCAGATGTGCCACGGCGTGAACCATCCCGCGGATCTCGGGACGGTCTTCCTTGACGACGACGTCACCGATCCGCTTGAGCCCGAGGGACCTGACGGTCTCGCGCTGCGGGTGGGTACCGCCGATGGTGCTGCGGATCTGCGTCACCTTCAGCCGCTTCGACGCCGGCCTCGCCGCACTCGCGCCCGCCATCAGGAAGCCGCCGCTCGGGCGCGCAGCAGCGCCGCGGGCGCCACGTCGGACAGGGCCAGCCCACGGCGGGCGGCCACCGCCTCCGGCTGCTCCAGCTTCTTCAGCGCAGCCACCGAGGCGTGGACGATGTTGATCGCGTTGCTGGAGCCGAGGGACTTGCTCAGCACGTCGTGCACGCCGGCGCACTCCAGCACCGCGCGCACGGGGCCACCGGCGATGACGCCGGTGCCGGGCGAGGCCGGACGCAGCAGCACGACGCCGGCCGCGGCCTCACCCTGCACGGGATGCGGGATGGTGGAGCCGAACCGGGCCACCTTGAAGAAGTTCTTCTTGGCGTCCTCGACACCCTTGCTGATCGCGGCGGGCACCTCCTTCGCCTTGCCATAGCCGACGCCCACGGTCCCCTCACCGTCGCCGACGATGACCAACGCGGTGAAGGAGAACCGGCGGCCGCCCTTGACGACCTTGGCGACGCGGTTGATGGTCACCACGCGCTCGAGGTACTGAGTCCGCTCGGCGGAGTCACCACGACGATTGTCGGACCCACGGTCACGACCGCCACGGCGGCCGTCACCCCGGCCCTCGCCGGCGCCACGGGCATCTCCCCCGCCGGGTGCAGTACCTGTACCGCCGCTGCTGCCGCCGGGTCCACGACGCACGGGGGGCATCAGCAGCCCCTTCCGTCGTGAGCCGGGGCCGGCATCGGGGTGGCGATGGTCGGTGTCATGTCAGCACTTCTCATGGCAGTACTCCTCATAGCTGCAGGCCCTTGTCACGGGCACCGTCGGCGACTGCCGCGATGCGGCCGTGGTATCGGTTGCCGGACCGGTCGAAGACGACCGCTTCGACGCCCGCGGCGAGCGCGCGCTCGGCGATGAGCTCGCCGACCCGGCGGGCCTTGCCGGTCTTGTCGGAGCCGGCGACGCGCAGGTCGGCCTCCAGGGATGACGCCGAGACCAACGTGCGGCCCGTGGTGTCGTCGACGACCTGGGCGACGATGTGCCGCAGGGACCGCGTGACGACCAGCCGG
>CAZEYA010000254.1:0-5003 GCA_964516515.1 uncultured Kineosporiaceae bacterium | reverse complement strand
GTGATCCTGGCGCACCGCCGCATCCTCGACGTGATGGCGGTCGGGGACGTCGAGGCCGGCTCGCTGGGGGTCGATCCGGTGCGCACCCGCCTCATCCTGATCCTGGCGGCCACCCTGGGAACGGCGGCCGTGGTGAGCGTGTCCGGCCTCATCGGTTTTGTGGGGATCGTGGTGCCGCACACGGTGCGCTTGCTGTTCGGCGTGTCGCATCGCCTCGTTCTGCCGCTGTCGATCGTGCTCGGCGCCACCTTCCTGATGGCCGCGGACATTGTGGCCCGCAGTGCGCTGGCGCCGGCGGAGATCCCGATCGGCGTGGTCACCGCGCTGGTGGGCGCCCCGTTCTTCCTCTTCGTGCTGCGGCGGGCGGGCAGCCGCCATGTCTGAGGCCGACGCCGCGGGCACCGTGGTGCGGACCGACCGGCTGCGGCTGAGCCGGGGCCGCCACGAGGTCCTCGCCGGGCTCGACATCGAGGTCCGGGCGGGGGAGTGGGTTGCGGTCATCGGCCCCAACGGGGCAGGCAAGACCACCCTGCTGCAGGTCCTCGGGGGGCTGCTGGGACGGCGCGGTGGCGACGCCGTCGTCTCCGGTGGCCTCGACGTCGTAGGCCTCGACCCGCGCTCGGCCCCCCGCCGAGCGATCGCGAGGCAGGTGGCGCTGGTCCCGCAGCGACCGGTCGTGCCACCGGGGGCGAGCGTCGCGGACCTGGTACTGCTGGGCCGGACGCCACACCTCGGGCCATGGGGGGTCGAGACCCGCACCGATCACCGCGTGGTCGGCGTGGCGCTCGGCCGGCTGGGGCTTGCCGGGTTCGCGCATCGCGAGGCGGCCACGCTGTCGGGCGGTGAACTGCAACGGGTGATCCTCGCCAGGGCCCTGGTTCAGCAGCCGCGCTTGCTGCTGCTCGACGAACCGACGAGCGCGCTGGACATCGGCTACCAGCAGTCGGTGCTCGACCTGGTCGACCGGCTCCGGGTCGAGGACGGGCTGACCGTGGTCGCGGCGATGCACGACCTCACCCTGGCCGGGCAGTACGCCGACCGACTGGTGCTGCTCGACCAGGGACTGGTGGTCGCCGAGGGTCCGCCCTGCCATGTGCTCACCGTCGAGTTCCTCGTCAAGGTCTACGGGGCCCGCATCCGGGTGCTGGAGACGGTCGACGGTCCGGTTGTCGTGCCGGTCCGTCGGGAGTGGGAATAGCCGAGCCAGGCAGCTGTCGTCACCAAGACCAGCCACCCCCCGAACAATGCGGTCGACGAGGGCGAGGGGTCGGCCAGATCCGGCAGCAGAGCGCGCAGCATCCGGTACCCGGGGGCGATCGACTCGGTGAAGTCGACCACCAGGCTGTGCCGGGGGTCGGGTCCGCTGGCGCCCCAGACCAGGGCGGCATGGGAGAGGACACCGACGCCGCCCAGCAGTACGGCGACCACCAGCCGACTGCGGTGGTGACCGGCCCAGGCGGCGACCAGCAGGACCAGCACAGGCAGCACCACGACGACCTGGCGTCCAGGCCACCACCAGCCGTGCATCGTCAGTGCCACCCAGGTCGCCGTGGCCCATCCCGCGCCAACCACGGCCAGCAGGATAGGGACCGGGACGCTGCCCGGGCTGCGGCGCAGGCCGCCGCAGGCCGCCCAGGCCAGCGCGACGACCGCGAGCAGCCACGCCGGTTGCCACGCCAGCAGGCCGAAGTCGCGGTCGACGAGCAGGCCCAGGAGCCGTTGGCTCCGCCCGAGGTAGTCCGGGTCGGTGCCGACCACGCTCAGCTCACCACCGACGAAGTGATCTCCCGCGGCATACGGCGTCCACCCGCCGTAGACGACCCGGTTGAAGGCGGCGTAGCCGATCCCGGCCAGCGCCAAGGTCGCTGCCATGCCGAGCAGCCGGTAGGGCCGCGCGCGCAGTCGCCACAGCAACCCGCCGGCCAGCACGACGGCGACGGCGGCGTATTTGATCGCCAGCCACGGCATCGCCACGATCGCCAGACCGGCGAGCGCGATGTGGCGCCATCGCAGGTCCGTGCGGGTCAGCGCGGCGACGGCCACGGCGACGCAGAGCGCTGCGGGCAGCTCGGGGTAGACCTGGGTGGCGTAGATCGACAGCGGTGGGGACGTGCCGAACACCGTGATCACGGCGGCAGCGGGCAGCGGGGGCACGGCGAAGCGACGTATCGCCGTCCACACCAGGACGGCCGCCAGCACCGCCGCCAGCGCGGCCAGCCCGGCCTTGGCAGCGACCCACGACGGGACTCCGAGGAGGTCACCAAGCAGGATCGGCGGCACCAGCAGCACCGGGAGCAGCGGGTTGTGCGGACTGAGCTCCGAGCCGTCGGCGCGAGGCTCCGTCTGCTGCGGGAGCCGTGAGGCATGGAACTCCAGCCACACCCGATCGGCGAGCTCGTCGGCGATGTCGAGATCGCCGTCACGGGCCAAAGAGATCGCGGTCAGCAGGTACTGCGGCTCGTCGGCCGTGACCCGGTCGTCGGCAGTGGCCGACATCCCGATTCCGGCGGCGGCGGCAAGCAGCACCAGGGCGGCGGCGATACCCATGGCAAGTCCCGCCGGCGACACGGCCTCGACCCGCGTCGGCGGGCTCGGCTCAGCCGTCCGAAGCACCGCTGGCGCTCCGTAGCTGAGGCCGCAGGATCAGCAGCCAGGTGAGCACCGCCGAGACGCTGACCAGCACCAGGGAGGCCACGCCGACCTCGGCGAAGAAGCCGTCCTCGGCCGCGAAGTAGATCGTCGTGGCCAGCGTGTCGAACCCGATCGGTGCCAGCAGGGCGGTCGCCGGCAGCTCCTTGAGCGTCGACAACAACACCAGCCCGGCGCCTGCCAGCACCCCCGGCGCGATGCTCGGCAGATCGACGGTGCGGAACCGACGCCACCCACCGGCGCCCAGCAGCCGCGCCGCCTCGTGCAGTCGGCCGGGGACCGCCGCCACGGCCGCCTGTGAGGCCCGCAGCGACTGGGCGCCGAAGTGCAGCACATAGCCGAGGATCAGCAGTGGGAACGACTGGTAGAGCAGGCCCAGGGGTCCGGGCGCGCCGATGGCGAAGAACACCAGGGCCAGCGCGGTGACCAGGCCGGGCAGGGCCAGCACGGAGGTGACCAGTGCGCTCGCGCCGGCAGTGAGCCGGCCAGGGTGCCTGACGGAGGCGATGGCCAGCGGCAGCACGAACACCGCGCCGGCAGCGGCGGCGGCCAGGGCGGCGGTCGCGGAGTTGAGCACCGGGCCGGCCAGGAAGCCGAGCCCGTCGCCAGGACCGCCGAACGCGGTACCCAGGCCGGCGGAGCCCCGCACGGACCAGACGACGAACACCGCGCCAGGCAGGACCAGGGCCACGAGCACGATCCCCCATGCCGCCACGCTCACCGGCCAGCGCGCAGCGCCCAAGCGAAGTGCCGTCGCCGCGGAGGATCGCACCGCGGTGGGCGGCGCGCGCTCCGGCAGCCGCGCCAGCGCCGCCACCGCCAGGGCCAGTAGGGCGAGCAGCAGACCGAGCGTGACCGAGGTGGACCGGTCCAGCAGCCGGGTCGAGAAGATCGCCCGGGTGATCGTCTCGTACCGCAGCAGGGCGACCGCGCCGAAGTCGCTGAGGACATACAGGAAGACGAGCAAGCTGCCCGCCGCCACCGAGCCGCGCAGCTGCGGGAGCACGATCGTCACCAGGCTGCGCCACGGGCCGGCGCCGAGCAACCGGGCAGCCTCCTCGGCGGAGCGTGTGGTTGCCCGCAACCGGGCCAGCACCGGTAGGTAGACGTAGGGGTAGCTGAGCAGGCTGAGCACCGTGGAGGCGCCACTGAAACCGTCCGGCCGGGGCAGGAACGGCACCAGCCCGCCCGGGCCGGTCGCGGTCAGCAGCGCCGTGGCGCCCACGAAGCTGGGGATTGCCAGCGGCATCGCCAGCAGCACCGTGAGGGTGCGGCGAGCGAGTACGTCGGTGCGCGCCACGACAACCGCGGCCGCGGTGCCCAGCGCGGCGCAGGCGATCGAGACGGTGACGGCCAGCAGCAGCGAGTTGCCCAGCGGCCGCAGCACCTGCGGGTCGACCACGGTCGCGGCCAGGTCGCCGCCCAGTCGCAGGGAGGACCAGGCGAGGTAGAGCAGCGGGAAGGCGAAGACGAGTGCGGGGAGCCCGACAGCGGCCGCCCAACCCAGCCTCGCCCCGGCGGCGCGGCCGGTCTCAGCCGCTCGTATCGATGCCACTGTCGCGGATCAGTTCCTCGGTGCGCGCCAAACCGCCGCCGAGGGAGTCGAGGTCGAAGGTGGCGACGCCGACGCTGTCCAGCGGCGGCAGGTCCACTGCGGGTTGCACCCCCGCTGCCAGCGGGTACTCGTAGGTCTCGTCGCTGAAGAAGGTCTGGGCATCGGCCTCCAGCAGGAACCGGATGAACCCGGCTGCCACCTCTGTGTCGTCGGCGGTGTCCAGCGTCGCCGCACCGGTCACCAGCAACAGGTTGCCGAGGTCGCCGTCGGCGAAGAAATGGTTGGCGGTAGGGCTGCCAGGGTCCTCGATCAGTTGCCGGACGTTGTAGTAGTGGTTGACCAGGCCCATGTCGACCTCGCCGCGTGCCACCGCCTGCACGATCGCCGTGTTGTTGGCGTAGGCGGGGCTCTCGTTGGCCGCCATGCCGGCCAGCCAGTCCCCGGCCGCGGCATCACCGTCGATGTCGCGCAGTGCGGTGACGAAGTCCTGGAAGGACCCGTTGGGAGGGGCGACGGCCACCCGGCCACGGTAGGGCGGATCGGTCAGATCGAGGACGGAGTCCGGCAGATCCGCCTCGCTGACCGCGTCGGTGTTGTAGACCAGGCAACGGATCCGCCCCGAGAGCCCCACCCAGTGGCCGTCGCCGCCGCGCGCCGTGTCCGGCACCAGGTCGAGCACGTCCTGCGGCAGCGCCTGCAGCCGGTCGTTGCCGTCGAGATAACCCAGCGGGCCGGGGCTCTGCGAGATGAAGACGTCCGCGGGGCTGCGGTCGCCCTCCTCGTCGATCAGCAGCGCCAG
>CAZEYA010000253.1:0-5027 GCA_964516515.1 uncultured Kineosporiaceae bacterium | reverse complement strand
GGAATGGCCACCAACATCCCGCCGCACAACCTGCGCGAGGTCGCCGACGGGGTGCTCCAGCGCCCACTGCACCCCGTCGGCGACCTCGCGCAGGTTGTGCGGCGGGATGTTGGTGGCCATTCCGACGGCGATGCCGGCGGAGCCGTTGACCAGCAGGTTGGGGAAGCGGCTGGGCAGCACGACGGGCTCGTTGGTGCGGCCGTCGTAGTTGGGGGCGAAGTCGACGGTGTCCTCACCGATGTCGCGCACCAGCTCCATCGCCAGGGGCGCCATTCGGCACTCGGTGTATCGGGGGGCGGCGGCGCCCTCGTTGCCGGGCGAGCCAAAGTTGCCCTGACCGTCGATCAGCGGGTACCGCATTGCCCACGGCTGCACCAGGCGGACCAGGGTGTCGTAGATCGCAGAGTCACCGTGCGGGTGGTACTGCCCCATGACGTCGCCGATGATCCGGGTGCACTTGGAGTGCTGCCGGTCCGGCCGGTATCCGCCGTCGAACATCGCGTAGACGATCCGGCGGTGCACCGGCTTCAGCCCGTCACGGACGTCCGGAAGCGCTCGGGACACGATGACGCTCATCGCATAGTCCAGGTAGGAGCGCTGCATCTCCTGCTGGATGTCCACCGGCTCGATCCGGTCGATGAACTCCGGCGTCTCGGTCATCGTGGTGGCTCCTCTGGTGTACAGCCCGGCCTCGGCGCAGGTCGTTGCGCCGTGTCTGGCGCGACGACGCTCAGATGTCGAGGAATCGGACGTCCTTGGCGTTGTTCTGGATGAAGCTGCGGCGGGACTCGACGTTGTCGCCCATCAGGATGCTGAACATGGCGTCTGCTGCGGCTGCGTCGTCGAGGGTGACCCGCAGCAGGGTGCGGGTGTCGGGGTTCATCGTGGTGTCCCACAGCTCGGTGTAGTTCATCTCGCCGAGACCCTTGTAACGCTGCACCCCGTTCTCCTTGGGCAGCCGCCTCCCGGCAGCCTTTCCGCGCTCGGTGAAGTCCTCCCGCTCGGCGTCGGAGTACACGTACTCGTGCGCGGCGTTGGTCCACTTCAATCGGTAGAGCGGGGGTTGCGCGAGGTAGACGTGACCGGCCTCGACCAGGCCACGCATGTACCGGAACAACAGGGTCAGCAGCAGGGTCCGGATATGCCGCCCGTCGACGTCGGCGTCCGCCATCAGGACGATCTTGTGGTAGCGGAGCTTCGTGATGTCGAAGTCCTCGCCGATGCCGGTGCCGAACGCGGTGATGAGGCTCTGCACCTCGATGTTGCCCAGCGCCCGGTCCAGCCGCGCCTTCTCGACGTTGAGGATCTTGCCGCGGATCGGAAGGATCGCCTGAGTATCGGGGTTGCGGCCCTGGATCGCCGAACCGCCGGCCGAGTCGCCCTCGACGATGAAGACCTCCGAGCGGGCCGGGTCGGTGGTCTGGCAGTCCTTGAGTTTTCCGGGCATGCCACCGGACTCCAGCAGCCCCTTTCGCCGCGTCGCCTCGCGGGCCCGGCGAGCCGCCACCCGAGCGGCCGCGGCCTGCTGAGCCTTGCGGATCACCTCTCGTGCATCACGAGGGTGACTGGCGAACCAATCTCCCAGACTCTCGCCGACGACCTTCTGCACGTAGGACTTGACCTCGGTGTTGCCGAGCTTGGTCTTGGTCTGGCCTTCGAACTGCGGCTCGGCCAACTTGACCGAGATCACCGCCGTGAGGCCCTCGCGGACGTCCTCACCGGTCAGCTTCTCGTCCTTCTTCAGCAGGTTGTTGGCCTCGGCGTAGCGCCCGACCAATCCGGTCAGCGCCGCCCGGAAGCCCTCCTCGTGTGTGCCGCCCTCGCGGGTGTTGATGGTGTTGGCGAAGGTGTGGACACTCTCGCTGTAGGAGGTGGTCCACTGCATCGCCACCTCCAGCCCCAGGTGGCGATCGGTGTCCTCGGTCTCGAAGGCGATGATCTCGGCGTGGATGGCATCAGAGCTCTTGGCCTTGTTGAGGTGTGCGACGTAATCGACGAGGCCGCCGTCGTAGCGGTAGCTGTCGGTGCGTGGCGCCGCGGGCGCCGCGCCGCTGCCGGCCGGGCCACCGTTGGCCGTCGGCTGCTCACCGACCTCGCCCGTGACCTGACCCGGGTACTCGCCAGCGTGCTCGATCCCGGCGTGTGACGGGTCGGATAGCTCCGGCGGGTGCACCGGCCGGGCATCGGTCAGCGTCAGCCGCAGCCCCTTGTTGAGGAAGGCCATCTGCTGGAGCCGGGTCCGCAGCGTCTCGGCGTCGAACTCGACGCTCTCGAACGTCTGTTCGCTGGGCCAGAAGGTGACGGTGGTCCCCGTCTGCTCGGTCTCCTCACCGCGCTCCAGCGGGCCGGTCGGCACGCCGTGACGGTAGGACTGCCGCCATACATGCCCCTCCCGCTTGACCACGACGTCCAGCTGGCTCGACAGTGCGTTGACGACACTGACGCCGACGCCGTGCAGGCCACCCGACACCGAGTACCCGCCGCCGCCGAACTTCCCGCCCGCGTGCAGCACCGTCAGCACCACCTCGACAGCGGGCCGGCCCTCGGACTCGACGATGTCGACGGGGATGCCGCGGCCGTCGTCGACAACCCGCACCCCACCATCGGCCTGCAGCGTGATGTCGATCTCGGTGCAGTACCCGGCGAGCGCCTCGTCGACGGAGTTGTCGACCACCTCGTAGACCAGATGGTGCAGCCCACGCGGGCCGGTGGAACCGATGTACATGCCGGGGCGCTTGCGGACGGCCTCCAGTCCCTCCAGCACGGTGATATCGCCTGCGCCGTAGCCGTCGGCGCCGCGTGAGGCGTCGAAAATCGCCTCCAGTATCTCGGGGACCGCTGAAGCGGGAAGTGCCGACTCTGCTACACCTGGGGCGAGTGCGGGGTTGCCGTTGCTGGTCTCGGTAGCGTCGGCGCGCGGCTGATCAGCCAAGAGATTGGCTCCTTCGAGGTGGATGACACGACAGTCTAGCCGTTTCGCAGGGTTCTGCGGGCCGTCGCACGCGGCTGGGGACATCTCTGGGCGCCGTCCGCGGGATTGACCCCTACGGGCGTAGGGACCCACGTCACCCGTAGGTGTCACGGGCCCCACGGGCGTAGGGCGTACGCAACCGCCCATGCCGCCACGACGGCGCCGTGGGGCCGACCACCTCGACCCGGTCCACGACGCCGTCACCCACCACGTCGGCCATTCGCCGGGCGAGATCGCCGGTCATGTATGTCAGCTGGGTCGCCCACGCGGTCGTCGTGGCCCGCACCACCAGCACGCCGTCAGTGAAGGATTCGGGGCGGCAGCTCTGCGCGATCTGTTCCCCGACGACCTCGGCCCAGCGGCCCATCACGCCGGCGACTGTGATCTTGTGCTGCCAGCCTTCGTGATTGATCAACGAGGTGGTGAGCTCGCCGAGGAGCAGCGGGTCTCGCGCGCCCGGACCGGCGCCGCTGGTCGCGGTGTCCCCGGCGAAATCCGGCTGACCGGCGCGGCGGGTGGGCTTCCACGCCTTGCGAGCCCCGCGCTGGTTGGCACCCGGGGACGCGCCCCGCACGCCGGCGGCCGCGACCGCCCGGCGCCACGCCTGGTCGACGGCGTCCGGGGCGTCGTCGACGTCGCCGGCCGGCACCAATGGCTGTTGCGCGGGCGATGGCACGGGAGGCTCGGCACGAGACTCGCTCACCACGACATCATCGCCGCGACAGCGGCGCATCGACATCGGCGTGGGGTCACGGCGTCACTGTGGCCCGGGTGAGATGGCGGAGTCCCCTGTCTTGGGGTCACGGCTGACGTGGAACGTGGCGCCGGTCAGCAGGTCGGGCACGTCCGCGGCCACCGCAGCGGAGATCAGCGCCTGCTCGGCGGTCGCGGCCCGGCGCGCCAGGTGGCCTCGGCGCTGGGAATCCAACTCGGCGAAGACGTCGTCGAGGATGAGGACCGGTTCGGCGTCGATCTCACCGTCGCTGCGCAGCAGGTCGAAGGCGCCCAGTCGCAGGGACAGCGCCATCGACCAGGACTCGCCGTGTGAGGCATAGCCCCGAACGGGCATGCCACCGATCTGCAGCAGGACGTCGTCGCGGTGCGGGCCGACCAGGCTGCTGCCGCGATCGATCTCGTCCTGGCGGCGGCCGGCGGCGGCCGCCAACAATGCCTGGCGCAGCGCCTCCCGATCAGGCGACTCGGCCGCGGCGGCCCCGACGGCTACCTCGTCCGGACGTCCCTGCCCTCGGTCCTCGTCACGGCCCGCAACCCCGCCGCCGTCGTCCGGGCCGTCACCACCGCCGAGGCCGCGCGCGACGTAGGAGACGTCGGCCGCGCCCGGCTGGCCGGACACCTCGGCATATGCACCACGGAGGAACGGGGTGAGGGCGGCCAGCACCTCCAGCCGGCCGCACAGCAGGTCGGCGCCCGATTCCGCCAGGTGAGCGTCCCAAACATCCAGCGTCGCGGTGACACCGGGCCTCGCAGCCGACGACGCGGCCCGCGCGGACTTCAGCAGCGCCGAACGCTGCCGCACGATCCGCTCGTAGTCCAGCCGGACGCCGGCGAACCGGGGCGAGCGGGTGACGAGAAGCTCGTCGAGGAACCTGCGGCGCCCCTCGGGGTCTCCGCGCACCACCGCCAGGTCCTCCGGTGCGAAGGTCACCACCCGCAACAACCCGGGTGAGCGCCGCGGCCGGGGCACCGCAACCCGGTTGATCTGTACCCGGACGCCGCTACCCGTGGAGATCTCGACATCCGTGGTCGCCGAGCGTTCGCCGCGGCGGATCCGGGCTCTTATGACGGCACGCTCGGCGCCGCGGCGGACCAGGGGTGCGTCGAGCGCAACCCGGTGACTGGCCAGCGTCGCGACGTAGTGCACGGCCTCCAGCAAGTTGGTCTTGCCGTGGCCGTTGGCGCCCAGCAGCACCGTCACTCCGGGAGCCAACGCGAGATCCGCCGCGGGATAGCTGCGATAGTCCGCCACGCTGAGGTGCTCGACGTGCACCTGGTGACCTGTCAGTCGGCGCGCGCGCTGGGCGGTGTGGGGCCGGGC
>CAZEYA010000252.1:2597-5059 GCA_964516515.1 uncultured Kineosporiaceae bacterium | reverse complement strand
GCCGGGCGAAGACCGGGCAGTTGATGATCACTCCGCTGGAACCGTAGGGGGCGCCGCCGGGGCCGGTGATCCACCCGTCCTCGACCAGGCCCAGGATGGCGAACTCCTCCGTCTCGCGGGAGCGGTAACCCTTGTCGATGGCCCCCTGGGTCCAGGCGCCCAGCTGCAGGTCCCACATCGGGCTGTAGTCCAGCGCGAGGGTGGGGATGCCGCCGAAGACGTTGAGCGGACCGCCCTCGCCCTTGATCGCGCTGTCCAGTCCCTGCCGCTGCGGGTTGTCCACGCCGGTCGGGCCGTTGGCGAAGGCGAACAGCCGCTCCACCGCACTGAAGACCGAGTCGTCACGGCTGAGGCCGAGCTGGCTCAGCCGAGGGGCCAGCGTCGATTCCTCCAGGGTGGCGCCCACGGGATCGTTGGAGTCGAAGCTGGCATAGACCACCGGCCGGGCGAAGCTGAACCCGAGCGTGGACTTCACCGTGACGGTGCCACCGGTGGCGCCGTTGCCCAGTTCCTCCGGACAGATCGAGAGCACCTTGTCGTGGACGATCGTGTAGTCCGGGGTGCCCTCGCAGAACGGCGCGAGCTGTTCCGGGGTCGACCCGAAGGCGACGACGGGAGCGTTGTAGATGTGACCGCCGGCGTTGGTGACCTTGACCAGCGGGGAGTAGCAGGAGTCGCCGATCGAGCCCGGCTCGGCCACCGACGGCGGGGACGAGTCGCCTTCGATCCTGCGGACCGGCTTGAAGTCGACCTTGCCGCCTTCGAAGATCAGTGTCCCGTCGGCCGCCTGAGTGGCCGAGCGCACGGCGTCGCGGTCACGGTCTCGGCCTCGCCGAGCATCATCGACACTGGGTGAGTCCGCGTACGCCAGCTTCGAGGAGAAGTTCAGGCCGAGGGCGAGGGCGTTTCCCTGGTCGGTGGTGTCGGTCAGCACGTACCAGACGGGGGTGCCGTTCTTCATGCGTCCCTCGTAGAGCGGCAGGGTGATCGGCCCGCCGCACTCGCCGATCTGAGCGCTCTTGATCAGTTGGGTGGGCCCCACAAGCCTGGGGTCCTGGGACGAGGGCGGCACCCCGTTGTACTTCGCGGTCACCTTGGTGCCGATGTTGCCGGGGGCGACGCACGGGTCGGGCGTGTTGGGTGGCGCGGGCGCGGCCGGGGCCGGTGCGGCGACAGTTGCCGATTGGGCCGGTAGGTGGCCGGCCAGCGGCACGAGGAGGGCCAGCGCGGCGACAGCGGCTGCGCCGCCGCCCGCGATACGACGTGAGGTCACTGATGGACCTTTCTGATAGGAGTTGGAGCGACAACGCCTATGTGGTGTTTGTCGCTCTCGCGACTTCACCACAGGCCGCCCCGCGCGTCCAAGACCGATTCGCTATCGCGCTATATGTATGGCGACACCGATGACACACTTCGGTCATCGGATCGTAAGAAATGACGGTCCGCCGACGGCGTCAGCCGATCAAGGAGAGGTCACCGTGAAGTATGCCCGCCCGTTGCCTCGCTACGCGTTTCGCCGTCGAGACGAAGAAATCCACGAGGGGATCCGGCTCCCCATTTCGCAGCGCTACGGCCGTCTCGCAGGCATCGACGTCGGCCAGCGGCACGAAACGCAGGCCGGCGAACGGGTAGTACCGTGCGATCGATGCCGCGGTCGTCGTGACGCAATCCCGGACGAGGACGGCGTGCCATAGCTCCGTGATAGTCCGCACGTCGCCCGGACCGACCTCACGCACGGGGTGGCCGCCTCGCCGGTCGGTCAGCCGCCAGTAGTTCGTCCAGGTCGACGGACCGGCGGGCGGATCAGGGCGACGTCGACCCGGTGCTCGGCGAGTTCGGATACCTGCTGCAGCAGGTTCAACTCGACCACCGAGATCTCCACCCGCGGCCGGGCGGAGCGGAAGGCCGCCAGCAGCGGGGCGGTGAGCTCGGCCGCGCCATTGGCGAAGACGCCCAGCCGGAGGTGCCCGGTGACCCCGCTCACCTGGTCGCGAACCGCCATCAAAGCCTGCTCGGCGTGCCGCAGGGTCGCCCGGGCGTGGGGCAGGAACAGTTCACCCGCGGCCGTCAGGCTCACCGCGCGACCGCCGCGCGGTCGAACAACCGTGCACCGACCGTCCGCTCGAGTTGTTTGATGTGGTGACTGAGGGCGGGTTGCGCCATCGGAACACGTGCCGCCGCTCGACTGAAATGTAGTTCCTCCGCCAGCGCGACGAAGGACCGTAGGTGACGGAGTTCCATTCCACCGACCCAAGCATCCCACTGTCGCCGGAGCAACCCGAGAAATCTTACGACTAGATGTCGGGTGCCATCGGACGGGCAGCGATACATCGCGCCATGAAGTATTGCCACCTCCGCCGAACCCGGCTGGCACTGTCCGTCGGGCCCACCCCGCGGAGGAACGTCGACGTTGGATGTCATCGACATCGCCGAGTGGTCCGTCACCGTTGTGCTCTGTCGCC
>CAZEYA010000252.1:0-2497 GCA_964516515.1 uncultured Kineosporiaceae bacterium | reverse complement strand
CCGCCGCCGCGGCATCGCGCCCAAGCCGATCTGCGATCGGGTCATCCGGTCTCTCGGTAGCGTTTCGGTGTGATAAGAAGTCTTCATGTCTAGACAACCAGTCGGACTCGGTCACTTCGACGTGGTGGTGGTCGGCTCCGGCTCGGCGGGCAGCACCGCGGCGATCGCGGCCGCCCGCGGTGGCGCCCGGACGCTGCTGGTGGAGAAGCTGCCGTTCCTGGGCGGGGTCTCGACCGCCGTTCTCGACACGTTCTACGGCTTCTACCTGCCCGGATCGACACCGCGGAAGGTAGTGGGTGGCATCGGCGACCAGGTGGTCGCCGGGCTGCGGGCGCTGGGCGCGGTGATCGAGCGGCCCAACACATACGGCGCCGGAACCGGCGTCACGTACCTCGCCGAGCACCTGAAGGTGGTGTGGGAGGACCTGGTGACCGCCTCGGGGGCGACGGTCCTGCTGCACGCCATGCTCGTCGACGTCGATGTGGACGACGGCCGGGTGAGCGGGCTGCTGCTCGCCACCAAGGCGGGCCTGGCCCGGGTGACCTGTGACGTCGCTGTGGACACCTCGGGCGATGCCGACCTGTGCCATTTCGCTGGCTTCGGCTACGAGCTGGCGGGGGAGCTGGAGCCGGCGCAGACGCTGACGACGACTTTCCGGCTCGTCAACGTCGACATGGCGGCCCGGCGGACGATCGGCAAGGACCAGCTCCACGCCCTGATGGCACAGGCAGCAGACTCAGGCGACTACGACCTGCCCAGGCGGGAGGGCTCGGACCACATCACCCCGGTCGCGGGGATGACCGCCACCGTGATGACACGCATCGACTCCTTCACCCGCGTCGCGGACCTGCAGGGCGGTCACGGGGCCGGGCCGAGGGTGGTCAACGCCACCGACCCGACGTTCCTCAGCGCCGCGGAGATGGCGGGGCGGCGCCAGACGATGGAGTACGTCCGTTTCCTGGTCGACCGGGTGCCTGGCTATGCCGGCGCGAGCCTGGCGGCGATGTCGACCCAGATCGGGGTGCGCGAGACCCGCCGGGTTCACGGCGACTACCGCGTCACCCGCGACGACGTGCTGTCCGCGCGGCAGTTCGAGGACCAGATCGGGCTCTGCGGTGCGCCGATCGAGGACCACCACGGTCGCTCGGGCTCCGGCACCGGTTGGCACTACCTGCCTGACGGCGAGGTCGTCGGCATCCCGTACCGCACGCTGATCGTGCGCGACGCGGTCAATGTCCTCGTGGCAGGACGATGCTTCTCGGCCACGCACGACGCCCACGCCTCGATCCGCTCCATGGCACAGTGCATGGCGATGGGCCAGGCGGCGGGAACGGCAGCGGCACTGGCGGTGTCGGCGTCGGCCGCGCCCCGGGACGTTCCGGTCGACGTGCTGCAGGCAACGCTGGGTGCTGACGGCGGGGTGCTGGCATGACCGGTACTGCTGTTCGCACCGTGCTCGGCGACATCGCGGCGCGCGATCTCGGCGTCACGTATGCCCACGAGCATCTGGTCATCGATGGCAACGTCGCTAAGATCATCAATCCGGAGATCTCGTTGCAGAGCGTCGAGGACGCCGTCGCGGAACTCGTGCCGTGCCAGGCCGACGGTGTCACGGCGGTGATCGACGCGATGCCTGCTGACTGCGGCCGCAATGTGCTCAAGCTCGCCGAGATCAGCCGACGCAGCGGGGTCCACGTGGTCGTGGCGACCGGCCTGCACCACGCGCGGTACTACGGCGAACGTCACTGGAGTGAACTGCTCGACATCGAGGGGCTGGCACGGCTCTTCGAGGCGGATATCACCGAGGGCGTCGACGAACTGGACTACTGCGGTCCGGTGGTGCGCCGCACCCCGCACCGCGCCGGAATCATCAAGGTGGCGGGCAGCGACGGCGGGCCGAGTCCGCGGGACCGCCGGACGTTCGAGGCCGCCGCGCTCGCCTCGCAGTGGACCGGTGCTCCCGTCATCACCCACTGCGAGGGTGGCACCGGAGCTGTCGAGCAGGTGGCGCTATTCGCCTCGCTGGGCGTGCCTGCCGAGCGCGTGATGGTGTCGCACACCGACAAGGTGACCGACCTCGGCTACCACCGTGAGCTGCTTGGCATGGGCGTCCGCGTGGTCTATGACCAGGGCATTCGCACGCCAGAAGCTACCGCGGCGCTCGTCGTCGCCGCCGTGGAGGGAGGCTGGGCCGAACAGGTGCTGCTGGGTACCGACGGCGCCCGCCGTTCGCTATGGGCTGTGCTCGGCGGGTCGCCCGGATTGGCTGCGCTGCGGACATCGCTCGGCGCCCGGTTGCTCCAGACCCTCGGGGAGGGGCCGATGCGCCGGATCTGGGTCGACAACCCGGCCCACTTCCTCACCCTGGCCCGGCCAAGTGGCAGGCCCGCATGGTGAGCCCTTCCCGCCATTCCCGCCATTCCCGCCCTTCCCACCTCCGCCATTTGTCGACAAAGGGGGCCGCCGGCGGGCGCCGGCCCGCCCCTTTGTCGACAAA
>CAZEYA010000251.1:0-5091 GCA_964516515.1 uncultured Kineosporiaceae bacterium | reverse complement strand
CGCGACGCCCGTCTTTCGGGTCCCAATCGGCCCTCGCGAAGTGCCGGCAATCGTTGCGACGAACCGCCGCCCCGTCACGGGACGGCGGTTCGCGCACGTGCACCTCGGGTGGAGCTGAGGGGATTCGAACCCCTGACCCCCTCCATGCCATCCCTCGCCGCGAGTAGCCGCCCGACACGGCACATCGCCTGGGGTGCGACCTTCTCCGCGTGTACGTCGTCGTGTCACGTCGTTTACCGCCTGGTCTGCTGACGATCTGCTGACTGTTGCCTGAGCAGGCACGGGTGGCGTGTCGGACCGATCTGGGAGGGTTGAGACCATGCCGCTGAAGGTGACCGAGGTGATCGCGCTCCTGGAAGCGGACGGGTGGCAGCTCAAGCGGATCACGGGCTCACATCGGCACTACACGCACCCCGCCAAGCCTGGTCTGGTCACTGTGGCCGGGAAACCCAGCGCCACCTTTGAAGCCAGGGACCGAGCGAGCATCCTGAGGCAGGTAGGGCTACGGAAGGAGCAACGATGACCGGATACGTGGTCGTCTTCGAAGGCGACGAACAGTCTGGGTACTCCGCCTGCAGCCCGGATGTTCCAGGCGTGGTCGCCGCAGGTGAGAGCCGTGCGGAGACTGAGCAACTCATGCAAGACGCCATGGCCGAGCACTTGGAGCTGCTGCGGGAACTAGGCGAGGCCGTACCGCAGCCCTCCGCAGATGCAGAGGCGACCATCATGGCGATCCCCGCAGGTTGAGGACCTTCTCCTGCCACGAAAGTCAGCAAGGCCTTCCTTAGGCCAGCAAGGGGCGGACAGCATTCACTCTCGTCTAACCGGGTGGAGCTGAGGGGATTCGAACCCCTGACCCCCTCCATGCCATGGAGGTGCGCTACCAGCTGCGCTACAGCCCCGGAGTGCACGATTGTAGGGCAGGCGGGCGTCCATCTGCGCCACGGGGACGCCAACCCGGACCAGAGCGCCCCAACAGCCTCAGCCGACGACAGAGGCGTTCCACCGCACGAGCCGGCACCGCCCGTCCTCGCCGGGGTTGGTCAGCTCGACGGCCGACACGTTCTCCAGCGGGGCCAGGACCCGGTAGGCGTCGTCCCAGCCGAGCAGGTCCGACATCGCCGCCCGCATACTCCCGCCATGCCCCACCGCGACCAGCGCCCGGTTGGACGCGATGGCCTCGTCCGCCCAGTGCCGCAACGCCTTCGCGACCCGGATGCCCGCCTCGCTGTGCCGTTCAGCGCCACCCCACGGGATGTCCTCACCTGCCAGCCACCGGCGGTACTCATGCGGCCATCCCGCCTCGATCGCCGGCCGCATCAGCCCCTGCCACGCTCCCCCGGCCACCTCGCGCAACGCGGGATCGACTGTGGGCGTCACCCCCAGCGCCCCAGCGATGGCGTCGGCGGTTTGTGAGGCCCGCAGCAGGTCGCTGGAGAGCAGCAGGATCGGGGTCCCGTCGAGACGAGGCGCCAGGCGCCGGCCAGCATCGGCCGCCTGGTCGCGACCCAGCTCGCTCAACGGCGGATCGGACTGACCCTGGAAGCGTCGCTCGACGTTCCACGTCGACTGCGCATGCCGGAGGATCAGCATTCCAGGTCCGGCCATGGATCAACCATAAGACGGTGGGGCGCGCCGCGGGGTCAAGGTCGGAAAGGTGGCATGCCGCCGATCAACTCGTCCTGCGGCACCGCGTCCACCGTGCCCGCCGGGCGGCCCCGCGCGTCTTCGGGCAACTCCAGGAGCGGGCAGTCCTTCCACAGTCGCTCCAGGCCGTAATACGCCCGCTCTTCTACGTGCTGAACGTGCACCACGACATCTGCGTAGTCCAGCAGCACCCAGCGGCCGTCGCGCTCGCCCTCACGCCGCTGTGGCCGTGACCCCGCCTCGCGTAACTTGTCCTCGACAGCTTCCACGACAGCCTTGACCTGCCTGTCGTTCGAGGCGGACGCGATGAGGAAGACATCGGTGATGGCCAGCCGATCACTGACGTCGATGGCGACGATGTCGATGGCCAGTTTGTCCGACGCGGCGTGCGCGGCCGCTGTCGCCAGAGATACGGCGTGCTCGGTCGCGGTCATGTGCCCTGTCCTGACTCTAGGTCGGCGAAGTCTCGGCCGAGAACGACGATGATGTCGAGGTCGGCTGCGCTCTGCTCCGGCGGCAGCACGGCGAGGGAGTCCGCGCCCAGACCGAGCGCGGACGCCACGGCCTGCCCGCGCGCCCGGTTCTCGGGCGTGTCCGTCGGCACCAGCACGACCGAGGTCACGGCACCCAGATCCTGCGCCTCGCCACCGCCGGCATAGCGGAAACCGCCCGCCACCAGGCGATCCCGGGCCGTCGTCACCAACCCGTCGGTACCGTCGGCGTTCTGCACGGACACCCGCAACGGACCGACCGTCGACACCGGCAGCTGCGCGCCCGCAAGCTCACCGGCGACCATTTGCGCCATCCCGGCGATGTCGAGGATGACCGACGTCTCGCCTGCGCCCGGCGCCGCGATGGGAACGGTCTCGGGCGTCGCCCGGTCGGCCGCTATGCGTTGTGAGGACCCGGCGATGATCCGGGTGAGAAGTTCGGAAGTGATGGTGGTAGCGGTGTTGCGCTCGGTCGCGCTGATGAGCTGCGTGACCCGCTCGCTGTCCGTCGGCATCACCGCGAGCAGTCCGAGGATCACCTGATTGAACCTCGCGACCGCGACATCGGGCGTCTCGCCTTCCACCGCGGCCAACGCGTAGACCCCGGCCTGCGTCCCGGTGAGCCGTTGCGCCGGCCCCGCTGGAATGGTGACGTCACCGGCCGTGATCTGCGCCGCGACGTCCAGTACCACACCACCGGAGGCATCCACCAGGTCGGCCAGCGCGGCGCGGTCCAGCACCCAGCTGCCGTCGACCCGGACGCCGAGGGTGTCCTCGATGCCACGGTCGGGTGCCCCTGCATCGATCTTGACGCTCCCGCCGAGGGTGACCTCCCCCGCATCGGAGACCGTCATCAGCAGGTCACCAGGCACGGCTAGCGAGGTCAACGCATTGTCGTCCAGCGCCAGCAGTGCGCTCTGGGCGATCGTTCCGTCGTCGCCGAGCACGCTGACCAGAGCGGTGTCCTGGCGGGGCGCGTCACTGGGTGGCAGCAGGGCTCCGGAGACCTGGGGCTGCGAGCGGAGCATGAACACGGCCACCGCCACGACCGCGGCCGACACCAGAATGGCAAGGCCGATGAGAACGTCACGGCGGCGCCAGAACGGCTTGCGCGACGGCTCGTCGGGGACCGCTTGCGTAGCTCCGCCCCGACGCGCCCGCGTGGCCGCAGGTGCGGCCGACTCTGCTCTTACCTGGCCAGGGGCCCCGAACGGGGTCGTGGGACCGAGTTCCGATGATGCCGCCTGGAAGGGGGGCGGTCTGCCCTCGACCTCCGTGGCGGCGGCCCTGCGGGTCGCTGTGGGGGCATTCACCCGAGGCTCAGGTTTCGGGCGGGACACGTCCGGCTCCGCCCCTCGGCGCGCCCTCGGCACGCTGGGCCGCTCCGGCGGGGGCACCCGGGTGAAGGGCTGCCGGTCCGCGGCCTCGCCGCGAGCGAACGGGTCTGTCTCGGCCGGACTCATCGGCGGGGCGGGCACCTGCGGTGGTAGCGGCCGGTGAACGGGTCCCTGCGGCGGCGTCCGGTGAACGGGTCCCTGCGGCAGCGGCCGGCGAACGGGTTCCTGCGGCAGCGGCGGCGCGTTCACCTGGACAGCGGTCCTGGCGGCGGGTCCCCGCGGCGCCAGTGCGACTGCCGAGCTGTCGCCGCTGGGCCGGACCGGCGGCATAGTGCCCGTGTCGCCGCGGCGTGCCCGGCGTGATCCCGCCGCTATGTCGTTGGCCATGGGCGGCGGGGCCGGCGCGTGTTCGGCCAGGTCGAGCATCGCCAGGGCTGCGGGTGGCGGCAGCACAGGGCCTTCGGCCGCTCCCGGCATCGACCGTCGCGGTCGCACCACGGGCCGGGGCCGCGACGGCGGGTCGGGGGTCGGCCAGGACGACATCGTGGCATCGAGATCGACGTGACCACCCCGCTCGGCCATCCGTCGGCGCCGGCGCTCGCCGAGGGCACGCTGCACACCGGTTTGCGTGACGCCGGGGACCTCAGGCGGATACCCGCTCATCGCTGTCCACCCTTCCAGCATTGATCAAGGCACCAGTTGGTTCGGTCTCCGGACGGCTCGACTCCTCGGAGACGTACAGGTGGTGCTTGGCGATGTATTGCACGACACCGTCGGGTACCAGATACCAGGCCGGTGCGCCCCGACGGACACGGTCACGGCAGTCGCTGGAGGAGATCGCCAGGGCGGGGATCTCCAGCAGGCTGACGCGGTCCGCGGGCAGCGGGCCCTGTGTCAGGCGATGCCCAGGGCGGCTGACCCCCACGAAACGGGCCAGCCGGCGCAGTTCCTCGATGTCCTTCCATGACGCGATCGCGGCAAGGGCGTCGGCGCCGGTGATGAAGAACAGCTCCGCGTCCGGGTTCAACCGCGCGATGTCACGCAGAGTGTCGGCCGTGTACGTCGGACCCGGCCGGTCGATGTCGACGCGGCTGACGCTGAAACGGGGGTTGGATGCCGTCGCAATGACTGTCATGAGGTACCGATGCTCTGCAGTCGTCACCGAAGCCGGGTTCTTCTGCCATGGCATACCGGTCGGGACGAAAACCACCTCGTCGAGCTCGAACCGGTGCGCCACCTCACTGGCCGCGACCAGGTGGCCGTGGTGAATGGGGTCGAACGTCCCACCCATGACCCCCAGCCGTCGACGGCGGGGTGTGGTGGGTGACGCGGCGCCTGTCACCGGCGGTGAGCCACCGCACGGAAGGAGTACGTGATCAGCAGCAGGACGCCGAAGAAGGCAGCGGAGATAGCAGCGAACCCGAGCTCAGGAATGACGAGTTCGCGCGGCGCGAACGGCTCTTCCGCGGTGGCAGCCGCGGCGCTAAGGGCGACGGCGGCCGAATGCACGGCTTCGAACATGACTCCTCCAGTGATAAGGGCGACGACAGTCTGCCACGCCCGCATCCCGGCCGCCCCGAGACCACCCCGAGACCGCCCCGAGACCGCCCCAAGAC
>CAZEYA010000250.1:0-5095 GCA_964516515.1 uncultured Kineosporiaceae bacterium | reverse complement strand
CCTGGCGCGACAGCAACGATCTGAGCTCGGTACTCGGGCCGTCGCCGCCGGGAACGATCACCTCGGCGTGCACAAAGGCCAGGTCCTGCAAGGACAGGCACGTCACCGCCCTGATCTGGATACCGGCGGTGGCCAATGCCGCGGCGACCGCGGCGAAGGATCCTTGACGCGACGGGCCGATGACGGTGAGCAGGGCTGTGTCGCCGGAGTCGGGCTCCCACCCGAGCGGAGCGGCGCGCTCGTTCGCCTCTGCCGTCGTGCGCTCCAGGACTCTGGGATCAATTCTCTGCAGCACGATCCACTTGCCACTGATCGTCCCGTAGCGCCGGTCGGCCACTCGCAAGCCGAAGCCCCTGCGGCCGGCGTAATCGGTGAGGGATTGCAACAGCGTGACCCTCGCCCCCTCGTCGGCGCGGTCCAGGCCGACGGTCAGGCGCAGCGTGGCGCCACGGGCCAGGGTCGGGTCGTCGCCATCGACCGGGCGCCGCAGCTGCGCCGCGGAGAAGCCGGCAGACGGCGACCTGACGAAGGTGACGGGTAGAGCCGCCCGAACACCCGCGCACATGGTCGCCTCGGCCACGGCCTCGGTGAGGATCGCGGCCTGGCCGGCGGAAGGGTGCCAGCCGTCCGGGGCCATGGTCAGCAGCACGTCGAGCTTGTCGGCGAAGTCGAACAGGAAGTCCGGGTCCCCTGGTGAGATCCCCGACCAGGTCGTGTAGCGCCAATCCCCGGCGGAATCCTCGCCGACACCCGTCACCTCCGTGGTGCCGGCGATTCCGGCCACCCGGTGTGCCGGGGACACCCGCCGGGTGCGCAGATGCAGGGCCGTGCCCGCACCCTGCGAGCTGAACGTCTCGCCGAGTGACCAGGTCTTCGGTGGCCGGGCGGCAACTGCGGTCGACACCTCAGCAGCCGAGACGACGACATCGACCCGGGGGAAGACGTGGGAGACCTCGACCTCCACCCCGGGTTTCTCCGTTGTCCGCAAGGCGACACCGATCAATGAGGTCGGCGAGCTCCGAGCACTAGACATCGACGTCACCCGCCCGCTCCGCGAACGTCACCGAAGGTGGCGCGACCGCTCCCAACGGCGTGATCCGTACCTCGTTGCGAAGCCAGGCGGGTATCCCGACGTACGGCGGGACCAGCGTGGCGCTGTCGGCGAAACCCAGCAGCACGTGAGCGCCCGCGAGGGTCACCAGCAGGGCCAGGGCGCTGAGCGTGGTGAGGGCTGCCACCGAGTCAGCGGCCGGGACCGAGCCGGTGGGGCTGACCACGACCCACAGCGCCAGCAGGCTGTTGACGATGACGGACAGCCAAGCGATGCGCCGCGGCCAGCGGCGGATCCGAGACAGCACGCTCCTCCTGGGCGCGCGGTCGAACCGGCTGAGCAGGATGCCGGGGATCAGCAGCAGCAACGTGACCAGCACCTCCGACTGCCCCGTCCCCTCTGCCGCGCCGCCGTTGGCGGTGCCGAGTTGACCGGTGCCGACGTAAGCGGTGCCGAAGATCAGACCGGCCACCAGCAGCAGGTTCAGCGCAGTGAAGCCGAGCACCTGCACGGCCGCCGACGGACTGGAGTCCCCTAGTGAAAGGAAGACCGACGCCTTCACCTCCTGGTCGGACGGCAGCCCCAGACCGGTGGCGTGGCGGCGCCATTGGATGTGGCCGGCGCTCTCCCGCGGATCGTTGTCAAGGTGCAGGTCCTTTCCCAGCTCCGCTCGCGAGACACGTTCGAGCACGTAGCGGAGCGCGTCGGCGTCGGGACCGTCCGGCTGCAGGTCCGGACCCCCCGCCGTGCCTCGGACGAGGCGCTGGAATGACGAGACGAGCCGTTTGCCGCCCGGTGTCGTCCGTATCAGATCTGCCAGCGTGATCACAGCGCGGCGGGCTGTCGGAAACCGTGGGGGCGGCTGCGCCACGCGCTCGTGCAACCGATACAGGTAGCCGACGTAGTCGTTGAGATCCTCGGCTCGCCGTCGGCTGATCTCCGCGAGTCGAGACTGGATTCCTTCGGCTTCGAAGCGCGCCAACAGCCCCGCGTTGACCCCGAGGCTGGTCGGTGGCTCGAGCAGTCCGGCGAGGTTACCGATGTCCGCCCGCAGGACGTCCGCGGCGTTCTGGTCGGCGTCACTGACCATCATGAAATGACGGACCTCCATGTCATCCGGCACAGCCACCGTGACATGGAATGAGTCGACGTCCGCCGGGATGGTGGTGACGTACCGTGCGGTGAAGTCGCGCGATCGCAGCCACACGCGTGACCCCCTGGTCGGTGGCCGGGCGCCCAGTTCTGGGGCCTCGTAGGAGATCCGGAGCTGTCGGGTGGTCGACGGCAGCATGGCCAGGATCACCTGTTCAGTCGTCAGGGTGGCCAGCAGTCCGCAATACGCGTGCTCGGCGCCCCGCAAGCCGTCTCCCTCCTGGTCAAAGAGGGCGCGCAGGCTGTTCAAGGTCGTATTCCGGGGTGCCTGCTCAGTCCGGTCGGTGACCTCGCTCTGCTGTGGCCAGGAATTGCGGCCGTCTTCCACCAGCGCGAGCAACGCTGCCTCGAGCAGCCACCGCGAGACCCGATTGGGGCCACGTAACGGTTCGACCGAGGCGGCATCGTCGGTGTTGATGAGCAGCCTCATCAACTGGATCATTCCGGAGGCCAGCAGCCGGTTCGTCTCGCGACTCGTGACCCGGGTCAAGGATTTCCCATCGGCGTCGCGCAGCGACACCGGGCCCAGGGATTGCCGTGGGTGACGACCGATCGGTACCCACAACATGCGCTCGGAACGGGAATTGCGGCCACCGACGGTGAGCGCCCCCTCCTTCCCGTCGGGCAATTTGTCGACGTTCACGTCGATATCGATATGCCTTGCGATGTGGGTGGCGTCGACGAGTGTCAGTTTCTCGCGGACGCGATCGACATGTTCGAGCCGGAGCGCGGACTGGATGAGGTGCAGCCCCAGCAGACCACGGCTCGACCTCTCCGGCGGCGCCGTCGGCACCGGCAGCGCCCGGATCGCGGCCACCAGCAGTTCGCGCCCGCTGACCGGCGTATCGCCATGGCGGTGGTCGGACGGACCACCGAGCCCTCCCCTGGCCACCGAGTCAGCATAGAGCGGCCGCGGGAGCGTTTACGCTTCGGCGCAGGCCCTCTAGATTCACGTCATGGCGACCACCCTCATCACCAACGGCACCGTCATCAGCGCCTCGGGCGCGGTGGCACACGACGTCCTCGTCGACGGCGAGCGGATCGTCGCGCTACTTGCGCCCGGGACGCTGTCCGTGAGCGCCGACACCGTCATCGACGCGAGCAACAAGTACGTCGTGCCCGGGGGGGTCGACGTGCACACCCACATGGAGCTGCCGTTCGGCGGAACGTCGGCCTCGGACACCTTCGAGACCGGTACCCGAGCGGCCGCCTGGGGAGGCACCACGACGATCATCGACTTCGCAGTGCAGCGGGCGGGCGAGGACGTGCGCGCGTCGCTGGACGCCTGGTTCGCCAAGGCCGAGGGGCAGTGCGCGATCGACTACGCCTTCCACATGATCCTCGGCGGGGTCGACGAGGCGGCGCTGAAGGAGATGTCGAGCCTGGTCGCCGAGGGCATCACCAGCTTCAAGCTGTTCATGGCCTATCCGGGGGTGTTCTACTCCGACGACGGCCAGATCCTGCGGGCGATGCAGACCGCGTCGGAGCTGGGCGCGATGATCTGCATGCACGCCGAGAACGGCATCGCGATCGACGTGCTCGCGGCCCAGATGGCCACCCGCGGCCAGACCGACCCCAAGTACCACGGGCTGTCGCGGCCGGCGCTGCTGGAGGGCGAGGCGACCTACCGGGCGATCCAGCTGGCGCTCGTCGCGCAGAGCCCGGTGTACTTCGTCCACCTGTCCAGCTCCCAGGCGCTGACCGCGGTGGCGGCTGCCCGCAACGAGGGTCACAACGTCTTCGCCGAGACCTGCCCGCAGTACCTGTACCTGTCTTTGGAGGAGCACCTGGCCGCGGGCGGGCCGGGCAGCTTCGAGGGCGCCAAGTACGTCTGCTCCGCGCCGCTGCGCAGCCGGGTGGAGGGCCACCACGCGGACCTGTGGCGAGGCCTGCGCACTGATGACCTCTCGATCGTCTCGACCGATCACTGCCCGTTCTGCTTCAAGGACCAGAAGGAACTGGGGCGCGAGGACTTCCGGGCGATTCCCAACGGCATCGGCGGGGTCGAGCACCGGATGGACCTGATCTACCAGGGTGTGGTCACCGGCGAGCTGAGCCTGGCCCGCTGGGTCGAGACGTGCGCGACGACCCCGGCGCGGATGTTCGGGCTGTACCCGCGCAAGGGCGTCATCGCACCCGGTTCGGACGCCGACATCGTCGTCTACGACCCCGGGGCGCGGACCCGGATCTCGGTCGACACCCACCACATGAACATGGACTACTCCGCCTACGAGGGCTTCGAGATCGCCGGGCGGGTCGACACGGTGATGTCTCGCGGCAAAGTGGTCGTCGGCGGTGGGGCGTACCTGGGCGCCAAGGGTGACGGTCGGTTCCTCAAGCGGGGATTGTCCACCTACCTGCGCTGAGCCGCCGGTCCACAGGCATGGTGCCCGCCGGGCGGTGGCGGGGCGGGCGCTGCGCACGATGACGTCATGTGGGAATCCGAGGAGATCCGGGCGGCAGCCACGGCGGTAGACGGGGTGGCCGAGGAGGTGTCTCGCGTCGCCGCCGACTTGGCACGCAGCGGTGACGTGGATTTCCGGTCCCGCGCCGCCGACGCGTTGCGCGCCCGCCTGTCCGATCGGGCCGACGACCTGATGGTGGCCCGCCGCTCGTGTGACGACGCGGCGGCGGCACTGCGCGAGCACGCCGCGGCAGTGGCGCGACACCTGGCCCAGCTGTCGGACCTGGCGGGGGTCGGGCGGTGACGTCGGCGCACCGGTCGGTCCCGGGTCACGGTGTGTCGTCGGGGGACGAGATGACGGTCCGCGGCGGGGCGGGAGGGATCGCGGTGGCGCTGGACGACCTCGAGGCGACCGGGGGTGCGTTGCTCGTCTTGGCCGGGCGGCTGCTGTCCTCGTCGCAGGACCTGCTGTCCGTGGCGGCCGCCCC
>CAZEYA010000249.1:0-5180 GCA_964516515.1 uncultured Kineosporiaceae bacterium | reverse complement strand
CCGCGGCCCGCACGATCCGCCCGACCGGGTTGCCGGCCGCGGCGGTGTCGATGACGATCGCGCCGTCCATCTTCGCCAGCTCGCGCAACCGGGTCGAGGAGAACTCGACGTCGAGCACGAAGCCGCCCGTGCACAGCGACGCAACCAGCGGATCGAAGCCCATGATCACGAGTCCGCCCGTGCGCCCCCGCACGATGCGCTCCAGCCCGTCGCGCAACGGCGTTCCAGGCGCCACGGCCGCAAGCACCGTACGCATCCGCTCGTCGATATCAACTGTCAAGGTCGTCACCCGGTGCGACTCTGCCTGGCCATTGGTCATGCCCTCCTAGGCCGGACGACGGTACGGACCCCTGTCAGTGTACGGCCGGTCACGCAACAGGACGTGGAGATAACGAAGTGTGAGGAACGTTCGCTTCCTGTGGCCACTCAGAGCGACATGGCCGCGAGACGCTGGGAACGCAGACCGGGGTCGTGAACCGCCCGGAGAGCATCGCCCAGCGTGGCGCACATCGTGATCCGCATACCCTCCAGGGCGGCGTCGGTGGTCCGGTAGTCGCTGTTCACCGGAACGATGGCCGCCCTGAACCCGAGCCGACGACCCTCGCTGAGCCGACGCTGCACGCTCGGCACCGGACGAAGCTCGCCGCCCAGACCGAGCTCACCAAGGGCGATCAGGCCGGGCGGGATGGGCTCATGCCTCACCGAGCTGGCCACTGCCAGCGCCAGGGCAAGGTCGACACTGGGTTCGGACAGCCGGAGCCCACCTACGGTGGCAGCGTAGACGTCGGATGTCGTCGTCAGCACCTCGCCGTGGCGTTCCAGGACGGCGAGCACGGTCGACAACCGGGTGGCGTCCAGCCCGGAGGCCACCCGGCGCGGGCTGCCCGGGGAGAATGACACCAGTGCCTGCACCTCGACGACCATGGGCCGCCGACCCTCGATGCCCACCGTGACGCAGGACCCCGGCCCCGGCGCCGAGCCGGCGGTGAGGAAGAGTTGGCTGGGATCGCCGACCTCCGTCATGCCCTCCTCGTCGAGCTCGAAACAGCCCACCTCATCGGTCGGTCCGTACCTGTTCTTCACCGAGCGCAGCAGCCGCAGCCGGGCATGGCGCTCGCCCTCGAGCATGCACACCACGTCGACCAGATGCTCCAGCGTGCGGGGCCCCGCCAATGAGCCGTCCTTGGTGACGTGCCCGACCAGCAGGGCGGTGGCCCCGGTTCGGCGCGACATCGCCCCCACCGCTTCGGCGACGGCCTTGACTTGGCTGACGCTGCCGGGTGCGGCGTCGATGCCGGCCAGGGTCAGCGTCTGCACCGAGTCGATGACGACGAGGTCGGGGTCGGCCGCCGCTACCCCCGCCAGCACCGCGCCCATGTCGTGAGCCTCGACGAGCCACAATCCCTCGTGTTCGGCCCGAATCCGCTGTGCCCGGCCGCGGACCGCGGACGCCGATTCCTCGCCGGTGGCATAGAGCACCCGCTGACCAGCACGGGCAAGTGCCGCCGAGACCTCCAGCAGCAGCGTCGACTTGCCCACCCCGGGCTCGCCTGACAGCAGCAGCACGGCACCCGGGATCAGCCCGCCGCCCAGCACCCGGTCCAGTTCGCCGATGCCGGTGGGCCTGGCCCGGACCCGGTGCAGCGGCACCTGCGTGATCGGCACCGCCGGAGCGAGTGGCCCGCCGCGATGATCGGTCTGCGCGTCACCCGACGAGCCGCCGCCTGGCTGGCCGCCGAGGCCACCGGGCACCTGCTCGACCGTCCCCCAGCCACCGCATCCGGTGCACCTGCCCAGCCAGCGCGGCGCCGCAACGCCGCATGCCGTGCACTCGAACCCGCCGCCCCGGCGCTTCCCGCTCACCCCGCCGACGTTACGGGCCACCCCTGACACAACCGCCGCTCTGACACGGCGGCGGCCTGACGCGACAGAGTGGTCGCTCAGCCCCCGATGGTCGGGCCGTTCTACAGCGACAGCAACGTCGCCGTGAAGATCACCGCTCCGGTACCGATCGATACTCCCGGGATCAGCGCCCAGGCGAGCAGGCTGCCGTTGCCGGTGCGGCGGTAGACCGCGATGCCCGCCGCAGCGAACACGGCGATGCCCAGCGCGGAGGCGGCGCACGCCAGCCACACCCGGCCCGGCTCCGGCGAGGTGTCCATCGGCGAGACGATGGTCCACGGCACGAGGGTCGCGAATGCGATGCCGGCCACCCACACGGCCGCCAGGATGACGTTGCCCGCGGTCGGCCGTGGCCAGCGGCGGATGGCGACGGT
The DNA here is from genome assembly GCA_964516515.1 of uncultured Kineosporiaceae bacterium. Lineage (GTDB taxonomy): Bacteria > Actinomycetota > Actinomycetes > Actinomycetales > JBBAYJ01 > JANNOG01. The sequence goes on along the minus strand of CAZEYA010000249.1, from coordinate 2,904 downwards.
GTCGGCGACGGGATCCGCTCCTCGCCCCGGACCGGGCCGTTCCTGGTCCCCGCGGACCTGGCCACCCGGGGCAGGTGCTGTCGACTTGGCGCTCACCAGCACAGCGTGCCACGTGCGGCGCGGTTCAGCGTCCCCGCTACCGTCGTGGCATGCGGCTCGGTGTCCTCGATGTCGGGTCCAACACGATGCACCTGCTCGTCGTGGATGCCCGGTCGGGGGCGCGACCGTTGCCCGCGGCCTCTCACAAGATCGAACTCCGGCTCGCCGAACACCTCACCGCCGACGGGGACATCGGCCCGGACGGCGTGTCGCAACTGAGCAACTGCATCAGCGAGGCCCTGGTGGTGGCCGGCGAGTCCGGGGTCGAGCACGTGCTGGCCTTCGCCACGTCGGCCGTCCGCGAGGCGCGCAACAGCGAGAGCGTGTTGCGGGAGCTGCAAGAGAGCACCGGCGTCTCGCTGCATGTGCTGCCCGGCGAGGACGAGGCCCGGCTGACCTTCCTCGCCGCGCGCCGCTGGTACGGCTGGTCGGCGGGCCGGTTGCTCGTCCTCGACATAGGCGGCGGCAGCCTGGAGATCGCGGCAGGCTCCGACGAGGCGCCGGACATCGCGCTCAGCCTGCCGCTGGGTGCGGGCCGGCTGACCCGGGAGGCATTCGACGGGCGCGGGGTCGGGCATGCCACCTCGGCCGAGGTGTCCAGGGCACGGCTGCGGGTGCGTCAGGCGATCGCCCGCCTGGCTCCCGCCATCGGCCGGGGTGGCCCGCCCGACATGGCCGTCGCGACCAGCAAGACCTTCCGTTCGCTGGCCCGGGCCTTTGCCGGGGAGAGCGACCCCGCCACGTCGCTGAACCGCGCCGAGTTACACGAGTGGGTACCCCGGCTGGCCAAGATGGACGGCGCGGCGCGCTCGATGCTGCCGGGAGTCAGCTTCACCCGGGCTCCGCAGCTGCTGGCCGGCGCCATCATCGCCGAGGCGCTCCTCGACCTGCTCGATCTGGAGAGTGTGGCGATCTGCCCCTGGGCACTGCGGGAGGGCGTCATCCTCGATCACTTCGACTCGCTGCCGGACCCGGGGGACGCGGCCGCCGTCATCGAGCCTCTTCCGGCGGTGCTGCCGTACCAGCGGCCCTAGAATCGGCAGACGTGACCGGGTGGGGGGGGCGAGTGGGGTTGTCAACCATGGCGGTTTTTCCCGACGGGTGCGCCCGCGCGTTCGCGATGGCCGCCGAACTCGGCTACGACGGCGTCGAGGTCATGGTGTGGTCGGACCCGGTGAGCCAGGATGCCGACGCGCTGCTCAAGCTGTCTACCGAGTACGGCCTCGACGTCCTCAGCGTGCATGCCCCGACCACCCTGCTCACCCAGGCGGTGTGGGGCCGCGACCCGTGGGCCAAGTTGGTGCGCAGCGCGGAGCACGCCGAGGCGCTCGGTGCCGGTGTCGTCGTGGTGCATCCGCCGTTTCGGTGGCAACGCACCTACGGGGCGGGCTTCACCGAAGGCATCGCCGAACTGGGCGACAACCACCACACGCTGTTCGCGGTGGAGAACATGTTCCCGTGGCGTGCAGGCGGGGCCGAACTGGAGGCCTATTCACCGGGCTGGGACCCGCGGCAGCAACCGTACGAGCACCTCACCCTGGACTTCTCCCACGCCGCCACGGCCCGGATGGACTCCCTCGAACTCGCCAAGGATCTCGGGGGCAGGCTCGCCCACGTCCACCTGGCCGACGGCAGCGGGTCACTCAAGGACGAGCATCTGGCGCCCGGGCGGGGCAATCAGCCGTGCGACCGGGTGCTGTCCCTGCTGGCGGACATCGAGTGGGGTGGGCACGTCATCGCCGAGGTCAATACGCGCCGCGACCCCGCACGCCGGACCTCGACGCTCGCCGAGACGCTCGTGTTCGCCCGCACGCACCTGCGCCAGAGCGGACCACGGCAGTGAGCCGCGGGCGGCGGCTGCCGATACCGGTGGACTTCGGCGGCATGCTCGCCGGTCGGCTGAGCAAACGCTACGCCGCGGGACCCGATGCTGCCGACGCCCTCGCGGTAGCCGCTGACCTGCGCTCGGCCGGGCTGCTCGTCATGTGCGAGTACGTCGCCCACCCGGCGCGCACCCCCGCCGACGCCGACACGGCGGCCGATCGCCTCGCCGACCTACTCCGAGGACTCCGGGTGACCGGGCTGGCCGGTGTCGACCTGCTGGTGCCGGGCGGCTCGCTGGGCTGGGGTGCTGCCGGAGAGGCCCGGCTGCGTCGGCTGTGCGAGGCCGCGAGCGAGGCGAGTACGCAGGTCACCGTGCGCCCGACCAGTCACACCGAGGTGGCCGGATGCTTGGAGCTGGTGGCCCGGCTGCGCGACGAACATCCCGACACCGGCGTGGAGGTCTGGGCATCGCTGCTGCGCACAGCCGGGGACCTGACGGCACTGCTGGCGGACTCGCCGCCGGGTCCTCGGGTGCTGCTGCGCACCGAGGGCGAGGGGTCCCGGCCCGCGGCGGTCGCCCTGCCGACCGCCACTGACGTCGACCGGGCCTTCATCCGCTATGCCAGGCGGCTGCTCGGTGGCGTGGCGCGACCGGTGCTGGCGGCCGATGACCCCACTCTTGTCGTCATCGCCGAGAGCCTCGCCACCCGCGGGGGCGACGGCGCCGACCCGCGACCGACCCAGTGGCTGGAGTTCGTGATGGACATGGGACGACAGGGCGAGGAGATCGCCATGCTCTCGGCGCTGCGTCGCGACGTGCGCATCAAGGTGCCGTTCGGTCCCCGGTGGCGAGCGACGGGCCTGCGGCAGTTGCGGGCGGACTCGCCGCGCATTGCTCGGCTGGCACGGTGAACGGGGCCTCGGCCCACGTCGCCGACCAGCCACCCACTGTGCCCCCACCCACTGTGCCCCCACACAAAG
>CAZEYA010000248.1:0-5241 GCA_964516515.1 uncultured Kineosporiaceae bacterium | reverse complement strand
GCGCAACACATCAGTCTCACCTGTCAACTCGGCGTAATTCAACACCGCAATCCACCACTCCAGAAACGCCACCGCCCCCTCCGGCGTCTGCTCCGGCACCGGCATCGGCGGCGGCTCCTGCGGCGCCACGGGCACGAAGGTCGCTGACGCCGAACTCGGGGCAGGCTCACTCGACGGCACGACACTCGACGGCACAGGACTCGACAACGACGCGGTGGTCGACGGAGCGGCATCCACAGCAGCGTCCTCGCCCGTGCAGCCCGCCCCGATCACGACCGCGACGACAACTCCCGCCAACCACCCCGCCCGCACAAAACGGACTGTAGCGAGTCGATCACGTCCCCCGCACCCACCGTCCACAGTCCCGAAAGGGTCGGGTTGTCCCCGTGGCGACCACTGCCGAACCCCGGCCTTTCCCGATGTGGGTCACCATGTCTGTCATGGCCACGGCACGCTCGGTTGCGGACACGACGGCGGATCCGCCGTCGTGTCCTCCACCCCGGCCCGCGACACCGGACTGCCGACGTCGGCCAGACCACCCGCCCGCGACCTGCACCCACCGTTCACAGCCGCCGTCAGGCTCCGCCGCCGCCCCGCCCTCATCGCCCTCGGAATCGCCCTGATCGCTCTCGGCAGCCTCGCCGCCGCCTGGCTGGTCACCACGCTGGCCGGCACCACCGCGGTCGTCGTCGTCGCCCGCGACGTCACCGCAGGGCAGGAGCTCACCGCCGACGACGTCCGGGTCGTCGACATCGGCGGCAACCTGACCGCCGGCACCGGCACCGCCTTCGTCCCCGCCTCGGCCATGGACCAGGTCGTCGGCCGCCGCGCCGTCGTCCCGTTGCTCAGCGGCCAGGTGCTGCCCCCGCTCGCCCTGACCGACGGCCGTCTCGTGCCCGGCGACGACGGTCAGGCCGTCGTGGGCCTGCCCGTTACCCAGGCCCAGATCCCCGCAACGCAGCTGCAGGCCGGCGACTCGATCCTCGTCGTCGACACCCCTGCCGACCAGGCCGACCCGCCCGCGGCCACGCCCGAATCACTGCCCGCGACCGTGGTGACGACGACCACCGACGAGATCAGCGGTATCACCATCGTCACCGTCACCGCCGACACCGAGACCGCGAAGGCACTGGCCGCCCGGGCCGCAACCGGCCGCTTCGTCCTCGTGGTCGTGGCGTCGGTCGCGCCCCAGTCCCTGAATTGAGGGCAGGGGCCTCTAGATCACGCCTCCGTCGCCTCTTGCAGCGAGCTCGGCTCGTCGTAACGGCCCAGCAGGAAGGTGTACGAGACCCCGGCGATGACAGCGCCCGCGATGGGCGCGACGATGAACAGCCACAGCTGCCCGATGGCGTCGACTCCCGCGAACAGCGCGGGACCGATCGAACGGGCGGGATTCACCGACGTGTTGGTGACGGGGATGCTCACGAGGTGAATCAGGGTCAACCCGAGTCCGATCGCGATCGGGGCGAATCCCTTCGGGGCTCGGGTGTCGGTCGATCCCAGGATGATGATGAGGAAGAACGCGATGAGCACGACTTCGGCGATCAGCGCCGCAACGAGGCCATAGCCGCCCGGGGAGAAGTCCCCGTACCCATTGCTCGCGAAGCCTGACTCGGACGCGCTGAATCCGTCGCGGCCACAGGCGATGACGTACAACACCGCCGCGGCGGCTGTGCCGGCGCGACGTCCCGCCATCCGAAGCGGCCCGCAGCAGCAAGGCCGAGGGTGACCGCGGGATTGAAGTGGCCACCGGAGATGTGGCCCACCGCATAGGCCATCGTCATGACCGTGAGCCCGAACGCGAGCGAAACCCCCAGGAAACCGATACCAAGGTGAACGTCGGCGTCCGAGACGAAGCCCGCCGCCGGTACCGCGGAACCACAATCGGCGAACACCAGCCAGAAGATTCCGAGGAATTCCGCCGCCAACCGTTGCGGCATTCGAGCAGTTAACACACCGCGCTCCTCTCTTGTTGTCTTGACACCGTCTGCTGTGACTGAACTCGGCCCTATGGGTGCGTACCGTGACAACGGTGCCAGCCGCACCTGGTGCCAGAGCGCCCCTGCATCGGTCACCATGTTCGTCATGGCGTGTCTGGCGCCGCGCGACCTTTCGGGAGGGCAGCATGGCGGTCATCGCCCTGGTCACCGCTGCTGGAGCCCCCGGCGCGACCACCACCGCCCTTGGCCTGGCCGCGCTGTGGCCACGCGCCTGCATCGTTGTCGAGGCGGACCTCACGGGGTCGAGCGCCGTGCTGGCCGGACACTTTCGCGGCGCCGTCCGGCACGACCGGGGGCTGGTCGGCCTGGCCATCGCCCATCAGCAGCGAGACCTGACACCCGAGGACCTGTGGGAGCAGGCAATCGGCCTGCTGACCGAACGCACGTACGTCGTTCCCGGCATCGCCGACCCCGCCCAGGCCGGACCGCTGGCCGGGCTGTGGCCACCGCTGGCCGGGCTGCTCGGCGACCTCGAACAGGCTGGCACCGACGTGGTCGTCGACGCGGGCCGGCTCGGTCAACGCAACGCCCCCGCCGCGCTCGTCAGCGCCGCCGACCTCGTGCTGCTGGTCCTGGGCTCATCATTACGTGACATCGCCGCCGCCCGGGCGAATGCCGCCACGCTGGCCCAGTGGCGGGGCGGCGAGACGCGGACCGGCGCGGGACTGCTGCTCGTCGGATCCGGCCGCCCCTACAGCACCGCCGAGGTTGCCCAGGCCGTCGGGTTGCCCGTCGTCAGCGAGGTCGCCTGGCAGCCCAAGGCCGCCACCGTCCTCAGTGAGGGCGTACCGCGACCCAGGCGCTGGGCCAAAGGCCGACTCGCCACCTCCTACGCGCTCGCGGGCACCGCGGTCGGCCAGGCGATCGCCGAGCGGCGCGCCTGGCTGCAGCCGGGTCGCGCCCTCGCCGGTGCCACCAAGGGGGCGAGATGAGCGAGGCCGCAAAGCCCGCCGACCTACCGATGTTCGAGGGCCGGGCCCAGCCGAGCGCCCCGTCCGACGCGCCACCCGCCCCACCGCCGTCCCGGCGCAGCCCAGCACCCACCGCTCGCCGCGCCGACGCCGCAGAACCGGACTGGACCCTGGTCCGCACCCTGCGCGAGCAGGCGTCGCGGCAACTCGCCGCGGCACTGGCCGACTCCCCCACCACGACCGAGGCCGACCGGCGCGAACTCGGCCGAGCGATCGTCGCGGACCTGGTCCGCGAGAAGGTCGCCGCCGACACCTTCCGCGGTAAGCGCAGCCTCGACCAGGCGCACCGCCACGCGCTGTCGACCGCCGTGCTCGACGCGCTGTTCGGCCTCGGCCGGCTGCAACCCCTGCTCGACGACCCGACGGTCGAGAACATCGAGATCACCGGCTTCGACAACGTCGTCATCGAGCGGACCGACGGCAGCCTGGACACCGGCCCCCCGATCGCCGGCAGCGACGCCGAGCTGCTGGACTTCCTGCAGTTCCTGGCCTCGCGTCGCCCGGACGCAGCAGAGCGGCCGTTCTCGACCGCCTCGCCCCGCCTGCACCTTGACCTGCCCGGCTCTCGCGCCCGGCTGGCCGCGCTGGCTTGGGTCAGCCACCGTCCCGTGATCCGGATCCGCAAGCACGGCCTCACCGACGTCACCCTCGACACACTGGTGCAGCTCGGCTCGCTGGACCGAACGCTGGCGTCCTTCCTGACCGCCGCCGTCGCCGCCAGGCTGTCCATCGTCATCTCCGGCAGCATGGGCGCAGGCAAGACGACTCTGCTTCGCGCGCTGGCCCGCACGCTGCCCGCCTGGGAAGCGGTCGCCACCCTCGAGACCGAGTACGAGCTCTTCCTGCACGAGGGAGGGCACCACCACCGGGTCATCGCCCTGGAGGCCAGGCCCGGCTCGGGTGAGCGGTTGGCCGACGGCCGGCCGGCAGGTGAGATCACCGTCGAGGACCTCTTTGTCGATGTGCTTCGGCTCAACGTCTCCCGGATCATCGTCGGCGAGGTCCGCGGCACCGAGGCGGCCGCGATGTTCAAGGCGATGCAGGCCGGCGCGGGCAGTCTCTCGACGATCCACGCCAAGACTGCCGCTGACACCATCGAGCGGCTGGCCCTGGCCGTGCACTCCGCCGGGGGCACCGAGAGCTACGCCGACCGGCTGGTCGCCGCGCACATCGACCTCATCGTCCACGTCTCGCTGTTGATAGACCCACACTCCGGCGAGCGCCGCCGGGTCGTCGACGAGATCATCGAGGTCACCCGCGGCGAGGGCGGTCGGCCGGCGGTCAACAACGTCTTCGTCCCCGGACCGCTGGGCCGGGCGGTGCCGCAGACTTCGCCTGCCTGCCTCGACGAACTCATCGCCGCAGGATTCGACGCCGCCGCCTTCCACGAGGGGCCGGTATGGCGCCAGACGGCGCCACCTCGGTGGCAGCTGTGACGGCCTTCGTCACAGCTGTCGCGACGGCGACCATCCTCATCGGCGTCACCCTGACGGTGGTTGGGGCGCGCCGTCACGAGGTCATCCCGGGGCGTCCCACGCAGGTGACCACCGCCCGGGCCAGCCGGCACGCCGTCGTTCTCGTGCTGTGCTGCGCGGCCGGGATGGCCATGTGGTGGCTGACCGGCTTCATCGTCGCGGTCATCGCCGTCCCGACCGCGGCGCTCCTGCTGCCCGCCCTGCTGCGCACGCCGGCCTCGGGCACCCCGATCGCCGTGCTGTCCGGCCTGGAGCAGTGGACCCGCGGCCTCTCGGGGATGCTCGTCGTGGGGGCGGGGATCGAGACCGCGCTGGCGGCCAGCGTCGGCAGCGCCCCACCAGCGGTGCGTCCGGCCGTGCAGAGCCTGTCGACCCGGCTCAACGCCCGCTGGCCCATCAGCGAGGCGCTGCGCGCCTTCGCCGACGACCTCGACGACGCCACCGCCGACCTGATCGCCGCGACCCTGCTGCTCGGTGCGCAACGCCGCGGCGAGGGCTTGGCCGCTGTGCTCGACGACCTTGCCGTCACCGTGGCCGACGAGGTACGCATCCGGCGCGAGGTCGAGGCCGACCGTGCCCGGCCCCGCACCACGGCGCGGATCGTCACGGGCATCACCCTGGCGGTGCTCGCCGTGCTGACCGTCAGCGGATACCTCGGCCCTTACGGTTCCCTGCTGGGACAGCTGCTGCTCACGGGGCTGCTGACCGCGTTCGTGGGGTGCCTGGTGTGGCTGCGGCGTGCAACGGCCGGGCGGGCCACTCCTCGCTTCCTGGTCACGTCGGCCCGGGCGCCGG
>CAZEYA010000247.1:0-5289 GCA_964516515.1 uncultured Kineosporiaceae bacterium | reverse complement strand
GCCCTGGATGACGCCGCTGCCGCCAATTGACCGGCGTCCGGGGTCAGGCGGCGGCCGGGCCGGGACCTTGGCTGCCCGCTTGGGTGCTGGGTCTTGTCGCCTCGGTGCCGGGCCGTCCGCCGTCGGGCGTTGCGGCATCCAGTCGCGCCAACGCGCCGGTCAGGATCGCCTCGCAATGACGGCCGAGCGCCTCGCCCCGCTCCCACATCGCCATCGACTCCTCCAGTGGGACCGAGCCGGTCTCCAACCGGCGCACCAGGGAGGCGAGCTCGTCCCGGGCCTGCTCGTAACTCAACGAGGCCACGTCGGGCAGTTTTCCCTCGGCTGCCTCGGGCTTGGGCATGCCTCAGGTCTCCTGCGCTGTCGACGGCTTGGCGGGTCCGTGGCTGCGGGCCGTGAATGTGCCCAGTGCAACGCTGACGGTCACGTCGGCGCCCGTGGGAGCCTGCAGCGGGTCCCGGACGATGTCGCCGGCTACCCGCACGATGGCGTACCCGCGTTCCAGGGTCGCGGCGGGGGACAACGAACGAAGGTGGTCCCGGACGTGGCCGAGGCTGCGCTGCTCGGCGGTGCAGCGCCGCCGCACCTCGCCAGACAGTCGCTGCCGCTGGTCGGCCGAGTCCGTCCGAAGACCCTGCAACCAGCTTCGCGGATCACTGAGGACCGGGCGGGAGCGGATATCGGCGAGGTGGCGCCGCTGGGTGAGGATGCGTTCGCCGACCAACTGGCGGGCGCGGGCCCGGGCGTTGCGAACTCGGTCGAGCTGGTCGGCCACGTCGGGCACGACCAGTCGTGCCGCGTCTGTCGGGGTCGAGGCACGAACGTCGGCGACGAGGTCGAACAGCGGGCTGTCCACCTCGTGCCCGATGGCCGAGACGACGGGCGTGCGGCAGGCGGCGACGGCGCGGACGAGGCCCTCGCTGCTGAACGGCAGCAGGTCCTCCAGCGAGCCGCCGCCGCGGGCGACGACGATCACGTCCACGCCGGAGTCGGCGTCGAGCTGCCGGAGCGCCTGACCGACCGCGGTGATCGCGGTCTCGCCCTGCACCGCCACCTCGCGGATCTCGAAGCGGACGGCCGGCCACCGGGAGCGAGCGTTGTCGACCACGTCACGTTCCGCGGCGCTGCCCCGGCCACACACCAGGCCGACACACTGGGGCAGGAACGGCAAAGGGAGCTTGCGATCGGCGTCGAAAAGCCCCTCGGCCCGCAGCATCTCCTTGAGCGCCTCGATGCGCACCAGCAGCTCGCCCATCCCCACGGCCCTGATCTGGCGCACCGCCAGCGTCAACGAGCCCCGCTTCGCGTAGAACTGCGGCTGCACCAGGACGATGACGCGTGCCCCGTCCGCGACCGCCCGTCCCGCTCGGTCGAGCATCGTCGAATCGACGACCGCCGTCATAGAGATGTCCGCGTCGGTGTCGCGCAGCGTGACGAACACCGAGCGGGTCCCCGGCCGGCGTTTGGCCTCGACCAATTGCGCCTCGACCCACAGCGACGGTGACCGGTCGACGTAAGAGCTGAGCTTGGCCGCCAACAGCCGCAGCGGCCACGGTGCGTCGGCCGAGGTCTCGGACGCGGTGGCAGGCAGGGCGACGGCGGTCATCGGGCCAAACCTACGATGGGTACGTGACTGATGAGGCGGCGACGGGTACGGCATCCCCAACCACGACATCCCCGACGGTAGGCAAGCGGGTCCTGCTGGCCGCGCCGCGCGGGTACTGCGCGGGCGTGGATCGCGCGGTGGTGGCCGTAGAGAAGGCGCTGGAGCTGTACGGCGCCCCGGTCTACGTGCGCAAGCAGATCGTGCACAACAAGCACGTCGTGGAGACCCTCATCGCTCGCGGGGCGATCTTCGTCGAGGAGACGTCGGAGGTGCCCGAGGGCGCCCGGGTCGTCTTCAGCGCGCACGGCGTCTCGCCGCAGGTGCACGCCGAGGCCGCCGAACGTCGACTGCAGACCATCGATGCCACGTGCCCACTGGTGACGAAGGTGCACCGCGAGGCCGTGAGGTTCGCCGCCGAGGACCGCGACATCCTGCTCGTCGGGCATGCGGGCCACGAGGAGGTCGAGGGCACGGCGGGGGAGGCGCCCGATCGGATCCAGTTGGTCGACGGCGTGGATGGCATCGACAGCATCGAGGTCCGGGACCCCTCCAAGGTCGTCTGGCTGTCGCAGACCACCCTCAGCGTGGACGAGACCATGCACACCGTCGAACGGCTGCGGCAGCGCTTCCCGCTCATAGCCGACCCGCCCAGTGACGACATCTGCTATGCGACGCAGAACCGCCAGGTCGCGGTCAAGAAGATCGCCCGTGACGCGGAGCTGGTCATCGTCGTCGGATCCGCCAACTCGTCCAACTCGGTGCGGCTGGTGGAGGTCGCGCTGGAGTCCGGCGCCCCGACCTCCTACCGCGTCGACAAAGCCGATGAGATCGACGCTGCCTGGCTGGACGGGGTCACGACGGTCGGCGTCACCTCCGGTGCGTCCGTCCCCGAGATCCTTGTCCGTGACGTCCTGACATGGTTGGCCGAGCGCGGCTACAGCGACTGCGAGGAGATCGTCACCGCCGAGGAGGATCTGATCTTCTCGCTGCCCAAGGAGCTGCGGCGCGACCTCAAGGCTGCGAAGACCGACACGCACGCCCGACCCGCTGGTACTGCCTGAAGCCGATCCCACCGCGTCCTGCCCCGCGTCACGACACACGCCGGTCCTCAGCGCGAGCCGCCGTCATCGGCATCGTCGTCTGCACCAGGTCCTCCAGTTCGCCGACCATCCGCTCGGCTCGGGCGCCGGCACGGGTGAAGTCGATGCGCTCCCCGACCAGTTCGAGAGAGGTGAACGGCTTGACCGCTGCCTCGACCGGCCGGGGTTCGGGCACGTCGCCGGACAGGCCGAGGTCGGTCATCCTGCGGGCCGTCACCAGCAACCGCTGCTCGAACGAGCCGACGAACGTGTTGTACCGCGTGGCCGCCGTCTCCAGCGCCCGCCCCACACCGTCGGCGTGTTCGGCGACCTTGCCCAGCCGCTGGTAGAGCTCGCGCCCCATGGCGAGCATCTGCTCGGCGTTCTCGTGCACCGCCTGCTCGCGCCAGGTCATCGCGACGGTCTTGAGCAACGCCAGCAGGGTCAACGGTGAGGCGAGGACGACCTTGGCGTCCATGGCGAAGTCCAGCAGGCCCGGGTCGGTGCGGACCGCGTCGGACAGGATCGATTCGGTCGGCAGGAAGCAGACCACGAACTCCGGAGAGGACGGCAGCGCTGTCCAGTACTGCTTGGAGCCCAGAGTGCTGATGTGACCTCGCAGCTTGCGGCACTGCTCGGCCGCCTGCGCCGTGGGATCGACTTGCGCCACGCTCGGGTCGGGCAGCACCAGTGGCGCCTTCGCGTCGATGGCGATGCCTCGGCCACCCGGGAGATGGACTGTCATGTCCGGGCGCACCCGAGACCCGTCGACGGTCGTGGACGTCGCCTGAGTGTCGAAGTCGACCCTCGGCAGCATGCCCGCCGCCTCGACGATGCGCAGCAGTTGGACTTCGCCCCAGGTGCCTCGGCTGTTGGACGACCGCAGCGCCCCGGCCAGGGAGGCGGTCTGCGATTGGAGCCCCTCGCCGACGCTGACAACGGTACGGATCTGCTCGCTCAGCTTGCTCAGATGAACGGTCCGGTCGGTCTCGAGTTGACCCACCTGGCGGCCGATGAGGTCCAACCGCTCCGCCAACGGCCCAAGTGCCGCGGTGAGCGCGCCGGAGGCCCGGGCGGTGTCTTCCGCGCGGCGCGCCTGTGACGCCGCCGTGTCGCGCTGTCCCTCGGCTGAGGCCTGCGCCACCTCGGCGGCGTGCGCCCGGGCACGAGCCGCCTCGGCCACGGCAACGGCGTCCGCCATCCGAGTCGCCATGGCCTCGGCCTGCGCCTCTGCGGCCATGACCGCGTCGGCGGCCGCAGCCAGCCGGGGCCGCAGCGAGGCGCGAACGCTCGCTGCTGCGGCACCAGCCCCGACCACCAGGCCGACTATCAGCAGTACGAGAGCGAGAAGGAGAGCGGCTGTGTCCATGACGACAACCGTGCCGCAGGGGTCGGACACAACCCCGAAGGCGCGCCTGACCTGGCGAAAGCAACTGCCCTCGCGCCCGGCCCAGCACGCCGGGGCCACCGCATACGCAAGGGCGCCTAGACTTGCCGTCTTGTGGCTCTGACCATCGGCATCGTCGGCCTGCCCAACGTCGGCAAGTCCACCCTGTTCAACGCTTTGACCAGCAACGACGTCCTGGCTGCGAACTATCCCTTCGCGACCATCGAGCCCAACGTCGGCATCGTCGCGCTACCCGACCCTCGCCTGGGCAAGCTGGCCGAGGTACATCACAGCGAGCGGATCGTCCCCGCTCCGGTGACTTTCGTAGACATCGCCGGCATCGTCCGCGGCGCGAGCGAGGGCCAGGGACTGGGCAACCAGTTCCTCGCCAACATCCGCGAGGCCGATGCCGTGTGCCAGGTGATCCGCGCGTTCGAGGACGACGACGTCGTCCATGTCGACGGCCGCATCGACCCCCGCTCGGACATCGAGACGATCAACACCGAACTCATCCTCGCCGATCTGCAGACGCTGGAGAAGGCCGTCCCCCGGCTGGAGAAGGAGGTGCGCGCCAAGAAGGCCGATCCGGCCGTGCTTGCCGCCGCCACCAAGACCATCGACCTGCTGTCGACCGGCGTCACGCTGTCGGCGGGAGCCAAGCGCGCGGGCGTCGAAGCAACACTGCTGCGCGATCTGTCGCTGTTGACGGCGAAGCCCTTCCTCTACGTCTTCAACGTCGACACCGAGACGCTCGGGGACACCGCGCCGGCCAAGGCCAGGCGGGAGGAGCTGGCGACGCTGGTCGCGCCCGCAGAGGCGATCGTCCTCGACGCGCAACTCGAATCCGAACTCACGGGGCTCGACGCCGAGGACGCCGCCGAACTCCTCGCCAGTACGGGTCAGGACGAGCCAGGTCTGTCGAAGCTCGCCAGGGTCGGCTTCGCCACGCTGGGCCTGCAGACCTACTTGACGGCGGGCCCGAAGGAAGCGCGCGCCTGGACGATCAAGCAGGGCGCCACCGCGCCGGAGGCGGCCGGTGTCATTCACACCGATTTCCAGCGGGGCTTCATCAAGGCCGAGGTGATCTCCTTCGAGGACCTCGTCGCAGCGGGTTCGATGGCCGAGGCCAAGGCGCGTGGCCGGGTCCGCATCGAAGGCAAGGAGTACGTGATGCGTGACGGCGACGTCGTGGAGTTCCGCTTCAACGTGTGAATCGG
>CAZEYA010000246.1:0-5333 GCA_964516515.1 uncultured Kineosporiaceae bacterium | reverse complement strand
GCCGAGCTGGCCAGCTCGGCGTGGACCGACCCGGGTGGGGAGGACAACCGCGCGATCCAGCTGGGAATGCGCCTGGCGCTGGCGGCCCGGGTGTCCTCGGCGGCACCGGGCGCTCGACGGTGGGCGGACGGGGCTGCGGCTCTCGTGCTCGCCCGCGCGCTCACGGACGGTGCCGCCGCCGGGTCCTCGGTCCCGCACGACCTGGTGGCCCGCGCCCTGGGTCCGGCGACCGCGCGCGCGGTCACCAACCAAACCGTTGGCGACATCGGCGCGGACCTGGTCGGGCTGTCGGCGAGCCTGCCGTCTTCCGCCCGCTGGGCCATGGTCGACGTGACCCGCCTCGAGGACCTGTGGCAGGCAGAAGCACGGTGGTGGCGCACCGTCGACGACAACGCCCGCTCGATGGTCCGCTCGTCGGGCTTCGACCTGGTCCCGGTGCTGGGCGCGGTGGCGCTGCTGGCCGTGGACGCGTGGCGGGTCCGTGCCGCGCTGGAGCTGGCAGCCCGGGGCGGCGCTCCGCTGGAGCTGTTCGATGCCGTCGTCTGAGCGGATCGCGCCCGTGGCGATGGCCAGGGTGGCCGTCGTCGCCCCCCGCGCACGGCTGCGCGATGTCATGGTCCAGATCGCCGACGCGGGGGTCGTGGAGCTCGAGACCGCACCGGGCGCGGACGAGGTGCCCGGCCCCGCGGCCCGCCTGCTGCAGCGCCTCGGCGCGACCGAGCGCGGCCGGGAGCGCGCCGACGACGCGGCGGTGAGCCTGGGGCCCCCCGACCTGGCGCACCTGGAGCGAGAGGGCCGAGTCGACCTGGTCACCGGGGAGGCCGCGCTGGAGCGGCTCGCCGGTTCCGCGGTCACTTCGGACCGGGCGGCGGCCCTGGCCGGCTGGATGCCCGCCGACCGCGTGGCCGGGCTCACCCAGCGGCTGGCCGGCGCGGGCGGCGCCGTGGTCGAGCTGCCTCGCCCCTCCGGAGCCCAGCCACCCACGCTGCTGCGCCGCCGCGGTGGGGCGCAGCCGTTCACCACCCTGGTGCGCACGTACTCCGAGGTGCCCTACGCCGACGTCGACCCCACGCCGTTCGCGGCCGCGGCGTACGTCGTCATGTTCGGGATGATGTTCGGCGACGTCGGCCACGGCCTGGTCCTCGTGATCCTGGCGATGCTGGCCCGCATCGGCCGGCCACGGGTCCTGGCCAGGCTGCGGTCGGCGGCGCCCCTGGTGCTGGCCCTCGGGCTGGCGGCGACGGCCGCCGGTGCGGCCTACGGCGAGTTCTTCGGTCCGACCGGCGTGATCCCGGTGCTGTGGCTGTACCCCCTGGACGAACCCGTGACGCTGCTGCTCGCCGGCCTGGCGCTGGGTGCGGTGCTGCTCGGCATCGCCTACGCCATCGGCACCGTGAACCGGGTGCGCGAGGGCGGCTGGGGCTATGCGCTGTACGCCCCGTCCGGGCTGGCCGGAGCCACCGTGTTCCTCGGTGCCGGACTGGTGGTGGGCGGGCTGTTCGCGTCCTCCGACGCGCTCGTCCTGGTCGGCTCGGTGCTCGCGGGCACCGGCCTGGTGCTGTCCTTCGTCGGGCTGTACGTCGCCGCCGGACGGGGCGGGTCCGCCGTCGTGCAGGCGGTGGTCGAGCTGTTCGACCTGGTCGTGAGGCTCGGCTCCAACGTGGTCAGCTTCGCCAGGATCGCCGCGTTCGGGCTGACCCACGCCGCCCTTGGAGCGGTCATCTGGACCGCCACGGTCGCCCTGTGGTCCGGAGGCGGGGTCCGGGTCGCGGCCGCGGTCCTCGTGTTCGTGCTCGGCAACCTGGTCGCCTTCGCGCTCGAGGCGCTGGTTGCCGGTGTCCAGGCGCTCCGGCTGGAGTACTACGAGCTCTTCTCGCGCGTGTTCCAGGGCGAGGGCCGCCCGTTCGCCCCGTGGCACCTGCCCCTGGTCGACCAGCCCACGGCACCCACCCAGGAGGTATCGCCATGAACCCCCAGACAGCCGCGCTGCTCGCGCTGCCGATCACCCTCGCGCTGCTCGCCGGCGTCCTGCTGCTGGCCAGGCGGCACCCGCGCAGCGCCGCCCTCGTGCTCGGCGGGGCGGGCGCGCTCGTGCTGGTCGGGGCGCTGGTGATGCTCGCGGTCGTCGGGCTCGGGGAGCCGGCCACCGCGGCTACCGCGCTGCAGGCCGCCCCGGCGCCCAGCCCAGACGCCACGACCTCGAACGCGGACGCGGGCGCGGGCGCGGGCAACTGGGCCGCCCTGCTGGGTGCGGCCATCGCCGTCGCGGGGTCATCGATCGGTGCGGCGATCGCCGTCGCGTACACCGGCGCCGCCGCGCTCGCGGCGATGAGCGAACGACCCGAGATCTTCGGGCGAGCCATGGTGGTCGTCGGCCTGGCCGAGGGCATCGCCATCTACGGCCTCGTGGTCGCCGTCATCCTGATCGGCAGGGCCTGAGCATGGGCGAGGTGGTGGTGCTCGGGGAACGGGGGCGGGCGATCGGCTTCGCGGCCGCGGGGGCCCGTGTGGTCGAGGCCGCCGACCCGGTAGACGTGCTGGACGCCTGGCACCGGCTGCCCGCCGACGTGGCCGTGGTCGTGCTCACCCCCGCCGCCGCCGAGGCGCTCGGTGACCTCATCACCGCCGCGCCGGAGCCCGGCATCCCGCTCACCGTCGTCATGGCGCCGATGGCCCGAGACGAGGGTCCCGGCGGAGAGGCACGAGCGTGAGCTGGGACACCGCGGCCGCCCATGCGGCCCTGCAGAGCGTGCGCGAGGGGCTGCTCGCCGCCGCACGCGAGGAGGCCGGGCGGACCGTTGATGCCGCGATCCAGGCAGGCGAGCACCGGCTCGCCGAGGCCCGGGCGAGGGCCGCCGACGTCGTCGAGCAGGCCGCTCGGCAGGGAGAGGCCGACGCCGCCGCGGCCTTGGCGCACGAGCGCTCCCGGGGCCGACGCCACGCCCGCGCGGTGGTGCTTGCCGCCCGGGCCCAGGCCTACGACCGGCTCCGCGAGACCATCCACCAGGAGCTCGGCGCGCTGGCCGACGGCCCACGCGCGGCGCAGGTCAGCGTCGCCCTGCGGGAGCGCGCAACGGCCGCGCTGGGCATCGACACCGAGCCCGTCGACCCCGTCGACCCCGTCGACCCCGTCGACCCCGTCGAGCTCGCCGAGGAGGCGGGCGGCGTGCGGGGCCGGGCCGGCAGCCGATGGGTCGAGGTGGACCTGGAGACGCTGGCCGAGGCGAGCCTGGCCGCCGCGGGGCCGGAGGTGGAGCAACTGTGGGCACAGTGACCGGGCGGGTGGCACGGGTCAACGGGCCCCTGGTGGATGTGGACGGGCTCAACGGCACCGCCATGTCCGAACTGGTCGAGCTGGGGCCGGCCAGGCTCCTGGGCGAGGTCGTCGCGCTGGACGGCGCCGCGGTACGCACGCAGGCCTACGAGTACACCGGGGGGTTGCGGCCCGGCGACGACGTGACCCGGCTGGCGCACCCGTTGTCGGCCCGGCTGGGGCCCGGCCTGCTCGGTGGGGTGTTCGATGGCCTGTTGCGACCGCTGTCCGGGGCCGGGGACTGGCTGGAGCCGGGGGCCACTGCCGCAACGGGAATCACCGGGTCGGGGACGACCGAGACGGGCACCACCGCGACGACGGGGACCACCGCGACGACGGCGACCAACGAGGCGTCGGGGAACAGCGGCCGGCGCACCTGGGGGTGGCGGCCGACGGTCCGCGACGGGGACACCGTCACCGGCGGCGCGGTCGTCGGCGAGCTCGCCCAACCCGGTCGCAGCCCGCACCGCGTGCTGGTCCCGCCCGAGGTGTCCGGCACCGTCACCGACCTGCGCGGGGCTGGCCAGGTCGACGAGGACGACACCCTGCTTCGCGTGGCCGGGGAGGCTGTCACCGCGGTGCAGTGGTGGCCGGTGCGGGTACCGCGCCCGGCCGTCGAACGGCTTGACGCGGTCGTCCCGCTGCTGACGGGCCAGCGGGTGGTCGACCTGCTGTTCCCCGTCGCTAAAGGCAGCACCGCCGCCGTGCCCGGCGGCTTCGGCACGGGCAAGACCGTGCTGCTGCAGCAGGTCGCCACCTGGTGCGACGCCGACGTCATCGTCTACGTGGGCTGCGGCGAGCGCGGCAACGAGATGGCGGACGTGCTGGACGAGCTGTCCCGGCTGCCGGACCCGCGCACCGGTGGCCGGCTGATGGACCGCACCGTCATCCTCGCGAACACCTCGAACATGCCGATGATGGCGCGCGAGGCCAGCATCTACGCCGCCGTCACCGTCGGGGAATACTTCCGCGACATGGGCTTGGACGCCGTCGTCGTCGCCGACTCCACCTCACGCTGGGCCGAGGCGCTGCGAGAGCTGGCCTCGCGCTCGGGTGCGCTGCCCGCGGAGGAGGGCTACCCGGCAGGGCTGGCGTCGGCGCTCGCCGCGTTCTACGAGCGCGCCGGTCGGGTGCGCACCCTGGGCGGTGACGAGGGCTCGGTGACGATCATCGGTGCGGTGTCCCCGCAGGGCGGCGACATGACCGAACCCGTCACCGCCCACACCCAGCGGTTCGTCCGCGCGTTGTGGACCCTGGACCGGGACCTCGCCTACGCCCGCCACTACCCGGCAGTGTCGTGGACCGGCTCGTTCTCCCGCGACGCCGACTCCCTGGCCGCCTGGTACGCCCGCCAGGGCGACCCGGCCTGGGCCCGGCAGCGCAGCCGGCTCGCGACGTTGCTGGCCGAGGCGGAACGGGTCGCGTCGCTGGCGGACCTGATGGGTATCGGGGTGTTGCCCGGGCACGAACGGATGGTGCTGCTGGGCGGCCGGCTGGTCCGCGAGGGGCTGCTGCAGCAGTCGGCGCTGAGCGCGGCCGACGGCTACTGCGGCCCGGTGCGCTCGGCTGCGCTGGTGAGCGCCGTGTTCGACGTGCTCGACGCCTGCCAGGCGGTGGTCGCCGCAGGAGCCCCCGCCGCCAGCGTGGAGGAGCTCGACCTGTCCGGGCTGCTCCGCGCCCGTGAGCTACCGGGCGGTGAGGACCAGCAGGCCGTGGCCGCGATCGCCGCCGTGCGCGAGCAGGTGCTGGGGCTGCTGGAGGGCCTGCGATGAGCGTGACCGGGTGGCCGCGGGTCGAGCACACCGGGACGAGCCAGGTGCGTGGACCGCTGCTGGTGGTGCGCGGGGTGGCGGGCGTCGGCTGGGACGAGTTCGCCCGGGTCCGGCTGGGGCCGGGGCAATACCGGCACGGGCTGGTGCTCGAGGTCGACCGCGACCTGGCCGTCGTCGAGGTCCTCGAAGGCACCGACGGCCTGGTGCCCGAGCGGACCAGCGTCTCCTTCGACGGCTCGCCGTTGCGG
>CAZEYA010000245.1:0-5373 GCA_964516515.1 uncultured Kineosporiaceae bacterium | reverse complement strand
GCCGGGGACGGCGAGCTGCTGGCGCAGGTGGTCGGCTTCTACGCCCGGGTGCTGACCGAGTCGAGCGAGGCACTGGAGTACCTGCGGCGCCGCAGGATCGCGCACCCGGAGGCTCTTACGACGTTCCAGCTCGGCTACGCCAACCGGACGCTGGGGCTGCGGCTGCCGGACAAGCGCCGCACCGCGGGGGCCGACCTTCGTGGCCGGCTCACCGCGCTCGGGGTGTTCCGGGCCTCCGGCCATGAGCACCTGGCCGGGTCGCTGGTCGTGCCGGTCCTGGACACCTACGGGGCGGTGGCCGAGCTCTATGGCCGCAAGGTCCGCGACGACCTGCGGCCTGGCACTCCGAAGCACCTGTATCTGCCGGGTCCGCACCGCGGAGTCTGGAACGAGCCGGCGCTGGCCGCCAGCGACGAGATCGTGCTGTGTGAGTCGCTGATCGACGCGTTGACGTTGTGGTGCGCGGGGTTCCGGCACGTCACGGCCTCCTACGGAACCGAGGGCTTCACCGCCGATCACGCCGACGCGCTGACCCGGCACGGGGTGCGGCGGGTGCTGATCGCCTACGACAACGACGACGCCGGCAACAAGGCCGCGGCCGCCCTCGCCGGCTCGCGGCTGGATGAGGGGGTCGAGTGCTTCCGGGTCCAGCTCCCCGCCGGCCAGGACATCAACGACGTCGCGATGGCGGCGCGGAACCCGACCGACGTGCTCGGCCGCGCACTTCGCACCGCGACGTGGATGGGCAAGGGACCGGGGCCGAAGACCCGCCACCACGCCCCGGCTCTGCCCGAGCCGGCGGCCGAGCCGGACGAGCTGCTCGAGCAGGAGCCGGCTTCTTCCTCAGCCGCCGCTGTTGCCCTCGACCAGCCCGCCCACGAGCCGCCGGTCGAGTCGGCAGCGGAGCTGCCGGGGCCGGTGCAGCCGGTGCCGCCGTCAGTGGTCTCACCGTCGCCGCCGACGACGGAGCAGGACGCGCCGTTGGTGTCGGAGCGGGAGGTGCTGCTGAGTTTCGCCGAACGCCGTTGGCGGGTCCGCGGCCTGGGCAAGGCGTCCAGCTTCGATCTGCTGCGGGTGAACCTGATGTGCTCGGTTCCCGACGGCCGCGGTGGGGTCCGGTTCCACGTCGACACCCTGGACCTCTACGCCGCCCGCGCCCGCACCGCCTTCCTGGTCGCGGCCGCCGCGGAGCTGGCCGTCGGCGAGGACGTGATCAAGCGCGACCTGGGCCGGGTGCTGCTGGCCTGCGAGCAGCTCGCCGACGACGTCATCGCCACAGCCCAGGCCGCCGTCGACGAGCCACCCCGGATGACGGAGGCGGAGACGGCCGCCGCCCTGGCGCTGCTGCGCGACCCGCAGCTCGTGAATCGGATCGTGGCGGACTTCGCGACCGCCGGGGTCGTCGGTGAGGCCACCAACTGCCTGGTCGGGTATCTGGCCGCGACCTCCCGCAAGCTGTCCCGGCCGCTGGCGATCATCGTCCAGTCGACGTCGGCGGCCGGCAAGAGCGCGCTGATGGACGCGGTGCTGGGCTTCGTGCCGGTCGAGGAGCAGGTCCGCTACTCCGCGATGACCGGCCAGAGCTTGTTCTACGTCGGCGAGTCCGACCTGGCGCACAAGGTGCTGGCGATCGCTGAGGAGGAAGGCGCGACCCGCGCGGCCTACGCGCTGAAGCTGTTGCAGTCCGACGGCGAGATCTCGATCGCGAGCACCGGCAAGGACACCGCCTCAGGCCGGCTGGTGACGCACACCTACCGGGTCACCGGACCGACCGCGATCATCCTGACCACCACCTCGATCGAGATCGACGAGGAGCTGCTCAACCGCTGCCTGGTGCTGACCGTGGATGAGGACCGCGCCCAGACCCGCAAGATCCACGACCGGCAACGCCAAGCGCAGACCCTGTCGGGCCTGGTGGCCAGCACCGAGCGGGAGCAGCTGGTGACGTTGCACCGCAACGCCCAGCGGCTGCTCGAGCCGCTGTCGGTGGTGAACCCTTTCGCGGACCGGCTGACGTTCGCCGACGCCGCGACCCGCACCCGCCGTGATCACGTGAAGTACCTGACGCTGATCGCCGCGGTGACGCTGCTGCACCAGCACCAACGCGAGATCAAGACCACCACCGCGGGTCCCGGCACCGGAGCTACCCAGGTCCGCTACATCGAGACCACCCCGGCCGACATCACCCTCGCGAACTCCCTCGCCCACGAGGTGCTGGGCCGGAGCCTGGACGAGCTGCCGCCGGGCACCCGCCGGCTGCTCGACGCGCTGCACACCCACGTCACCAGCCGCTGCCAACGCGAGGGCCTGGACGCCGACCTGATCCGGTTCACCCGCCGACAGCTGCGCGAGACGCTCGGGTTCGGCGACACCCAGCTCAAGGTCCACCTCGCCCGCCTGGTCGACCTCGAACTCGTCCTGACCCACCGGCTCGAGGCCGGCGGGTTCGCCTACGAGCTGGCCTGGCACCCGGGCGAGGCCGGCGGCCGGGTCCTGCCCGGGCTGCTCGACCCGGCCACCCTCGACCAGCCCGTCACGGCTACCGGCGGCGCCGAGACTGCCGCTACGACTGCCGACCGGTCGGGGTCGCAGGCGGCCCGGTCGGCCCCTGGTCGGGGGCCGGTCGGCCCCCGGTCGGGGGGTGGTCGAGGGGCCTTGCGCGAGGTGAAACCCCTGCTGGACAAAGGAAGTCGGTCTGTCACGGACCCTGACGGCCCGGAACGCACTGCTCCGGAGCAGGACGGACAGGCTGAGGATGTCGTCGTAGTCGCAGAGCCTGCCGCCGCGGCGGGCGGTTCCCGGTGAACCCGCGGCGCGGCCAGCACACCCCGCACACGATCAACGGCGACCCCGCCGACCTGGCCGGCTTCCCCCGCCTGGTCGGTGAGTTCGCCGAGTGGATGGGCGTGCACGGCTACAGCCCCCGCACCATCGACAACCGCCGGGCGATGCTGAGCTTTCTGGTCGACTGGCTCGCCGAACGCGGCGTCACCCGCCCGGTCGAGGTGACCCGGCCGATGCTGGAGTCCTACCAGCGGGCCTGCTTCCACTACCGCAAACGCGACGGCCACCCGCTGAGCTTCCGCTCGCAGTCCCAGCGGCTGCTGGCTGTCCGGGCGTTCTTCAAATGGGCCACCCGCGCCCACCACCTGCTGCACAACCCCGCCTCCGAGATCGACCTGCCTAAGGTCGAGCAGCGGCTGCCCCGGCCGGCCCTGAGCCAGGCCGAGGCAGAGCTGGTGCTGTCGATGCCGGAGCTGACCGACCCGGCCGGGCTGCGGGACCGGGCGATGCTCGAGGTCCTCTACGCCACTGGCATCCGCCGCTCCGAGCTGGCGCACCTGGCCGTGTTCGACGTCGACGACGACCGGCAGACCCTGCTCGTCCGGCAAGGCAAAGGCCGACGCGACCGGATGGTCCCGATCGGCGAACGGGCGCTGCTCTGGACCCGCCGCTACCTGGCACAGGCCAGACCGAAGCTGGTCGCCGAACCCGACGACGGGACCCTGTTCGTCTCCGCCGACGGGGTCGGGTTCTCCCCGGACCGGCTGACCCAGATCGCTCGCGGCTACGTCCTCGCCTCGGGAGTCCCGAAGCAGGGGGCCTGCCACCTGTTCCGGCACACGATGGCGACCCTGATGCTCGAAGGCGGGGCCGACATCCGCTACATCCAAGCCATGCTCGGCCACGCCGAACTGTCGACGACCCAGATCTACACCCAGGTCTCGATCCGAGCGTTGCAAGCCGTCCACGCCGCGACCCACCCCGGAGCCAGCAACACCAGGCACCGCTCGCCGTCCACAGATCCCGACGTCGACGACGACACCGGTGCCGGGACGCCGGACGGTGGCGCCATGACCGACCACCAGCACGTCGACCCCGTCGCTGATGTCGAGGTGTTGTTCTCTGTTCTTGAGCAAGAGATCGATCAAGAGAACCGCGCGGACCCCGGATCACCCGACACCACCCTGCCGTCGGAGAGGTCGTCGTGACCGGCGAGGCGGCCGGCCGCGCCGACACCGCTGCCGAGGCGATCCGGGCGCTGAACTACGCGACGCTGCCCGCCGCCGGGACGCTGACCGGCCCGGCCGACGTCTACGACGTGGTGGGTGCGCTGGCGACCCTGACCGGCCGGTTGCCGCAGATCCTGTCGCAGCTGCAGAGCTTCCTGGCCGGCGAGCACGCCGCCGGGCGGGTCCGGATCGTCGACGGTCCGCACACCGGCGACCCGACCGCGGCGCTGGCCGAGTCCGACCGGTGGCTGACCTGCGCGGCCGGCGCCGCCGACACCCTGCGCCACGCCCTCGAGCAGGCCCACGCCGCGCTGAGCTGGACCGCCGGCCCCGACCGGTCGTGACCCGCCAGCACCGACACGCCAGCGCTCCTGCACGGACAAGCAGGATGACGGCACACAGGTGCATCCCTGACCGGCAACCCCGCCCAGACCCCGAAACGCCCCAGGCGACGACCGGCACAGCCGGCCTGGACACCGACTCGCCCCGCGGTCAGGCACACAGGTCCTGCCGAACCTTCGGGACGCGACCGCCTCGTCGAGCACGTCGAGCACGTCGCCGACATCCGGACGGCAACCGGCGCCATCTGCGGCAACCGGACCGGCAACGACGGCGGGCACGGCCATGCGGCCCGCATGCCTGGAGTCTTGCCCGCTCGCGCCGCTGACTCTTGCCCACCGGCCCGCAGCAGTCTTGCCCGCACGCTCACGGGCAAGACTCCGCCACTCGCCGCGCTCGCGCGGCCGGTCGCTCACGTCGGACGCGGGACCCGGCCCGTCGGTCGCGGTCCCGGCCGGCCACGGCTGCCACACTCGACCCCGTGACCACCACCGCCCACCCCGCCCGGGCGAGCTGGCGTGTTCTTCTCTTAGCCGCCGTGACCGTCGTCCTGGCGCTGCTGCTGCCCCCGTGCCGGCGTCGGCCGCGGCGCTGCCTGCAGCCGAAACTCGCGTCGGGGCTTCCGGCCCCGCGACCACAGTCGTCGTCGGGGTCCATGAGTGCATCACCGCAGGTCAGCGTCCGGTCCGGGGGCCGTCACAGCCGCAGGTCGCGTCGGGCAACTGTGTTGCCGCAAACGCAGGAACCCGCAGCGGCCTCCCGCGAGATGCCCTCGGTAGGTTCACATCAGGGGCTGGAGGCGAGTCCGCGGCGGCGGCCGCTGGCCGAACGGCTCACGCCAACTACGCGAACACTCTCGGAGGCGGCAATTACGTGTTCAACCGGGCGCTCCCCGGTAGCAGGCTCCGTCCTGACGCCGTCGACTACTCACAGAACATCGTCCGGGAACTCAAACCCGGCACGCCCAGCGGGATATCGCGCGGTTGGCGGCAAGTCAACGAGTACAAGGCTTACTTAGAGG
>CAZEYA010000244.1:0-5383 GCA_964516515.1 uncultured Kineosporiaceae bacterium | reverse complement strand
GGCGGGCGGCGGCGTCGTAGGTGAACCCCACCGCGACGACGTGCGGCGAACCGTCGGCTCGCAAGGTCGTCAGGGTCGCCAGGTGTCGCTCGGCGAGGAAGCGGCCGACCGCCTCCGGAAGGTCGGTGACGTCGAATGCCATGACGGCAGCATGCCAACCCCCGGTTCGTGCTCTTAGCATCAGACACGTGCGCCGGACGACCGTATATCTGGATGCAGAGCTGGAGATGCGGCTGAAGGCAGCGGCCCGACGGGCGAAGCGGCCGGTCGGGCCGCTGCCTGCCCGCCGCCTCACCTGAGCCAGATCGACCGGGTTCGGCATGCCAACCGCTGGCAGGATGGCGCGGGTGATAGCCCCATACGGCAGCTGGCCGACGCCCATCACGTCCCGACTGGCGGTCCAGGCCGCGGTGTCCCTGGGGGAGATCGCGTTCGATGGTGACGCGCTGTGGTGGGCGGAGTCCCGGCCGGATGACGGCGGTCGCACCGTCCTCGTCCGTGACGGTGTCGACGTCCTGCCGGCGCCGTTCAACGCGCGGACGGCGGTGCACGAGTACGGCGGCGGCGCCTGGTGGGTGGCCGACGGCGTGTGCTGGTTCGCCAACTGGTCCGACCAGCGGCTGTACCGGCTGGTGCCGGGGGAGGACCCGCAGCCGGTGACCCCGGAGCCGGCCTCGTTGCGAGCCGACCGGTGGGCCGACGGCGTCGTCCATCCCGACGGGCGGCGCATGGCCTGCATCCGTGAGCGCCATTGCGCTGGTGGCGGCCCGGGCGACGTCGTCAACGAGATCGTGGTGATGGGCATCGGCGGCTCCGACCTCGAGGTCCGGGTCTCGGGACCCGACTTCGTGGCCAGCCCTCGGTGGTCCCTTGACGGCGAGCGGCTGGCATGGATCGAGTGGGACCACCCGAACATGCCGTGGGACGACACCCGGCTGCTGGTCGACGGCGTGGTGATCGCGGGCGGCACGGGGGAGTCGGTGACGGAGCCGCAGTGGTCCGACGACGGTTCGCTGTGGTTCCTCAGCGACCGCACCGACTTCTGGAACCTGTACCGGTGGTCCGTGACCGGTGGCGTCGAGCCGATCGTCGTCCTCGATGCCGAGATCGGTCAGCCGCAGTGGGTGTTCGGGCGCAGCCGCTACGCCCTCCTGGACGACGGCCGGGTCGTGCTTGCCTACCAGCGCGACGGGTTCGACCGGCTGGCACTGTGGGACGGGCAGCTTCGGGACCTCGATGTGCCTGCCCGGGTGATCCCGACGCTGGTCGGGCGGGGCCGCGAGGTGGCCCTGGTCGGTGGTTCGCCAACGGCCGAAGCTCAGGTGTACCGGCTGAGACTCACCGGCTCGGCCCGCTCGCAGGGGTCGGTGGTTCGCCCGGCCCGCGACCTCGGTCTGGAGCCGGCCTGGTTCTCGGTACCGGAGTCCCTGTCGTTCCCCAGCGGTGACCGGACGTCGCACGCGCTCTACTACGCACCGGCCTCGCCGGAGGTGACCGGTCCACCGCAGGCTCTGCCGCCGCTGCTCGTCTATGCCCACGGTGGCCCAACAGGGGCCGCATTGCCCGCGCTGAGCCTCTCCGTCCAGTACTGGACCAGTCGAGGGTTCGCCGTGGTCGCCGTCAACTACGGCGGGTCGACCGGATACGGCCGGGCTTACCGCAAGCTGCTGGCCCGGCAGTGGGGGGTGGTGGACGTCGAGGACTGCGTGGCGGCCGCTCGGTACCTGGTCACCGCCCATCGTGTGGACCCGGACCGGCTGTGCATCCGCGGCGGTTCCGCAGGCGGCTTCACCACGCTCGCGGCCCTGGCCTTCGAGGACACCTTCGCTGCGGGCGCCAACCACTTCGGGGTCAGCGACCTGGAGGCGTTGCAGCTGGACACGCACAAGTTCGAGAGCCACTACGAACACGGTCTGGTCGGGCCCTATCCGGCGGAGCGAGAGGTGTACCGGGCACGCTCGCCCATTCACCACCTCGACGGTTTCGACAAGCCATTGATCACGTTTCAGGGGCTGCAGGACGAGGTGGTCCCGCCGTCGCAGTCGGAGATGATCGTCGAGGCGCTGCGCGCCAAGGGTGTGCCCGTCGCCTACGTCGCGTTCGAGGGGGAGCAGCACGGGTTCCGCCGCGCGGAGAACATCCGCACCGCCCTGGACAGCGAGCTCTCCTTCTACGGGCAGGTGCTGGGTTTCGCGCTGCCCGCCGGCGAGGACATCAAGCCCGTGGCCATCGAGAACCTCCGCCCAGCGTGATCACAGGTCCCGGCGGCACAGCAGCCAGGCGGCCGCCACGCCGAGACCGGCCAGATAGGTCAGCAGCAGCAGTGCCGCCGCGGTGACGCTGAGCCGGTCGGGGTCCTGGTCGATACCCAGTTCGACAGCGAACATGCTTCCCGCCGATCCGGATGCTTCCGCTGATCCGGCAACGGTCTCCAGCGCACGGTAGGACCCGCTGTCCGTGGCGATAGTGGTCTCACCCTCGACGATGGTGCCGGCCATGATCGTCTGTCCCTCTCCGGAGGTCGACGTGGCGGCGAGGTCGAGCGGGTCCAGGACGAGTCGTGGCACGGCCGCCTCCCAGTCGGTGCCCGTCACGGGCTCCAGCACCAGAGCGAGGGGGCCCTTGAGCGTAGCTGTACGTTACCGCGGAAACCGCGCCTATGCTGTGTAGATGAGTGAGATCACCGTGAGCAACGCACGCGCGCGACTGGCCGATGTAGTGGACACCGCACGCGTGGGGCATGACCCGGTCTATCTGACGCGGCGAGGCCAGCGGGTGGCCGCGGTTATCGATGCGGACGACCTAGACCGCCTCATCGCGGCCGCCGAGGATCTTGGTGACATCGAGGCCGCACAGGCTGCCCGCGCCGAGATCTCAGCGGGTGAGCCGGCGATCCCGTGGGCGGAGGTCAAGGCGGACCTCGGGCTGATATGACCTACCAGGTCCAGATCTCTCCAGAAGCGCTGCGTCAACTCCGCAAACTGGATCCGCCTGCCAGGCGCCGGGTGCAGGCTGCGATCGAATTGCTCAGCGATGAGCCACGACCCAGCGGGGCGAAGAAGCTCGTTGGCGGGCAGGGCGAATGGCGGGCCCGAACCGGGGACTACCGGATCGCCTACGAGATCCACGCCAACGTCCTTCTTGTCTTGGTGCTCGCCGTCGGACACCGACGCGACATCTACCAACGCCGCTGAGCAGACGGACGCTATCGCCGCACGTCGGACGGAACGTGTGGAGACTGCGCCGGAGCTCATGCTCCGGTCATCCGCCGAAGGGCTCGTCCTGACGGGTCGACTCTCATCCGCAGGGCTGATCCCCTGGGCCGTCCAGGAGGTCCCAAGCCGCTCCCGTGATCCAGGCCTCGTCCAGGCCATAGTGGCGGTAGAGGTCGGTGATGTCGCCGACCTGACCGAACTCGGTGACGCCCAGGTTGGCGATCCGGCTGCCATTGATCCCCGCCAGGAAGGCCAGCGTGTGGGGGTGACCGTCGAGCACCGTGACCAGCGGCGCGCTTCTCGTTGCGGGAAAGAGGACGTCGAGGATCCGGTGCCCGCCGGCGCCGAGGCCTTGCCGGGCCTGCAGAGCGCGGAAGATCAGGTCCGCCGAGGTCAGGCAGATCACGTCCAACGCGACGCCGGCGGCCGTGAGGTCGTCGGCGGCAGCCAGCACCTGCGGCATCACCGCGCCCATGCCGACCAGCGTGACTGCGGGCCTGCCGGCGGCGCGGCGCAGCGGGTAGCCGCCCGCGACGCACTGCCGCCGCCGCTGCTCCTGCTGCCCAGTCTCGGCGGGAAGCGAAGCCAAGGTCTGGTCGATGGGCCGGGTGGTGAGCCGGAAATACGACGACGTGCCACCCTCGCGACCCAGCAGGCTCAGGGCGTGCAGCATGGTCCACTCGAGATCCTGGGCGAAGCACGGTTCCCACCCGATGCACGAGGGCTGCTCGATACCGATCGACGGCGTGATGATCGACTGGTGGGCGCCGCCCTCGGGCGCCAGCGTGATTCCGGAGGGTGTCCCCACCAGGATGGACTGCCCGCCCGCGTAGATCCCGAAGGACCACTGTTCCAGCGTCCGGGTGATGAACGGGTCGTAGAGCGTGCCAATGGGCAGCAGCCGCCGGCCCCAGCGTGACCAGGTGGCGCCGAGCTCGGCGATCAGTCCGGAGAGGTTCCCCTCGGCGATGCCGAGCTCGATGTGCTGCCCGCTGGAGCGCTCGGCCCACCGCATCCGGGTCTCGGTGTCGTCGGCGAACCAGTCCGAGCGATCCTGCGGGCTCCACACGCCCACCTTGTTGATCCAGCCACCGAGGTTGGTCGAGGACGCGACGTCCGGGCTGACCGTGACCACATGCTCGGCGACCTCGGGCGCGGCCCGGGCGAGGTCGACGAGGAAGCGGCCGAGTGCCTGCTGCGTCGAGCCGGTCGCGGCGTGGCGGCTGCCGAGATCGCGCGGCACCGTCAACTCCTGGTCGGCTCCGGCATCACCACGGCGCAGCCGGGCGGCGGTTGCCCGGCACACCGCCGCCTCGTCGCAGGTCTCGGCGAACGGGGCCCACGGGTCGTCGGCGTCGGCGCCCAGGTCCGCCGCCAGCGCCCGCCACTGCTCGGCTGTGAGCAGTGCGGAGTGGTTGGCCGGGTGGCCCTCACTGGGCAACCGCCACGCCTTGATCGTGTAGGCGAAGACGACCGACGGCCGATCCGTGGTGGCGCGAGCCGTCTCGTATGCCTCGACGAGGTCGGCGAGGTCGTGACCGCCGAGGTCGCGGACCGCCAGCGCCACCTCGGCGTCGCTGAGGTCGGACAGCAGCCGCTTGAGGTTGACCTCGCAGGTGTGATCGGCCAGCAGCCGATCGCGGGCCTCGTGCGCGCCGGCCCGCAGCATCCGCTGATACTCCTCGTTGCTCATGGAGTCCAGCCGGTAGAGCAGCGCGTCGCCGTCCGGCCGCTCGAACAGGGCGCGCAGCGTCCGGCCGTACTTCACGGTGATGGCCTGCCAGCCGGCCGCGGCGAACATCGCCCCGATCCGCCCCGCGGCGATATCCGGCACCACCCGGTCCAGCGACTGCCGGTTGAGGTCGACCACCCACATGACCTCGCCCAGCCGGGGCACCAACGGATCGACGAGCGCCTCCCAGATCGCCCCCTCGTCGAGTTCGGCGTCACCGATGAGTGCGATGTGACGGCCGTCGTGCCGCTGCCCCCCGTGGTCGTCGACGTAGCGTTTGGCCAGTGCGCTCCACACGGTCGCGGTCGCCCCGATGCCGACGGATCCCGTCGAGTAGTCGACCGGGTCCGGGTCCTTGGTGCGACTGGGGTAGCTCTGCAGGCCGTGGAACGCTCGCAGCTGCGTGAGGTAGCGACGGTCGAGCCGGCCCAACAGG
>CAZEYA010000243.1:0-5388 GCA_964516515.1 uncultured Kineosporiaceae bacterium | reverse complement strand
CCGCCGAAGGCGATGCCCGCCTCGTTGACCGGGAAGGCCAGCAGGTTCATCGCCGGTGAGCCGATGAACCCGGCCACGAAGACGTTGTTCGGGTGGTCATACATCCTGCGGGGCGTGTCGACCTGCCGCAGCTCGCCGAAGTTCAGCACCGCCACGCGGTCGCCCATGGTCATGGCCTCGACCTGGTCATGGGTGACATAGACCGTCGTTACCTCGAGGTCGCGCTGCAACTTGGCGATCTGGGTGCGGGTCTGCACCCGCAGCTTGGCGTCGAGGTTGGACAGCGGCTCGTCCATCAGGAAGACCTGAGGTGAGCGGACGATCGCCCGGCCCATCGCGACGCGCTGCCGCTGGCCACCCGAGAGAGCCTTGGGCTTGCGCTCCAGGTACGGCTCCAGGTCCAGGATCTTGGCGGCCTTGAGCACGCGCTCCCGGATCTCGGACTTGTTGACGCCCGCGATCTTGAGCGCGAAGCCCATGTTGTCCGCGACCGACATATGCGGGTACAACGCATAGTTCTGGAACACCATGGCGATGTCACGGTCCTTGGGCGGGATGTCGGTGACGTCGCGCGGCCCGATCATGATCCGCCCGTCCGTCACCTCTTCCAGGCCGGCGAGCATCCGTAGTGCTGTCGACTTGCCGGACCCCGACGGGCCGACGAGGACGAGGAACTCGCCGTCACCGACCTCGAGGCTGAGCTTGTCGACGGCGGGTTTCTCGGACCCCGGGTACAGGCGCGAGGCCTGGTCGAACGTCACTGTCGCCATGAGGCGTCCCTTCACCGGCAGGTACGTGCCGGACGATCCGTCGTGAAGGTTGCCCGGATGTTCCGGGCCCCCGCGTCCCGATGGCGCCACTGCCGAAGCCGGACGGCGCCGTCCTGACCGGGACATCGTGCCTCACATCACCCGCATCCTCAACGTGGGCCGGACGCGGGGTGTCGTCACGGGGTGCGGGCGGCCATGGCGGCCGCGATCGCGGCGAGCAGCTCGGGCACGGCCTCGGTGCCACTGATCCGCCAGCGGGCGCCCGTCGGGCCGTCGCCCACCTTGATCGTGACGTCGCCGTCGTCGTCGTCGAGCACGGCGAAGGCATGCTCGTCGGTGACGTCGTCGCCGACGTACAGCGCGCCGCCGGCACCCAGCTCGACTCGCAGCCGGTGCAGCGCCAGGCCCTTGTCCACATCGAGCACCGACAGCTCGACGACCTCCTTTCCGGTCGTCGTGCGGATCCCGGCCAGCCGGGCCGGGCCGTTCAGTACTGCCGCGGTCGCAGCGGCCGCGGCGTTGCGGTCGGCGTTGCGGGTGTGCAGCACCACCCCGGCGGGTTTGTCCTCCCGCATGGTGCCGCGGTGGCCATCGACGACGGCCTGCACGGCCTCGATGATCTCCGCCAGTAGTTCCTGCTCCACGTCGGTGAGCACCGGCGGCGCGCCGGCGACCTCCGCGCCGTGGCTGCCGACCAGCGTCACCCCGGGCGGGGGGTCGGCCACCGCGGCCAGGTCCGCCAGTGAGCGACCCGACACCAGGGCGATGTGCCCCCTGCCGGCGGCACCGACCAGCGCGTCGAGCGCCTCGCGAGTGGCGGCCGGGATCCGGGCCGCCGACGGCACCGCGACGATGGGTGCAAGCACGCCGTCGAAGTCCAGCCCGATGAGGAAGGGCGCGTTCGACGTGCAGCGGCGCAGGGCGTCGCTCAGGCCCTCGGGCAGCCCGCTCACGTCACCTCCAGATGCTGGGCCTCGAGGTCGACCCCCACCGCCGGCGGTAGGGCGATCTCCGGGGGCAGCGGGGACCCCGGGTCGACGAGATCGGCAACGACGTCCGGGTCCTGCGGGTCCAGGTCGGCCCCCGGTCCCAGCGCGAGTGCGCCGAGGAAGGTCCTGGCCCATTCGGCGACGTCATAGGTGGCGACGCGGCGGCGCAGTGCGCGCATCCGGCGGCGGCCCTGCTGCGGCGGCATGTGCACCGCGGTCACCATCTGGTGCTTCAGGCCGTCGATGTCGTGCGGATTGACCAGCAGCGCCTGGGTCAGTTCGTCAGCTGCGCCGGCGAACTCCGAGAGCAGCAGGACCCCACCCTCGTCGTGACGCGCAGTGACGTATTCCTTGGCCACGAGGTTCATCCCGTCGCGCAACGCGGTGACCAGCATCACGTCTGCGGCTAGATACAGGGCCGCCATCTCGGCGCGGGGAAAGGCCTGGTGCAGGTAGTGCACCGGGGTGCGGCCGAGTACGCCGAAGTCGCCGTTGATCCTCCCGACGGTCAGCTCGACCTCGTTGCGCAGCGCCCGGTAGGCACTGACCCGCTCGCGAGAAGGGCTTGCGACCTGGACGAACACCGCGTCGCCCGCTGTGAGCGCGCCGTCCTCCAGCAGTTCTTCGAAGGCCTTGAGCCGCTCCAGGATGCCCTTGGTGTAGTCCAGCCGGTCGACGCCGAGCAGCATCGTGGTGGGGTTGCCCAACTCGGTCCGGATCTGCTGGGCACGTGCCACCACGGCCGGCGATCGGGCCAGCGCGTCGAAGCCGGCGGCATCGATGGAGATCGGGAAGGCGCCTGCCCTGACGATCCGGGTCTCGCCGTTCGGCGTCGGCACCGAGATGCGAGAGCTGCGCGTTGTCACCCGGGCTGCCCGGCGGCACGCCCGCAGGAAGTTGGTCGTGTCGGACTGCCGCTGGAATCCCACGAGGTCGGCGCCGAGGATGCCGTTGACGACCTGCCGCCGCCATGGCAACTGACTGAAGATCTCATACCCCGGGAATGGGATGTGGAAGAAGAAACCGATCCGCAGGTCGGGCCGACGCTCACGGAGCAACTGCGGCACCAGCTGCAACTGGTAGTCCTGCACCCAGACGTGCGCTTGCGGGCCCGCATGTTCGGCCACCACAGCTGCGAACCGGGCATTGACCGCCTCGTAGGAGTCCCACCAACTCCGATGGAAGATGGGCCGCGCGATCACGTCGTGGTACAGCGGCCACAGGCTGCCGTTGGAGAATCCCTCGTAGTACTGCGCGACCTCGTCCTCGCTGAGCCCCACGGGAAACAGCCGGATGCCGTCGGCCACGAAGGGATCCCCGGCATCGCCCGCAGTTCCCGGCCAGCCGATCCACGCACCGCCATTGGCGTGCATGACCGGTTCGAGCGCCGAGACCAGTCCGCCGGGGGACCGTCCGTAGAGGGGGCTGCCGTCCTGGGCGGTGCCTACCCGGTCCACCGGCAGCCGATTGGCCACCACCACCAGATCGGGCACCGCTGCGGTGTCCTGGCGCGGCGGCGGCCGAGACGCCGGGTCGCGCGCCGGATCGGTGTCCGGCTTGGGTGGGGTCATGCCCAAACGTTATCGGGCCGTGATCGGACGCACCGTGAACGGGCGCCCGGAGTTAGCCTGAGGTCCATGTCGGCCACCGCCGCGGCCGCCCACGTCGGCCGCTACCGCCTGTTACGAGTCATCGGCGAGGGCGGCATGGGAATCGTTCACCTCGGACTCGATCCCGACGACCGGGTCGCCGCGGTCAAGGTGCTCCGGCCTCACATCGCCGCCGACGAGGAGGCGCGCGCCCGGCTGGCCCGCGAGGTCGCCGCGCTGCGTCGACTGCGCCACGCCCGGGTGGCGGAGATCGTCGACGTGGATCTCGGCGGCCCGACACCGTTCGTCGCGACGAGGTACGTGCCCGGGCCGCCGCTGGACGCGATCGTCCGCGACCACGGGGCACTGCGGCAGGACGCACTGGCGACCTTCATGTGGGGCCTCGGCGAGGCGATCAGCGTCATTCACGCCGCCGGTCTCGTGCACCGCGACATCAAGCCGAGCAACGTGCTGGTACTCGACGGTGAGCCGGTCGTCATCGATTTCGGGATCGCCCGCAGCCTGGACGACGCGGCGCTGACGCGCACCGGCATGCTCATCGGCACCCCGGGCTATCTGGCGCCGGAGCTGATGGCCGGCGAACACCCCGGGCGCTCGGTGGACTGGTGGGGGTGGGCGGCCGTCTCGGCGTTCGCGGCCACCGGGCGGCCGCCGTTCGGGCGCGGCCCGGCAGAGGTGGCCATGGACAGGATCCGCCGCGGCGAGGCCGACCTCGACGGGCTGCCCACGTCGCTGCAGAGCCTGCTGCGCGCGGCGCTGTCGCCGGTGCTCACCGACCGTCCCACCCCGGCTCAGCTGCGCAGTGCCCTGGCAGGGTCGATCGGGGCTCCAGCGCAGGGCCCGACGCTGCAGTACCCGGAGCAGCCGGTGACGGCGGCCGACCTGCCGGCCGTTCACGTGCCCCCTGCGGTGACGGTGAGGCAGCCGGTGCTCCCCCGGCCGGCGGTGCAGCAGCCGCCCACCCACCAGTCGGCGGTTCAGCAGCCGACCGCCCCACAGCCCGCGGTGCAACAGCCGGTGGCCGGCTCGCCAGCTGCTCGCACCGCCACCTCCCGCCCGGTGACACCGCGACCAGCCGAGCGGGTGGCCGACACCCGGGCCATGCCGCCCATCAGGCCTGACCAGGATCCGCCGCCACCGGCCCAACCACGTGCGGCCCAACCACGCGCCGCCCAGCCGCCTCGTCCGGCCCAGCCCACACCCGCCAACCCCCATACGGCCACCCCCACACCGGCCGCGACACCG
The DNA here is from genome assembly GCA_964516515.1 of uncultured Kineosporiaceae bacterium. Lineage (GTDB taxonomy): Bacteria > Actinomycetota > Actinomycetes > Actinomycetales > JBBAYJ01 > JANNOG01. The sequence continues at coordinate 774 of CAZEYA010000243.1, read as the reverse complement.
AGCACCTACCACCGGCCGCCGGTGCTCCGACGTGGCCCCTCGGTGCCATTGACCCTCACCTGGCTCATCGCCACCACGGCCACCGCGATGCTGGCCCCGATCGCGGTCACCCTGATCGCCTGGCTCTGGCTGACCACCGCGCGCGCCGCACAATGGACCCGGGTCGCGCAGGCCAGGGCCCGCTGGCGCACCGCCGGTAGCGGGCTTCCCGCCGAGGGCACCGGTGCCTTCTGGCTGTCATACCCGGTGCGCTGGCTCGGCGCCGCCGTGGTCTCGGCCCTGTACGTGGTCCCGTGGTGGCTGGCGGTCGTTCTCATCGTGGCGCTCAAGTCGATGGCCGGTCCGCAGATCCCGGCGACCGCGGTACAGATCGCCGCGGCGTGCTCGGCCATGCTCGTCGTGCTGGCCTGGTGGGGCGCCGGCGGCGACGCCGTCCGGCAGGGCACCCGGTTCCTCACCGCCCCGATCATCGACCGGCAGCTGGGCAGGCGGCTCTCGCTCGGCTTCGCCATCCTGATCGCGGTGTCCGCGGTGCTCATCATGAGCAGCAGTGGGGTGGGGCCGCAGTGGACCCCAGGCTGGACGGCACCGGACTGGCTGACCACCGACCTGCTGCAACCTGCCTGATCCGACTCGCCCGCCATCCAGCCCTCTCACGGCGGTGCTCATGACGAGATGTTGTCTTGGAAGGTCGTGGCCGACGATTCGCCAATGATCGCCAATGACCGCCGATGCTCGCCAATACGGAGGGACGAGGAGCGCGCACCTGTCGGG
>CAZEYA010000242.1:0-5391 GCA_964516515.1 uncultured Kineosporiaceae bacterium | reverse complement strand
CGCCGGATCGCTCTCACGTCGGCGAAGCCTAGGGGTGCGCCGGGCGTCCGGCGGTGCGTGCGGCGATTCCCCCCGATTCCCCGGCCCGATCCTCGCCGGTGCGCCGCGCCCGGAGGGCGGCGCCATGCAAGAAGGCCCGACCGCCGTTACGGTCGTGTCCGTGGGTACATCCGCGCCCGATATCGCGCCTGCCATGACGCGCCGCCCGGCCGTCCCCGCCACCCTCGTCGGACGGATTCCGGTGACCGGGGTCACGCCCGTGGTCGACGGCGGGCGCTGGCCCGCGAAGGCCTCGGTCGGCGAAGCCGTGCCCATCCAGGCAACGGTGTTCCGCGAGGGCCACGACGCCGCAGCCGCGACCGCGGTGCTGCGCCGCCCGGACGGGACGGTGCACTCCCGGCGGCGGATGAGCGAGGTGGCGCCGGGTTCCGACCGCTACCAGGCGTGGGTGGTGCCCGACCGTCCCGGGCTGTGGTCGTTCTGCGTCGAGGGCTGGGCCGATCCGTATGAGACCTGGCACCACGCGGCCGAGCTCAAGGTCGCGGCCGGTGTGGACGTCGACCTGATGCTCGCCGAGGGGGTCGCCGTCCTCGAACGCGCCATCGCCGCGCTGCCGCTGGTCAATGCCGAGGCGGCCGCGGCCCGGCGGGTCTTCACCGACGCCGTGCGGGCACTGCGCTCGCCGGACGCAGATCCGCAGGTGCGGTTGGCACTGGCGGCAGGCGCCGACGTGCGAGCGGCGCTCAGCCGCTTCCCGTTGCGGGAGTTCATCAGCTCCAGCCCGGACCTGCTGCTGCGCGTCGAGCGGCAACGGGCGCTGTTCAGTGCCTGGTACGAGTTCTTCCCCCGCAGTGAGGGCGCCTACCGCGATAGCGACACCGGGCAATGGGTGTCCGGGACCTTCCTGACCGCCGCGAAACGCCTGCTGGCGGTGGCCGCCATGGGATTCGACATCATCTACCTGCCGCCGATCCACCCGATCGGGCAGGTCAACCGCAAGGGACCCAACAACACCCTGGGCCCCGCCCCGAGCGACCCGGGCTCGCCGTGGGCGATCGGCTCCGACGAGGGCGGCCACGACGCGATCCATCCCGACCTGGGGGACGAGGTGGACTTCGGGGCCTTCGTCGCGGCTGCGCGCGAGGCCGGCCTGGAGGTCGCCATCGACCTCGCCCTGCAGTGCGCGCCCGACCACCCGTGGGCCAGAGAGCATCCGGAGTGGTTCACCCGGCGCGTCGACGGCACTATCGCCTATGCCGAGAACCCACCCAAGAAGTACCAGGACATCTACCCGCTGAATTTCGACGACGATCCGACCGGGCTCTACGCCGAGATCCGCCGGGTGGTCGAGCTGTGGATATCCCGTGGCGTGACGGTCTTCAGGGTCGACAACCCCCATACCAAACCCATGGAGTTCTGGGAATGGTTGATAGCCGGCGTCAACACCGATCATCCGGAGATCATCTTCCTGGCCGAGGCGTTCACCCGGCCGGCGATGATGGCCACCCTGGGCAAGATCGGCTTCCAGCAGTCCTATACCTACTTCACGTGGCGGACCACCAAGAGCGAGATCGCCGGCTACCTGGAGTACCTGGCAGGTGAGTCAGCCGACTACATGAGGCCCAACTTCTGGCCCAACACCCCGGACATCCTCCACCCGTTCCTGCAGTTCGGCGGGCCACCCGCCTTCCGGCTGCGGGCGGTGCTGGCCGCCACCCTGGTGCCCTCCTGGGGAATGTACGCCGGGTACGAGCTGTACGAGCACGTGGCCCGGCCCGGCGCCGAGGAGTACATCGACAACGAGAAGTACGAGTACCGGCCCCGCGACTTCGAGGCCGCTGAACGCGAGGGGCGCTCGCTGGCGCCGCTCATCACTCGGCTCAACGCCATCCGCAATGCTCATCCCGCTCTGCAGCAGCTACGCAACATCACGTTCCACCCGACATCGGACGACTCGGTGATCGCCTACTCGCGCCACCTGCCGGCCGCACTGTCACCGTCGGGGCACGATGACACCATCCTGGTGGTGGTCAACCTCGACCCCCACTCGGCGAAGGAGACCGTGGTCGACGTGGACCCGACGACGATCGGGCTACCGGCCGAAGCAGCCTTCGGCGTCCGGGACCTGATCACAGATCAGGCCTGGACCTGGGGGACCAGCAACTATGTCCGTCTCGACCCGTTCGTCGAACCCGCGCACGTGTTCCACGTGCAGGGCTAGACGACTCGACGCGCAACCAATGGAGTCTTAGCGTGCAGGGTCTGCAACTGACCAGTCCGGGCTTGCGGCACGACCCGAACTGGTACAAGAAGGCTGTCTTCTACGAGGCGATGATCCGTGCCTTCGCCGACTCCACCGGCTCCGGATCCGGCGACTTCGCGGGACTGATGTCGAAACTGGACTATCTGGAGTGGCTGGGCATCGACTGCCTGTGGCTCCCGCCGTTCTACGACTCGCCTTTGCGCGACGGTGGCTACGACGTCAGTGACTACTACTCGGTGCTGCCGGAGTTCGGGACGCTGCCCCAACTGACCGAACTGGTCGGCGCGGCCCACGCCCGTGGCATCCGCGTGGTCACCGACCTGGTGCTCAGCCACACCAGTGACGCCCACGCCTGGTTCCAGGCCTCGCGATCGGATCCCGACGGCCCCTACGGCGACTACTACGTGTGGAGCGACACCGACGACCGGTATGCCGAAGCCAGGATCATCTTCGTCGACACAGAGACCTCCAACTGGACGTTCGACCCCATCCGGCGGCAGTTCTTCTGGCACCGGTTCTTCTCCCACCAGCCGGACCTCAACTACGACAATCCCGAGGTCGCCGAGGCGATGCTCGACGTGTGCCGGTTCTGGCTCGACATCGGCATCGACGGCTTCCGGCTGGACGCGGTGCCGTACCTGTTCGAGGAGGAGGGAACCAACTGCGAGAACCTGCCGGGCACGCATGCCTTCCTGGCCCGGGCGCGCAATCTCATCGACACCGAATACCCGGGCAGGATATTGCTCGCGGAGGCCAACCAGTGGCCCAAGAACGTCGTGGAGTATTTCGGGACCGACACCGAGCCCGAATGCCACATGTGCTTTCACTTCCCGGTGATGCCGCGCATCTTCTACGCCCTGCGCGAGGAACGCGCAGCACCGATCATCGATATTCTCGCTGATACGCCGGGGATCCCCAGCACCGGGCAGTGGGGGACCTTTCTGCGCAACCACGACGAGTTGACGCTGGAGATGGTGACGACCTCCGAGCGGGCCGCGATGTACGGCTGGTACGCCGCGGACCCCCGGATGCGTGCCAATGTGGGGATCCGGCGACGGCTGGCCACCCTGCTCGACGGCTCGCGCGCCGAGACCGAACTCATCCACGCCTTGCTGCTGTCGCTGCCCGGCAGCCCCTGCTTGTACTACGGGGACGAGATCGGCATGGGCGACAACATCTGGCTGTCCGACCGTGACGCGGTCCGCACCCCCATGCAGTGGACACCCGACCGGAACGCGGGCTTCTCGGTCGCCGACCCCGGGAAGCTGTACCTGCCGGTCGTGCAGTCGCTGGGCTATCACTACAGCGCGGTCAACGTCGAGGCGCAGTTGGCGACCTCGTCCTCGCTGCTGCACTGGGTGCGCGGGATGCTGGAGCTGCGGCGGCGGCACCCCGTCTTCGGCCTCGGTTCCTATGTGTCCGTCGAGGCGGAGAACCCGGCGGTTCTGGCCTTCCTCCGGGTACTCGACGCCTCGACGCCCGGCGGCCAGGACGAGCCGCCCGAGACGGTGCTGTGCGTGCACAACCTGGCCTCGACACCCCAGGCCACGATCGTCCGGCTGGAGGGGATGGTCGGCGCGCCGGTCAGCGACCTGTTCGGCGGCACCGGCTTCCCCTCGGTCGGGCCGGACGCCACGCTCAGCCTGACGCTGGGCTCACGCGACTTCCTGTGGCTTCGGCTGACGCCGGTCGAGCCGTCCGCATGAACGCACCAGCGGGCGCCTCGATGGAGAGCGTGCTCGCGGCCTGGCTGCCCGGTCAGCGCTGGTACCCCGCCAAGGGCCGAGCGGTGAGTATGCGGGTGCTCGCCGACCTCACCCTCGCAGACCCCGCCCACGCAGACATGGCGTCCTCCGGCAGTGGTGGCGACGGCACGCGGGTCAGCGTCGTCATCGTCGACCTCGGCCTGGGTGAGGACCTGGCGTCGGCGTTGCAGGTGCCCATCGTGGCCCGCCGCGAGCCGGTGCCCGGGCGACCGGAGGGGTTCATCGGGCTGCTGGCCACCTCGCAGGGCCCTCGTCACCTCTACGACGGGCCGCACGACGCCGCCTACGTCGAGGTGCTGGCGGTCATGTTGCGGGAACGGGCCACCGTGCGGTGCGCATCCGGCTGGGTCGCGTCGGTGCCGACGACCATGCCGGAGTCGGTGACGGCACCGCCGGCTGCCTCTCGCGTGCTGTCGGGCGAGCAGTCCAACACCTCCGTCATCACGACCTTCGCAAGCGGAGCGGGCAGCATCATCAAGATCTTCCGATCGTTGCAGTCCGGTGAGAACCCGGACATCACGCTGCAGACCGCGCTGGCCGCGGCCGGGTCCACCCGTGTCCCGGCGCCGATCGGCTACGTCCGCGGCGGGTGGACCGATCCGCACGGCCGCCCCGTCGTGGCCGACCTGGCCTTCGCCAGCGAGTTCCTGCCCGACGCCCCCGATGCCTGGCGCACGGCGACGGTCGCCGTCGAACGCGGCCGGGGCTTCGAGGCCGACGCCCTCGACCTCGGCGCCGCAACCGCCGAGGTCCACCTGGCGCTGGCCTCGGCGCTGCCCAGTGAACCGGCCACGGCCGACCGGCTGGCCGCCCTGGCAGCATCATTGAGCAACCGGATCCGGTGGGCGGTCGAAGCGGCGCCGGAGCTGGCACGCTACGCCGACGGGGCCCGGGCAGTGGTGGCGGCCGTGACCCGGGTGAGCGAGGCGCCGGACTGGCAACGCATCCACGGCGACCTGCACCTGGGCCAGGTGCTGCGGCCACCGGGGCGCGGGTGGGTGCTGCTGGACTTCGAGGGCGAGCCGCTGCGGCCGCTGCCGGAGCGGATCGCGCTGGACACGCCGCTGCGCGACGTCGCCGGGATGCTGCGGTCCTTCGACTATGCCGCCCGGCGTGTCACAGTCGGGCTGGCTCCGGGGCCGGCGACGGATGCGGCCATCGAGCGGGCCGACGCCTGGGCGACAGCGGCCCGAGATGCCTACTGCCGCGGCTACGCCGCAGTGTCGGGCCGCGACCCGCGCTCCTATCCCATCGTGCTGGCCGCGCTGGAGCTGGAGAAGGCGCTGTACGAGGTGGTCTACGAGACCCGCAACCGGCCCAGCTGGTTGCCGATCCCGCTGCACGCCGTGGCCAGGCTGCTCG
>CAZEYA010000241.1:0-5476 GCA_964516515.1 uncultured Kineosporiaceae bacterium | reverse complement strand
GAATCAAAATCTCCGGATCAATGGTTGGACCGGCCTCCATCGGCATACCGATCTGGGCATCCACGTATTTCGCATCGTTGTGAATCGACATATTCCAGATGCTGTCTGCCGCGAAAGGCCAGGAGACTGGATCCCGATTGGTGGGGAAAGAAGTCCCGTCTGGGACGGTTGTCTGCCAACTGCAGGCTGCTAGCGTGCCCGAAACGCAAACCAGAGTTGCGAGAACACCAATTTTCCCCATATGACTCGCCCTTCTGTGGGTTCGACTTAATTCCGTGGCGTCTTCACGACCACTTCGGACTGTTTCGGTAATCACCCGAACAGCGGCAGCCGCTCGTAGTCACTGCCCAGCAGGTCCGCGGACCCCGCCTCGAACCAGCCGTCGAGCACGCTCGCGTACAGCGAACGGAAGTCGACGGTATGGCGGAGGTTGTCCTCCTCGTCGAGCCGGGTGAGGCTCGGCGACTCGCCGAACCGGCCGCCCGCGACCTGGGACCCGATCACGAAGTGGCTCGCGGCGGTCCCGTGGTCGGTGCCCCCGTCGTTGTCCCTCGGCCGCCGGCCGAACTCCGAGGCCGTCATCACCAGCACCTGGTCGGACAGACCTGCCTTGTCCACGATCTCGAAGAAGTGGCCCAGGCCGCGGTCGAACTGACCCATCAGGTCGGCGTGCGAGGACAGCTGGTTCTCGTGGGTGTCGAAGTCGACGTTGCCGTGGACGTAGACGACCTTGGGTCTGACGTCCGAGGCAGTCAGCGCCCCGGCCAGGGCCAGCTGACCTTCGAGGCTGTAGGTGTCCACCTCGATCCGCTCCATCACCCGGGTCAGCGGGTCGAGGCCGGCCAACAACTGGATCTGCGCCTGCGCCGTGGCAGCGATAGCCCGGCGGATGGGGTCGAGTTCGGCGACCGGGATCTCGGCGGGCGCGAATCCCGACCACGCCCCCGCGAAGTCCCGGGAGTCGTCAACCCACGACGGAAAACCCGACGCGAGGCCGGTGGCGTCGGAGATCCCCACCACGAACGATGAATTGCCCAGTAGGGCGGGCGAGGGTCCCGGCCCGATCGACACCCCCGCGAGCACCTGCTCGTACCCGACGGCCGCGTCGAGGTAGCGACCCAGCCAACCGGTCTGATCTGGTGCCTCCGTGCCGTCCCACCACCTGCGCATGGACACGAAGTGGCTGAGGTCCGGCGCCGCTATGCCGAGGCCCTCGACGATTGCGACGGAGCCCCGCCGGTACAGGTCGGCGACGTTGACCAGCTCGGGGTGCAGCCCGATCTCGGCGTCCAGCTCGATAGGGTCCTCCACGGCAGTGGTGGGCCGAAGGTCGCGGTACACCCCCGATGCCGGCACGACCGTCGACAGGCTGTCGTTGCCGCCACCGAACTCCAGGACCACCAGGGTGCGGTCGACGTCGGGCACGGAGCCGACGGGTGGCGTCGGGCGCCCCGGTTCCGCGGCGCCGGACCGCTGGAAGACCGAGACCCCCTGGCCGCTGCAGGCAGCCACCGTGGCGGTTGCGCCGAGTCCGGCGAGGAACAGCCGTCGGCTGACCATCGAGCAGCCCGTGCCGGCAGCGTCGCGACCCGCGCTCATGTCGCGATGAATTCTGGGCAGCCGAAAGCGAGGCCGAGTTGCAGGCCCGGCCGCGGGAAGCGTTGGAGCATGGCGAGGGTCTCCTCCGACAGGTCGTACAACCCCAGACGGGCAGGGATGTCGACGGACGTGTCCGCTTCGTCGGGGTTCTCGACGAAGCCGAGCAGCTCGAACGCACCGAACAGTCGCGCGGGATCGAGCAGCGCCGACCCTGAGGGGAACCCGGCGACGTTCGGTGGGTGCAGGGGCAGGTAGTGAAGCTTCGCGAGCACCCAGACCAGCGATTCCAGGGAGGCGTCCGCGGCGAGCGGGAAGGCCTGGAGCAGGGTGGCCGCCTTCTCCAGCGGAGTTCGTACCCGGGCCCGGATCGCCTCGTCCGCCAGGAACAGCGGACTCCAGACGATCTCCTCGACCAGCCCCATGATCGACCAGTCGCGGGCGAAGAGTCGCCCCAAGCGCTGCCGCATGGCCGGCGGGGGTTCAAGGCCGACCAGCTCGCGGTAGAGCGCCGCCGCGACCTTCTCGCCCGTCTCGGGCCGCTCCAGCAGGATGTCAAGCGCGTCCTGCATGCCGTACGCGCCGTCGCGGCCGAGGACGGTCTTGGCGCCGCCGTCGAATCCTTCCGGGTCGAACACACCGGTCCACGGTTCAGCGTCGCGATACACGAAGCCGGACCGCTCCCAGTGCGGCTCGTTGACCGTCCAGCCGGTGAACGCTCGGGAGATCTCCCTGACGTCGTTCTGCGTGTACACCCCGGGCCCGACCGTGAAAAGCTCCATCACCTCGCGGCCGAAGTTCTCGTTGGGGGCGTCCACGGCGTTCGAGGCTCCGTCCAGGTACTGCAGCATCGCGGCGTCGCTCGACACGGCTGAGAGCAGGTCGGCGAAGCTGCCGGTGGCCAGTTCCCGTACCAGCCCGTGGTGCTGCCACAGCACGTAGGAGTTATCGATCTTTTCGCCGCTGACTGCGAAGTGGTCGTGCCAGAACCAGGTCAGCCGCTCGACGAGCCCCTGCTCCCCGCTGCCGATGAGCTCCAGCCACCACGGCAGGAGATCTGCGCTGAGCGCCTCATAGTCGATTCTGTCGTAGTCGGCCGGAGCCTCGATCGACGGCGGTTCGGCCGGTCGGTCCGGCAGCGCCAGCATCGTCTCGATCGCATCGTCGACGGACTCCAGGGACGCCACGAGATCGGGGTGCGCCCCGATGCCGAGGCGCCTGACCACGTGGGCGATTCGCTCGCGATCACTGAACACGACTGCGACGTTACGGCGGCGTAGATGAAGGGACCGTGAAGTGGCCGAGGTCCAGCACGGCCTCGACACCACCGCCGTCACGGTTGCGTACCGTGATCGTGGCGTTATGGGAATCGGCCACCCACCGAACGATCGGCAGACCGAGCCCGTGCCCGGGGCTGGACGCGCCGGTCTCGAACCGGTCGAACATCCTGTCGGCGACCGACGGGTCGATGCCGGGCCCGCGATCACCGACCACGACCCGGGACGGGTGGACGCTGACCACGACATCGTCGCCACCGTGGATCGTGGCGTTGCGGATGAGGTTCTCGATCGCGCGGCGGAGCAGGCCGGGGTCACCCGAGACCACCGTCTCGACAGCGTCGAAGCCGACTCCGGGGTATTGCGCCGTGATCGCCTCGGCGAGCAGGTCCAGCCGCAGCGGCTCCCGGGCAACGCCCTCGCGCCCGGCGTCCATCCTGGCCAGGGCCAGCAGGTCGTCGACCATCACGCCCGCATCACGCGACATCCGGTCCACCCGGGCGAGCGCGACCTCGGCGGGCTCGTCCCCGGCCAGGCCGCTCTCGGCCACCGCCCTGATCTTGGCGACCGGTGTGCGCAACTCGTGGGCCGCGGCGGCGATCAGGCGCTCCTGCTGTGCCAGCGCCGCACCGGTGGCCCGGGTGCCGCGGCCGGCCAACCAGTAACCGGCCGCCGCGGCAGCAGCAGCCAGCAGGATCGCCGCCGCGATCACCTGGCTCCGCAGGACCGACTGGTCACCGTAGAAGTCGTCGGCATCGACAACCGCCAACGCGACCGCCGCCAGCTCATCGTCCGTCGGGTCCAGCACCAGCAGGGCGCGACCATACAGCGACCCGTTTTCCCCGACCGGCGCCACCCACCGCACGCTGGTGTCCCCCTCGTCGGCCGCCGCCGTCGCCGCGTCCGTGAAGTCGACGCCGTACCAATCCTCCGTCGGCCCGGCTAGCGGCAGCAGCCCCTCGTCGGTGCTCTCGTACACCCAGATCTGGGGCCAGCTATCGGTCAGGGTGTCGTCGGCCAGGAAACGCTCGGCGCTGACCTCGCCGTCGACGACGGTCACTGCCTGCGCGCCCTGGCGGGCCCGGTCGATCAGCGTCTCGGTCATCCGACTCAGGCGCAGCTCGCTGTCGATCCGGAACACGACGACGGACAGCACGGCCAGCGCGGCCATCGTGGCGACGGCGAACAGTGCCGTCAGCTGGAGTCGCAGCCGGCGCAGGTACCGCCCGGTCACCGTCATTGCGGCATCGACGGTGCCCTTGGAGCTCATTCGAGCCGGTACCCGAGTGACCGCAAAGTGTGGATCAACGCCGGCGCACCGAGCTTGCGCCGCAGCGACGCGATGTGGACGTCGACGGTGTTGGACGCCGGGTCGCTAACCTCGTCCCAGCACGCCTCGATCAGGTCCGACCGGGAGACCACCGAGCCCGGGCGAGCCGCCAGGTGCGCCAGCACGGAGAACTCCTTGGGGGTCAGGGTGAGCAGCACTCCCGCGCGGCGGACCTCTGCCCGCGACAGGTCCACCACCAGGTCGGCGACGCGCAACGTGGCGGGTGCGGCGCCCGGCCGGTACCGACACAGGCGCCGCGTCCTGGCTATGAGCTCGGCCATCGCGAACGGCTTGACCAGGTAGTCGTCACCGCCCACCTCGAAACCCTCGACCCGGGACGCCACCGCGTCCTTGGCGGTGAGGAAGAGCACCGGGACCAGGTTGCCGCCGGACCTCGCCCGCCGGACCAGGTCGATCGTGTCCCCCGACGCGACGGCGCGGTCGAGCACCAGAGCGTCGTAGGAATTGACGGACAGCGCGAACTCGGCCTCGGGGATGTCCGCCACGGCGTCGACCCCGAAGCCGGAGTTCCGCAGCCGGCGATCCAGCGCACCACGAAGCTCGGCGTCGTCCTCGACCACGAGCAGCCGCATGTCAGGCCCCGAGCGCTGCGGATCCGGCGATGATGACCATGGGACGGAGGCTAGTCGCGGTTCAGCCGCTGCCGAGCGCGGCCCACTGCCAGAGGTGATCGGCCGCCGCCCTGGAAGTCTGGCCGGGTGAACCAACAGGCACGGCACCTGATCCTCTGGAGGTATACCCCCTGGGGTTCTGTGGCGCCCCCGCGGAGGCGCTCACGTCCGGAGCCCCACCCGAACACCGGCGCTCGCGGCTTCACGGTTGGCTCGACTACGCGGTCGAGCTGGGCGCCTCCGGCCTGCTCCTCGGCCCGGTCTTCGCCTGCGAGGGCCACGGCTACGACACCGTGGACCACTTCCGGATCGACCCCCGGCTGGGCACCGACGACGACCTGGACGAGCTGATGCCCGCCGCCCACGCCAGGGGCCTGCGGGTCGTGCTGGACGGGCTGTCCAATCATGTGGGTCACGGCCACCCGGCGTTCCAGGCGGTTCTCGACGAGGGGCCGGCGGCCGCGACGGCCTCATGGTTCCGGCTGTCATGGCCCACGCCATACGCGCCCGGGGTCGAGCCTGCCTACGACTCGTTCGAGGGCCACTCGCAGCTCGTCAGCCTGAACCACGACGAGTCGGCCGTGGCCGGCCACGTGGCCGATGTGCGGTGAGGGAGAAGGCACTACGTCAGTGACTGTCGG
>CAZEYA010000240.1:0-5531 GCA_964516515.1 uncultured Kineosporiaceae bacterium | reverse complement strand
GGCGCTCAACCTGCTGCGCCAGGGACAGACGGATGTCATCCGTGGTAGATTTTGTATCCTTCCCGTTAGCGGCGGTTTGCTCTACGTGCAGCCCGTCTACGTGCAGTCGACGGGAGACACCAGCTACCAACTGCTGTGCAAGATCCTTGTCTGGTTCGGTGACAAGATCGCGTTCGAAGGTACCCTCGATCGGGCGCTCGACACGCTCTTCGGCCGCGATTCCGGTGTGCAGGCCGGTGACGTGCGGACTACGCCAATAGACCCAATGACGCCGACCACCCCGACTACACCCACCGACCCGACGAGCCCGACAACACCCACGACGCCGAGCGACAACGCGGCGCTGTGCCAGTCGCTCGCCGACTACCAGGCGGCTCTCGCCGATCGGGTTGGAGTGTACGCGGCCGGGGACCTGGTCGCCGCGGCTCAGGCGGATGCTCGCATGCAGTCGCGGTGGAGCGCGCGATCGCGGCGATCGGTGGTTGAGTAGGCCGCGAGGCGGCCGTAGGCCCACGGTGTCGTCTGCTGTCAAGGGCGCCTTGACAGCGTTCGGGCTCACGCGCCCACCCCCGCCTGCTTGGTGCTGTACCTGGGTGCGCGGCGCCTGGCGGCTGCTGATTGTGTGGGCACGGTCAGCAGGTCCAGCAGGTCCAGCTGCGGGTGGTGGTCCGTGGTGAGGATGGCGTCGGCGCAGCCGTGGTGGCGGTGCTCAGGGCGTGGTCAGTCCGATAGTACTCGGCCGCGTCCTCCCGGTGCCAGGTCGCGGTGTCCGGGTGCGGACCAGGGCAGGCCACGAAGGTTGCCCGTTGCTCGGCATCGGCGGTGACGGCGGCGGCCAGGACGGCTACCCACTGTGGGGTGAGACGGTCGACGACGTGAGGGAACATCGCCGGCCAGGTGATGACCCCGACCCGCGCCACCCGTCCAGCGCCCTGCGTCGCGGCCAGTTCGACGTGGATGCCGTCGCGGCGGGTGACATAGATCGAGCCGCCGCCAGCAGCACACCGGTAGCCGGACACGAACTGCGCTCGGACAGCGCGCGGATCCGTAGCGCTCCCGGCGGCCCGGGCTAGCACCTCCCACGGTGCCAGGTATCGGGCGATCACGGTTGCCACGTACCCGGCGGTCAACGGCATGGGGCCGGCAGCTCGCCGGGTGCTTGTCCCCTATCTGTCAGGGTGAGTTGAGGCTGGCCGCTCCACCCGCAGACGATCACGGACCGTTTCTTCCGGCTGTCGAGGGACGCAGGCCTACCCTTGATCCGGCTGCACGAGGTCCGGCACAGCTACGCCACGGCGGCGCTCCGGGCGGGTGTCCACCGCAAGATCGTCAGTGAGCGGCTGGGGCACGCTTCGGTGGCCTTCACCCTGCAGAGCTACAGCCACGTCTTGGACGGCATGGACCAGGCGGCGGCTTGTGATCGCTGAGCATACCCTCGGTCCGGCGACCGATGCCGCCTCTCGCCTACCGCTGCTGGCGGACCCGGACGGCGAGCGTGCGTGAGCAGAACCGTGAGCATCGCTATATGCAGAAGGCCCGATCCGAATGGATCGGGCCTTGTCACCTGCGTCTACCTGGTAGCGGGGACAGGATTTGAACCTGTGACCTCTGGGTTATGAGCCCAGCGAGCTACCGAGCTGCTCCACCCCGCGCCGTGTCTTTAACACTACCACGGGATTTCGCTCCCCGACCGCTCGGCCGACCCGCTTCTACGCAACCCGTCGGGACCGGCGGCCGACGAAGTACGGGTACCAACCGGGGCGCGCGGACCAGCCCCAGGGCCGCAGGCGCCGCCGAGAGGTCGAGAATCAGGACTACGCGGGGTTCGTCCGCCGGGTCGTCCGCGCCCACGCCCCCCGGATCGCCACCGGAGACATCGAGAGCATCGTCGACATCCTCGACCTAGCCGACACTATCGACACTGCCACCGCCGAAGCCGTCACCGGACTGCGCGCCGCCGGCTACAGCTGGGCCGAAATCGCCAACCGCACCGGCACCACACGCCAGGCAGCACAGCAGCGCTGCCTCACGCGCCGGCGCGTGAGGCAGCGCTGTTCACGGATCCGCGCACGCGACGCTGCGACAAGCGCCGGCACGCCACAGTTCAGCCACGACGGCCACTGCGCCCATCCTTAGGCTGAGCAGCCGGATGCGACGACCGGGACCTAACCGGCGCGGCTCATAACCCAGAGGTCACAGGTTCAAATCCTGTCACCCCGACAGTTGGCCGAAGGGCCCTGATCTGCGGAAACGCGATCGGGGCCCCTTGGCATCGGAATCGTCGGGCATAACTGGGGCATAACGGCTCGCGCTGCGGACCGCCATTTCCGCCGCGAGGCGGCAGCTCCGGGCGCAAAACGACAGCCGGCTCGACGTGTTCACGCGGGCAACTGCTGCCGCGGGAGTCACAGTAGGCGTGACCACTCCACCCGTGGGTCCTCCCGGACTTAAGTCGAGCCTCCTCCCCCTCTGCGACTGACCGGAGTCCCCGCGGGTGCGGGCGGGCGCGCGAAGGTCGAAGGCGAGGCTCTGGGCCACCGTCATCCGCGGTAGCAGGATGGTCGCTCGCCATCCTCGCTAACGGCGACAAATCCGGTGATCGCCTCACGCTGATGACTGGATGTTCCCGGTGGCTGTGCCAGCGCCGGGGCCCGGCGCGGGTGGGTCGATGGTCAGTCTTCGAGTGACCGCGTGGTGGGAGGCGTCGCTGCTACCGGGGAAGCCCGGTGCAACCCGCACGATGCGTCATGACGCCCGGCTACCATTGAGGAATACGCCGAGCCCGTCGAAGGGGGTCGCCGAGATGGCCGTTCGTGTTCTCTACCGTGACGTCATTCCCTATGAGACTCCTTCGAGCCTGGACGTGCTTTCGGGCCCATCTGAGGGTGTGCTGACCCTGCCGGTCACCGTGCATTGGGGGCCCGACGCCTTCACGGACCTGTCCACCCCCGACGGGGTCGAGAAGGCCTATGAGAACCTCGTCCGTGAAGGCACTGCCCAGCAGCAGGAGGAACTCCTCAACGCCGACCTGCTGCGCTCGGTGTGGCCCCACCTTCGCCTGCCGACACGCTGTCGGGACCTGTGGCAGGGGCGCTTTCCCGAGCTCGCTGCCCCGTAGCGATGCCATCGGCGCTGGGGCAGCAGCGGGCCGCGGCGGCGCTCATCCTGGATGTGATCAGCGACGCCGGTTTCGCGTTGGCCGGATCCGGTGCGATCCGTGAGCACGGCCTGATCGGACGGACGAGCTGCGCGGATCTATCGAGGCCCGCACCGGTGTATCTGGCCGAGCGAATTGGACCTCATGGCACAGATCGCCGGCTTCGAACTCGAAACCCGGTGGGCAGACTGGCACCGGAGCGCGTTCACCGCGGAGTCTCCAAGTCACGTTTCGGTATACCGGCTCGACGCTCCATGATCCCGCGATCTTCCGAGTCGGTGGAACTTTTGGCCTCGCGATGTTCATCGCGCGACTTTGCTTACTGCCCGATAGCGAACGTCCAGCGACGCAGTTCGAGCGCGAAAGGGGCGATTGCGATACTAGGGGGAGCCAGCCCTCAGTTTCACGCCAAAAGCGTCAAGCGAGCGACCGGACGATCAGGAACTGCGGCTGGCCGTCAACGACTGTGCTGTCTAGGACGAGGTCGGCGAACTCCTCCGGGCGCTGACGGGCCGCGTAGTCATCTTCGGCTGGCATCCATTCGTCCAGCCACTGAGACCGAGCCTGCTCGCCGTCGCGCTCGAATCCGCGCCGAAGCCTCAGCGCCCGATCGGCCCGACAGAACACAGTGAAGGTGTAGGAATCCCGCAAGGCAGACTCTAGGCAGTAGACCCCCTCGACGATCACGGGTGCACCCTGCGGCACCTCAACCCATTCGGCCAATTGGTCGTCGGTCCAGTCGTACCGTTGGTACCGCACCGACCCTCCCGTCGCGGCCGGAGTCACAACCTGCGCTGCGAGCCGGGGCAGGTCGAACAGCGGGCCCACCAATCCAGATCGCGTGCCATGCTGCGCGCTGGGTAGGTAAAAGTCGTCGACATGAACGACATGGGCCAGCGGGACTACCTCGGCCAAAAGCTCAGCCAGGGTGCTTTTGCCCGAGGCCCCCGGGCCGTCGACGCCGACGAGGACTCGGGGGCCGTCGGCCGAGGTGATCGTCACGTGGACGACCAGTGTCGCCAGGTCAAGGATGGGTGCCTGACTCATGAATCACTCCTCGGCGTGTAGCGGAAGGATCGGCCCCAGCGTTAACCATGTCCTGGCACGGCACTGTCAAGCATGTGGTGGCACAGGACAATCGCCCTTGCGTGTGCCGTGCTGTCAAGGGACATGAGGTTCTGCCCGGAGGCGGACATGAGACCTGCCCGATGACGGTCACGGGTTCTGCCCGGTGATGGCCACGGGATCTGCGCTGGGCCTCATCGAGGCGGCGGACAGCGCCGCCGGCCTAGGTTGGCCATCACGGTTCGGGCGGTCAGGTCAGTGGCCTCGCCCCTGCTCCGGTGAGGGCTTGGGACAGGCGGACGCTGTCGCCGCTGGTTTGGCAGTTGTGGGCGTGGTGCAGGAGCCGGTCGACGGTCGCAGGGTCTTGGGGCATGAGCTCGTCGAACGCGGCCGAGTGCAGGTTGGAGCTGATCGCGACGGAACGTTTCTCGTAGGCGGCGTCGATGAGGCGGTAGAGCCCTTCGGCGGCGTCCGGTCCGACGGGGAGCAGGCCGATGTCGTGGCTCTATGCGGACATCCGCATAGATCGACCTATGCCGATACCGCGACTATGCCTGAACACGTACGAGCCGCCCCGAAGCGCGTAGCTGCGGAGGACCTCGCTCGCCGACTCCCCTCGCAGCTGGTGCTCTGAGGAGCACCAGCTGCGAGAGGCATACCGTGCAGGTCAGGGAGTTGCCCAAGACCGGCGCGTGAGATTTCGAATCCTGTCCCCGCTACCACGTAAGTGCAGGTGAGAAGGCCCGGTCCATGTGGATCGGGCCTTCTGCGGGTTCCACCCTCATGTGGTGAACACGCCTGCTCGCCGCGGAGTTCGTGGCGACCACACGTCACCCGAGCACGCTCTTGCCGCGCGACAGTGGTTGGCCCTCGGACGGCGCAGCGGATCGGTCTTGGTGACGGACTCCCCGCAACAGCAGGTAGCCGATCATCCAGAACTCCCCGATGGTGGCTGGATAGGTCAGGGCGTCGGCGACAACGGATGCGTCCGGGGCGAGGTAGGTGACGTAGGCGCTGAGCATGTACCCAGCGCCACCGAGGATGAGAATCCAGCCGAGCAGCCGGGGCATGTAACCAGAGCGCCATGCCAGCCACCCCATGGGTATCAGCCACAGCCCGAAGAACAGCGCCCCCACTCCCCACGCGGCATCGTTGAGGTCGTACAACAGCAGTGAGGTGGCGCCGCGGTCTGCCGCCGACGTTGTGCTGTCCCCGATCGCCGCCTGCAGCGCCGTGGCCGAGAACATCGTCGCCACGTAGCTATTCAGCTGGTGTGAGTGCTGGTGGGAGCCAGGGGCCGGTGGTGAAG
>CAZEYA010000239.1:0-5596 GCA_964516515.1 uncultured Kineosporiaceae bacterium | reverse complement strand
GCGACCGGACCCTTCCGTCGCCCAGCTAGATATGATTACATGATTACATGATTACGTTGCGGGGTGTTCCGTCGTCGTCGGGGGAAGCTATGATCACGTCAGCCGCCCGGATTGTCGTCACTGAGGATGGCCCCTACCGGGTCGAGGGCTCGGTGACCCTGCACGCCATGGACGGCTCTGTGCTCGGTACCGATGGCGTGCGGTATCTGTGTCGTTGCGGGGGGTCGCGCAGCAAGCCGTTCTGCGACGCCACGCACGGGCTCAAGGGCTGGAGCGGACCGGAGATCGCCGACCACGGACCTATCGCCGAGCGGCGGGAGGATTACCCGGTCGGCGAAGGGGTGACCGTGCACGATGACCGCACCCGCTGCGCGCACTTCGGGCAGTGCACCGCCCGGCTGCCCGCGGTGTTCCGGGCCGAGGCCGAGCCGTTCGTCGACCCCGCGGCAGCACCGCCCGCACAGGTCACCGCGGTTGTGGCGGACTGCCCGTCCGGGGCGCTGGCGTACTCGGTGAACGGCGAGCTCGTGGAGCGGCCCGACACGGCTTCGATCACCCCTGTCACCGACGGGCCTTACCGGGTGCGCGGGGTCGACGTGGTGGGCGCGGACGGGCGGCCCTACGAGCCCCGGGAGCGCCAGGCCTTGTGCCGGTGCGGGCACTCCCGCAACCGGCCGTTCTGCGACGGCTCGCACTTCTACGCCGGTTTCCGGGACCCGGCCGAGCCCGCCGCAGTGCCCTCGCTGTACGAGTGGTGCGGCGGGATCACCGCCCTGGAAACGCTGACCGAGCGCTTCTACACCGACCTGCTCGGCGAGCCGGACCCCGTCCTGGAGCCGGTGTTCCGCGGCATGGACCCGGCCCACCCGAAACATGTGGCTGCGTGGCTGGGGGAGACCTTCGGCGGTCCGGACACCTTCACCGCCGAGCACGGCGGATACGAGCACATGGTGGCCGCGCACCGTGGGCTGGGTCTGACCGAGCCCCAACGGCAGCGGTGGATCACCCGGCTACAGGCGACCGCGGACGCCGTGGGCCTGCCCACCGACCCCGACTTCCGCTCCACGTTCCTTGCCTACCTGGAGTGGGGCACCCGCATTGCGGTGTTCAACAGCCGGCCCGGGGTCTCGGTCATCGCACACGCCCCCGTGCCGCAGTGGGGCTGGGGGCAGACCCCGCCCTACGTCCCGCAACCCTGGGACGACCCCACCGCAGCCGAGCAAGGCCGACAGCGATGGGCCCGACAGCACCCGACTGAATCCCGCCGAGCAGACAGCGGTTCGACAGGGCCTTAGCCGAGCAGGTCTGTCAGGTCCTGGTAGACGAGGTCACCCGGGTGGACGTGGGAGTGGGGGACCAGGCCGCGCCGATCGCTGTGGCGAGGACTGCGTGCAGGGCACGAACGTCGGTGGACGCCGTGTCGTGCAGGGCTTCGGTGACGATGAGGACGCGGCTGGTGCTGCCACGTACGGCTGAGGCGCCGCTCTGCCGGTTGGTCCACCTGCGGGCATGGGCGTGTCCGTGGTCGTCTGCGAAGATCACCTCACCGGGGTTGGGGTGTTCGGCCTCGCCTGTGAAGGTCAGGTAGCTCTCGTGACCAGCAGCGCGGCGCACCTCGAGGTGCCCGGTGATGCGAGCCAGGTCGAAGGCGGCGACCGGGATGGCGAAGGCCAGTGAGGCCGCGTTGCACAGGTCGACCAGGGGATGCAGGTGGGGCAGAGAGCCTTCCTTCCGGTAGCGCCGCAGCAGTGACTCCGCGGCGCTGCGGTACTGCGTGCTCAGCTCGGTGACGGGTGCCTCCACGTCGGCGTCGGAGGTGGTGCCTTGGACCAGGAGGACCCCCGCCACGAGTTCGGGGAAGGTGCGCCAGATGTCGTCCGAGTGCTGGAAGTGCATCGTCACGACTTCCCCGCCGGTGCCCGAAGGCCGGATCCGGGTCTCTGCGGTGCCGGGGTTCGGCTGGTGGGCAGTCCGAGGGCGAGGCCGCCGACGACGACGGCGATGCCTACCCAGACCAACGGCTGCGGGGCTGGCGCGCCCAGGGCGATGCCGCTGGCCGCGGCGGCTAGGGGGGCCACACCGGTCAGCAGGCCCGCTCGGCCGGCGCCGAGGCGCGCGACGCCGGAGTACCAGAGCACGAAAGCAACGGCGGTCACCGCAACAGCGAGATAGCCGACTGCCAGCAGGTCCTGATACTCCAGCTGCGCCGCCGCGGTCGGGCCCTCGTGAATGACGCCGACTGCGGCGAACACGACCGCGGCCAGCCAGGTGGCGTGGACCGACACACCCCAGGGTCCGTGCCGGATCAGGACGGGCACGGCGAGCAGGGTGAAGCCGACCTCGCAGCACAGGACCAGGACCGCCCAGGCCAGCCCGGTCCCGTCGCTTCGGCCCACGCCCTGCACCAGCACCGCGCCACAGGTGACGACCAGCGCGGCGATGAGCACCAGTGGGCTGGGTCGGCGCCGTTCCAGCAGCGGCCCGACCACCGCGAGGATCAGCGGGACGCAGGCCACCGCCACGCCGAGGACCGCGGGCTCGGCGTGGCGGGAGCCGTGGACGAGCGCGATGTTGAACACCACCAGGCCGGTCACGGCGACTCCCAGGAGCCACCCCCACTCGGCGCCGCGAGGCGCCACCACCTGCCGGTGCAGAACTCGCGCGAAGCCGAGCAGGAGCAGGCAGGCGATCGTGTACCGGACGGCCTGGGCGGTGAACAGTGGCGCGTCCGACAGCAGCGAGGACACCGAGACGCTCCCGCCGACGAAGACCATCGCAGTCGTGCCTGCGGCGATACCGACGCCAGCACCCGGCGCGGCACCGCTGCTCGGCTCGAGTGCTCCCACGGCGGCAGGGTCGAAGCCCTTGGGCACGGCGGCTTGGGACATGGCTGCCATCCTGGTCGGGACATGGTCCGCCGAACAGGACCACCGACGCGACGTCCAAGAGGACCAATGACCCAGGGTAGGACGAGGCCCGGAGCCGGGTCGGACTTCCTGCACCTGCACGCGGGGTCCGCTCCACCCCGCGGGCTGACGACATGGCTGACCGGACAGCTGCGGGCTGCGATCGTGGAGGATCGCCTCGCAGCCGGGGCGCGGCTGCCCGCGACCCGCACGCTCGCCGGTGACCTCGGCGTCGCCCGCGGCGTGGTCGTGGAGTCCTACCAGCGACTCGGCGACGAAGGACTGGTGACCTCCAGGGTCGGGGCCGGCACGGTCGTACTGCCCTTGGTGGGGCCACCAACCTCGAGCACGCGACCGGCACAGCAGCCGGCCGACCTCGGCCCGACGGACGCCCCCCGCCTTCCGGTTCTTGCCCCGCGATGGCCCGGGAGCGGCGGTCTGGACCTGTCACCGGGCGTGCCGGACCTGGCGGCGTTCCCTCGCGCAGCCTGGTTGCGCGCCGAACGGGCCGTCCTGGCCAACGCCAGTGCGAAGGACCTCGGCTACGGCGACCCGCAAGGCAGCGTCCAGCTTCGTGAACAGCTCGCACGCTGGCTGGCACGGATCCGAGGCGTCCGCGCCGGTCCGGACGACATCGTGGTCGTCGCGGGCGTCGCCCAGTCACTCGCCCTGCTCGCCCAGACCCTGCGAGCCCGAGGAACGACCGCGATCGCCGTGGAGGACCCAGGCTCGCGCGGTGCCCGCGACGAGCTCAGCCACTGGGGTCTGGAGCCCGTACCGGTCCAGGTCGATGAGGACGGAGTGCAGGTGGACGAGCTGGTGCGGTCCGGCCTGGAAGCAGCGCTGCTCACCCCGGCGCACCAGTTCCCCACCGGTGTGGTGCTGTCCCCGGCACGGCGCCGCGCCGTGCTGGACTGGGGGCGGGCCGGTCGGCTCGTCATCGAGGACGACTACGACGCCGAGCACCGCTACGACCGGGCACCGGTGCCGGCCCTGCAGTCCGCCGCTCCCGATCATGTCGCCCACACCGGCAGCACGTCGAAGACCCTGGCGCCTGGGATGCGTCTGGGCTGGCTGATCCCTCCCGGCCACCTGCGCGCTGACCTGGTCGCCGCCAAGCACGCCAGCGACCTGGGCAGTCCCGCGCTGCCGCAACTCGTTCTGTGCCATCTGCTCGCCAGCGGCGCGTACGACCGCCACCTCCGCCTGCTTCGCGCCCGTCAGCGCCGGCGACGCGACGCGATGCTGGCCGCGCTGCGCGAGCACCTTCCTGGCGCCCACGTCCAAGGCATTGCCGCGGGACTTCACCTGCTCATCACGCTGCCCGACCTCCCCGGTGATCTCAGCGACTCAGACCTTGCCGACGCCGCCCGGCACGCCGGGGTGTTCGTGCACCCGCTGTCCTGGCATGGCCAGCGACCCGGACCGCCCGGCCTTGTCCTCGGCTACGCCGCGCACACCCCCGACCTGCTCAACGACGCCATCCGGCGCCTCGCCGACGTCCTTTCAAAGATGGCGGTGCACCGGCTGTGACAACCGGCTGATAAGCGGCTCATCGCAATCGAGGGTGTAGCGCGGCTCGGCGCTCGCCTTCGGGGCAGACGAGTCGGGGTAGCGGTTGGTCCGACCAGCAGGTGCAACGACGCGGCCCACGGTGCTGCCGTCCCTCGTGCTGCGGCGCGCCGTCGCCTCCGAGGCACTCCCGTCCCGGGGCCACCCGTGAGAACGTGCCGTGTGGCCACCGCGAGCCCGTTCGACGACCTGCAGGGTGCTGAGCTCGTCGACGTGAGCCTGCGCGGTGCCCGGTTCGTCCGGGCCGACCTATCGGATGTGGTCATGCGTGCCGTCGACCTGGCCGGAGCGGACCTCGACGCGCCGTGGCTCGCCGACGGCGGGACGTTCCTGGTGAACGGGGTGGACGTGGTGCCCCTTGTGGAGGCGGAGCTCGACCGGCGCTTCCCGGGCCGGGCCGGGCGACGGGCGCAGGACCCAGCCGGCCTGCGGGCCGCGTGGGCCGACCTCGAACGCACCTGGGCAGCCACCATGGAACGCGTCGCCGCCATGCCGGCGGGCACAGTCAACGTGTCCGTGGCCGGTGAGTGGTCCTTCGCGCAGACGCTCCGCCACCTCGTTATGGCCACCGACACCTGGCTGGGCGGCGCGGTGCTGGGGCTGGAGCAGCCGTACCACCGACTCGGTCAACCGAACGCGGAGTACGAGACCGACGGCCACGACATGTCCGTCTTCGCGCCCGGCACCCCGCCGTACGAGGACGTGCTGGAGGCGCGGGCCGGTCGCCTCGCCATGATGCGAGACCTGCTCGCCACCAACACGGCGGACGAGCTCGCCACGACCCGGGCGAACCCGTCGGCCCCGCAGTACGCGGAGACCACCCTGTCGTGCCTGCACATGATCCTGGAGGAGGAGTGGGCCCACCACCGCTACGTGGTCCGCGACCTCACGACGCTCGAGGCCAGCGGCTCTGGACCCGGACTACACCCTCAATTGCGATGAGCCTGATAAGCCGCGCCTGGTTCCGCTGATGTGGACAGGAGGAGTCCCGCTAGCGATCGCCTATCGAGGCTGAGGTTCGCAACCGAGAGTGTGGTTGGGGACGAGGTGAGGCCACTTGGCCCGACGCGTTACAGGATGTAGAGCGCGGTGGCGGCGTCGCGGGCCAGCAGGAAGCC
>CAZEYA010000238.1:3949-5606 GCA_964516515.1 uncultured Kineosporiaceae bacterium | reverse complement strand
CCGGCGCCATGACAGTCGTCCTGATCCCTATCGCGCACCGCTTCGGGGCGTCCGGGGTGCTGATGGTCGGGCTGATGGCGGGCGTGCTGCTCATCGCCATGGCGCTGGCCCGGCTCGGGCGCTACGTCCGCTATCTGCCGCTGCCCGTGGTGGAGGGCTTCACCGCTGGCATCGCGGTGGTGATCGCCCTGCAACAGTTCCCGGCCGCGCTCGGGGTTTCGGGCGCACACGGCGAGAAGGTCTGGGCGCTCGCCGCCGACGCCGTCTACCGCTTCGCCCTCCATCCCGATCCGGTGCCCCTACTGGTCGCGGTCGCGGTCGCGATGATCATGCTGGTGGGTGCCCGGTGGCATCCCACGGCGCCGTACTCCCTGCTGGCCGTCGCTGCGGCGACCGTCTTCGCAGTCGTGCTACCCGGCCGGCTGACATCATTGGGGTCGTTGCCATCGGGACTTCCCCGCCCGTCGCTGGCCTTCGTGGACCTGGGCTCTGTCGCCCCGCTGGCCACCGCAGCGGTCGCGGTGGCGGCGCTGGCCGCGTTGGAGAGCCTGCTCAGCGCCACCGTCGCCGACGCGATGAGCGTCAACGAGCAGCACGATCCCGACCGGGAGCTGTTCGGTCAGGGTCTGGCCAACCTGGCCGCACCCCTGTTCGGCGGGATCCCGGCCACCGCGGCGATCGCCCGCACCGCTGTCAACGTCCGTGCCGGCGCGACCTCCAAACTGGCGGCCCTGACCCATGCGGTGATTCTGCTGATCGTGGTCTTCACCATCGCGCCACTGGTCTCGCGAATCCCGCTGGCCGCGCTGGCCGGGGTGCTGTTCGCGACCACGGTGCGAATGGTGCAGATCGGCTCGCTGCGCGCCATCGCCAAGGCGACCCGGACCGACGCCGTGATCCTGGCACTGACGTTCACGCTCACCGTTGCGCTCGACCTCGTCACCGCCGTCATCGCCGGCCTGGGTGTAGCTGTCGTGCTGGCGCTGCGGGCCGTCGCGCGCACCGCCAACCTGCAACCGATTCCCCTTGAGCTCGGTGACCACCACAGCGAGGAACACGCTCTGCTACGCGAGCACATCGTTGCCTACCGGCTCGACGGGCCGTTGTTCTTCGCCGCCGCACAGCACTTCCTGCGCGAACTGGCGGCGGTGTCGGACATCAAGGTCATCATCCTGCGTATGTCACGCATCTCCACGATGGACGCGACCGGCGCTCATGTGCTCGCAGAAGCCATCACCGACCTCGAGCGCCGCGGGATCACCGTGCTTCTCTCGGGCATCGATACCGAACACGACACGATCCTGTCCACCCTCGGCCTCGGTGAGCACCTGCGCCGAAACGGGCTGACCTTCGCCGACACTCCTGCCGCGATCCGCCACGCCCGCAGCCTGCTGAGCGATCACCTGGACACGACCCCCGACCCGCGCCGCAACGACGGAGCCACCCTGGGCCGCCCCGTCTGACCCCATCTGCCCCATGGCCGACATCACCGAGCGGCCCGCCGCCGACGTGCGTGGCGGCCGTCGTGGACGCCGTCATCACCAACCGGCCCTCGGAGGTCCGTGCCATGCTCTCGCGGTGACAACCAAGACTGCGGTGACGACCAAGACTGCGGTGACGACCAAGACTGCGGTGACGACCAAGACTGCGGTGACGA
>CAZEYA010000238.1:0-3849 GCA_964516515.1 uncultured Kineosporiaceae bacterium | reverse complement strand
AGACTGCGGTGACGACCTAGACTGCAGGCTCGTCGGTCGACGAGTTCGCTGCTCCCCGTGGCGGACTGCGCGGCCCCTGTCCGTGCGGCTCCGGCAAGCGCTACAGGCATCGCCTGGCCCGCGGTGCGGCTGCAGGACCTGCTCGCCGAGGTGGACCCACCCGTGATGCACGAGGGCTTCGTCACGGCGGTCTCCCCAATGGCGGCTTCGAGCTCGGCGGTCGCATGCAGCAGGGCGAGCTCAACGGCCGCCGATGCACTCACGCCCAGTTTCGTCTCAGGATCGTGGAAGTCGCCCCCGACCCTGACCTCGATGGGAGGCCACATCGCCTGGTGGACGACTCTATTGCGGCGCCCTGGCGAACCGACAAGGGCCGCCGGCCGGGAGGATCTCGCATCGTGAACTCCGCCTCAATCGGTGACACTCCTCTGCTCCGCGCCAAGGAGCACACCGCGCCCTCGGTCTTCCGGCCCGAGAACCTGTTGCGGGAAGCGCGCCGGCAGAAGCAGATCCCGGACCTGCCGGTCCCGGCTGTCTGCCTGCTCGACCCCGACGGCGACGTCGTGCGCCATCTCGCCGGCACCGGGCGTGGACGCCTGGACCCGGCGTGGGCCTGCTACCACACACAGATGTGGACCAGCGACATGGCGGGCGTGCGGATCGGGGTCGTGGGCTGCGCGGTCGGAGCGCCGTTCGCCGTCCTCGTCGCCGAGCAGCTGGCGGCCAGCGGAGCAAGGCTCGTCGTCAGTATCACCTCCGCTGGTCAGCTCACCCCGCTCGCCGAGCCGCCGTACTTCGTGCTCATCGACCGCGCCCTACGCGACGAAGGGACGAGCCTGCATTACGAGTCACCCGGCACCTGGGCGCATCTCCCCGGCCATCTCGCCGCCGCACTGGAGGACTTCGTGGTCCCGGGGGGCACAGGCGAACCCGAGAACCCAACCGGGCGCGTGCACCGCAACCGTGGGACGGCCGGCCCCTGGTCGCGCGGCATAGTTCTCAGGGGCGCGTCGTGGACCACCGACGCCCCCTACCGCGAGACCGAGTCGGCGATCGCCGCGGCCGTCGACGCCGGGGCGGTCTGCGTGGAGATGGAAGCGGCCGCCCTCTATGCCTACGCCGCCGCCCGCACCCGTGACGTCGTGTGCATCGCGCACATCACCAACTCGATGGCTGTCGACGGTGACGACTTCGAGAAGGGCGAGGGGAACGGAGCCGTCGCATCCCTCGCGCTGACGGCTGCGATCGCCCACGCCCTGGCGGTCGACTGAGTCGCGATTAGGGTGTCGCCGCGGGCGCGGGCAGGGTCCCGGTGATCCACTCGCGGGTTATCGGCGGCCCGGGGACGTCCATCCGGCGCAGGCCGGCGACGTCGAAACCGACCGAGGCGAACGCCGCTGCGGTGTCCCGGGTCGGGTTGCAGCCCGCGCCGAACCAGCGCCACGGCAGCCGCATCCGGTGCTGCCAGACGGCCACGCCAAGGTCGGTCGACAGGACGTGCTCGAGGACGAGGACCTGGCCGTCGGGGCGCAGGACGCGGCGGATCTCCCGAACCGCGGCGGCCAGGTCTTGCACGGTGCACAACGTCAGCGTCGCAAGGACCGTGTCGACACTGGCGTCCGGTAGCGGCAACGTCTCGGCGCCGACCTGGTGCACGACGGCGCCCGGGGGCAGGTTCAGGGTGAGCCGCCGGACCATGTGCGGGTCGGGCTCGACGGCTTGGACGGTGGTCACCTCCGGGCCGAGGTGCGGCATGTTGAGCCCCACCCCGGACCCGAGGTCGACGACGACCCCGCGAGCGGCGGCGAGCAGCGTCCGCCGGGTCGTGCCGATCGGGCCGGCCTCCATCCCGCGAGCCATCCGCGGGTAGAGCGCCGCGAACACCGGATGGCTGAGCCGCGCTCTGGCCGTCGCCGTCATGACCGGCCCGCCGATTCGGGTGCGAGTGGCGGTGCGGGGGCGGTGCCACGGGCGAGAAGCTGAGTGAGCATGTCGACCACCTCGTCATCCTCGAAGTCGCTACGGCCGGCGGGAAGGCCCGCCGGGGTTCCGGCGGGGTCCCAGTGGCGGTGCACCGCCCAGAGCACGCACAGCTCGACCACCGTGCGCGCCACGAGC
Organism: uncultured Kineosporiaceae bacterium; assembly: GCA_964516515.1. Lineage (GTDB taxonomy): Bacteria > Actinomycetota > Actinomycetes > Actinomycetales > JBBAYJ01 > JANNOG01. The sequence goes on along the minus strand of CAZEYA010000238.1, from coordinate 1,731 downwards.
TCGACCACCCCGGGGACGACCAGGTGCCCGGTGCCGGCGCGCCGGCGCAGGTACTCGGCCATCGCGCCCATCTGCAGCGACCGGCCGTCCACGAACCAGACCTGCCGCAGCTCCGAGAACTCCGGCGCGCACCGGTCGACCAGCTTGATCGCGAACCGGCTCGCCGACAGGCGCCGGTACAGGTCGGCCACCACCCCGGTGAGCTCCTGCGCCCCGGTCACGCCGTCCGGCGGTGCGTCCCGCAGCAGCGCCTGGGTCAGCTCCAGGAGTGGGATCTGCGCGCCGACTTGTACGTGCTGTCGCCGCAGCTGTGCGGCGTCGTGATTGCCGCCGCCGCGAGTCTCAGTCCCTCGGACCTTGAGCTTCTCCATCCCGACCGCAGGCGGCGAGGGTGCCCGCGGCGACGGCTGCGCGGTGGGGGATCGTCACGGGCGCCACGATGGCCGGTCGTGGCGGGTGAGGGAGATCCACCCGCCACGACCGGTCGTCAGCCGGCCAGGTACGACACTGCCGAGTCCCGCAGCGTGGCGGCGTCCACTGCAATGGTGCCGCTGAGGTCGCCCACCTCGCGGTCGGCGGCTGCTTCGTCAACGGGCGGCACGGCACCGGTCTCGGGCCGGGTGTCGCCGCCGGACACGGCGATCGTGGTCCCGATGAGCCCGTCGGTCACCACCAGGGTGACGGTCGCGTCGTCGCGGTTGATGTGGAACAGCCCGCCGAACTGCGGCCCGTAGGTGCCGTCGCCGCGCGAGGCGTCTCCGAACGAGCGGAACCCGCCCGTCAGCGTGCCGGCGGCGGTGACCTCGGACACGCCCCACGACTGGCGGCCCACGGTGACCGTTGCGCTGGTGGCACCGCAACCCTGGATCGCCGCGCGGATCTCGTCGACCGCAGCGGCCGCGGTCGCGGCGTCGCCGTAGGTGGCGACCTGCCAGGACGTGCCGCTGTCACCGGCGCCGAAGCTGCTGGACCACCAGCCCGTGCGCCCGGCGTCGGAGTCGTAGTCCTGCGGGTTCGGGAAGGAACAGGGGGACAGCGCCCAGGTCGCCGGCCCCGCCACGAACTCGGGGTCGACCGTGGCCGGGCCGCCCTCCGGGGTGAAGCCGGCAAGGGTGCCGACGGCGAGCACGCCGGTCTCGGCCGAGGTGATCGGCCCGAGGAGGGCGTCGGCCGTGGGGGCCGCGGTGACCGTCGGCGGCGCCGCCGTCGCCGCCGTGCTGGGGGCTGGTGCCACGGTCGGCTGCACCGATGGCCCCAGGTCGCGCTGCCCGTACAGGGTGGCGAACACCGCGATCGGGGTGGCTACCAGGGCCGCGACGACCGCGGCGGCACCGGCCGTGCGGATGGTCGCCCGCCGCCCGGCGACCCTGCGGGCACGTCCTGGACCGGGGGCAGGGGGGACGTCGACGTCGGCCAGCGCGTTGCGCAACAGCCGGCGGACCTCGTCGGGGTCATGGGTCATGAGTGCCTCCTCCCGTCATCGATGGTGGTCGGTCTCCCCGCCGGTTCGCGGGCCGATCCGCCTGCCGTTTCCGCGGCAGATACTGCTGCCAGGAGGGCGTCGCGGCCACGGGACAACCGCGCCTTGACGGTGCCCTCGGCGACGCCGGCGGCCGCGGCGATCTGGGTCACCGACATGTCGAGCACGTAGTGCATCACCAGGGTGTCGCGATGGTCGCGGCCGACCGTCTGCAACGCCGCCCACACTGGTCCCTGCCAGCCGACGGGGAT
>CAZEYA010000237.1:0-5624 GCA_964516515.1 uncultured Kineosporiaceae bacterium | reverse complement strand
ACGCCCTTTGTCGACAAACGCACCCCTGGGAGGCCCGCCACGACGCCCTTTGTCGACAAACGCACGCCAGGGGGTGTGACAGCGGCACCTCACGCACTGGGTACCCTCACCAGCATGTTCGGTCGGCGTAAGACTGCGGAGCCACCCCCTGCCGAAGCGGTCTCGCTGATCAAGCCCGTTGGGAAGGGCCGTGCGACGCCCAAGCGGTCCCAAGCCCAGGCCGGCAACCGCACGCCCCTGGTCGGCGGCGGCAAGGCAGTCTCGGCCAGGTCGAAGGAAGACCGGCGGGCCGCCTTCCAGCAGACGCTGGAAGCCCACCGCACCGAGGACCAGCGCCACCTCCCGGCGCGCGATCGTGGGCCGGTGCGCAAGTTCGTGCGCGACATCGTCGACGGCCGTCGCAACATCGGTGAGTACTTCCTGCCCATCGCGCTGGTCGTGCTGCTGCTCAGCGCCCTGCCCTATCCGATCCTGCAGATCGGGTCGGCAGTCGGGCTCTACCTCATCCTCGGCGTGCTGATCATGGACTCGCTACTGCTGGGGCGATCGACGAAAGCCAAGGTTCGCGAGCGGTTCGGTGAGGACAGCGCCACCGAGCGCGGCCTGGGCACCTACGCGGTGATGCGGGGCTTCCAGATGCGCCGGATGCGGCGGCCCCACCCGCAGGTGCGTCACGGCCAACCGCCCCGATGAGACGGAGGTGCCGCCGCCACCCGTGACGGCCGACTCGCGGCACCCGTTCTGCCACCGTTCAGTCGGCCGCCGGATGCAGGCTCATCGGGCCGTACACCGCTGCGCCGTCGACCACCAGGGCGACGCTGTCCACACCGGCGGCCAGCAGGTCGCGCCAGTACTCCCCTACCCAGGACTCGGCATCGGCCTGCGCCGCGAATCGCGGGGCCGCGACCGCTTCGGCGAGCCGCTCGATCGGGACCTCCTGGCCGTCGGAGTCGAGGTATCGCCAGCTCCACGACGGAGCAGGAACCGGGCCCGGCAGCGGCTCGATCGTCATGACCAGACGGTAGCGGCAGGATGTGCGCCGTGACGGAGGCGCCCACCATGACCGCGGCCGGTGCCGCCCTGCGGGAGCGGGCGCGAACAGTGCGGCTGCCCAGCCGCGCGGCCGAGTACGAGACACGTCGCCGCCTACCGGACTTGCTGGTGCCCGCCGCGGAGCTCGGCGAGACCGCCGGGCTGGCCGTCTGGTGGGCCGGCGTGTGCCGGCACTCTCCTGCCGTGCCCCCTGTGGCGGTCCGAGCCGTGGTGCTGGCAGCCGATCACGGCATCGCGGTGCGCGGGGTTTCGGCCAGGCCATTGGGATGGACCGCGCGCGCCGTGCCGCGCCTCGGCAGCCCCGACGGGCCACTGGGCGGGGCAGCCGCAGCACTGGGTGTGTCCCTTGAGGTCGTCGACGTCGACGTCGCCGGGGACGCGGGTCCCACCAGTCGCGCCTTCGACGAGGCGCCCGCCCTGACCCCGGACCTGATCGATGCCGCCTACGACCGCGGCATCGCCATCGTCGGCACCGCAGCCGACCAGGATCTCCTGGTGCTCAGCGCCGTGGGGGTCGGTGGCAGCACCACCGCCGCCGCGATCGTCGCCGCCAGCCTCGGACTGCGGCCGACGCAGGCGGTCGGCCGCGGCAGCGGCATCGACGACCTCGCGTGGATGCGCAAGGTCAGCGCGCTGCGCGACGGGCTGCGCCGGGCGCGGCTGACGGGCCTCGGGGCCGCTTCGCCGGCGGTCGATCACCTGCTGCAACTGGGCAGCCTCGATGCCGCCGTCGCCGTCGCGATCCTGGTCGAGGCCGCCGCCCGACGCATTCCCGTCGTCATCGACGGGCCGCTGGCCGCCGCTGCCGCCCTGCTCGCCCAGCGGGTGTCGCCCACGTCGCGGCACTGGTGGCTGGGCGTCGACGGCATCACCGATCCGGTCACCGACCGGGTGTGGGACGAGATCGCGATCACTCGGGCCATGACCAGCACGGCAGGGTCGGGGGCCGGTGGCCTGCTCGCGGTCGCCGCGATCCGCACCGCCGCCGCGCTGTCGGCACCAGGGGCGGTCGACTCTGCCGAGAGCATCTAGGCTCAGGCCTCGTGCCGCCCGACGAAGACAGTCTGACGTTCACGCGCCCGGCCCTCGCCACCCTCGGGCTGTCGCACCGTACGGTGACCGACGCCGACGTCGTGGTGGTGGCCATGACGGCGGGCCGCGGGGATCAGCCGGCGCGGGTAGCCGTGCCCGGAGCGTTCACCAGCCGGGTGGTCTCGGCGGTCGAAACGGCGGCTGCGCAGGTGAGGTTCACCGCAGGCCCCGGTGAGACCGCCAGGTTGCCGTCGGTTGCCGGCCTGCCCACCGGCCTTGTGCTGCTGGTCGGCGTCGCCACATTCAACGTCGGTGCCGGCGAGGACGGCGTCGACTCTGGCCTCGCGGTCGACGCCGCCGCCATCCGCAAGGCGGCCGGCGCCGCGACCAGGGCCGTCTCCGGCATCCCCGGGATCGCCCGCGCCCTGCTGGTGCTGCCGGCCGGTGATGCGGTCGCGGTGCGGGCTTCGGCCGAAGGCGCCCTGCTGGGTGCCTATGCCTTCACCCGGTATAGGCGCACCCCGAGGCAGGCGCTGTCGACCATCACTCTCGACACCTCGGCCGCCCGTGCCGCCGGCACCGCCAAGAAGTCCCTGGACGCGGCCGCCACACTCGCCCAGGCCACTGCCGGCGCGATCGCGCTGGCACGTGACCTGGTCAACCTCTCACCCGCCGACCTGTACCCGGCGTCCTTCGCGGCGGTGGCCATGGCCGAGGGCGACGCCGCCGGGTTCGACGTGGCCGTCCTGGACGAGACCGCGCTGCGCGACGGTGGCTATGGCGGTCTCGTGGCGGTCGGTCAGGGGTCCAGCAGGGGCCCGCGGCTCGTGGTGTGCGAGTACCGCCCGAAGCGGTCTGCCAGGCACATCGCGTTGGTCGGCAAGGGGATCACCTTCGACTCCGGCGGCCTCTCACTCAAGCCGCCAGCGTCGATGCCGGCCATGAAGGGTGACATGGCCGGGGCGGCCGCCGTGTTGGCCACCGTGGCTGCCGCGGCACGGCTGGGACTGCCGGTCCGGGTGACGGGTTACCTGGCACTGGCGGAGAACATGCCGTCGGGCAGCGCGCAGCGCCCCAGCGATGTCATCACGGTGCTCGGTGGTACCACGGTCGAGGTCCTCAACACCGACGCTGAGGGGCGCCTGGTGCTGGCCGACGCCCTGGTCGCCGCCTCACGGTCCGAGCCGGACGCCATCGTGGACGTGGCGACGCTGACCGGTGCCGCGACCGTCGCGCTGGGCCCGCGCACCAGTGGGCTGTTCGGCACCGACGACGCGCTGGTGACGCAGCTCACCGATGCGGCCCGCTCGGCGATGGAACCGACCTGGCGAATGCCGTTGGCCACGGAGTTGCGGGCGGGCCTGGATTCCAGCGTCGCAGACATCGCCAATGTCACCTCCAAGCGTGAGGGCGGCATGATCGTGGGTGCGCTGTTCCTCCAGGAGTTCGTCGGCAGCTCCGGCGGTCGGCCGATCCCCTGGGCACACCTTGACGTCGCGGGCCCCGCCTTCCACGAGGGCGGCGCCGAGGACGTCACTGCGAAGGGCGGCACCGGTGTGCCGGTCGGCACGCTGCTGCGCCTGTTGGAGGCCACGCCGTGACGACATCGGACGCCAGGCCTTGTGGCGGCCGGCAGTGGTTGACTGACCACGGCAGATCAACGACACCGCAGACTCGCGTCCCAACCGCACCGCGCCCCGAAGGAGCACCTCACCGGTGAGCACTACCGCCTCGACCGCCGATCCGGCCCGCGACCAGTTCGACATCGTCGTTCTCGGGGGTGGCAGCGGTGGCTATGCCGCGGCGCTGCGGGCTGCCGAACTCGGCCAGCAGGTCGCTGTCGTCGAGCGTGACAAGCTCGGTGGGACCTGCTTGCATCGCGGCTGCATCCCCACCAAGGCCTTGCTGCATGCGGCCGAGGTGGCCGACACCACCCGGCACGCCCAGCGGTTCGGCGTGCAGGCCTCCTTCGACGGCATCGACATCAACGCCGTCAACGCCTACCGGGACGGCGTTGTCACCCGCATGTACAAGGGCCTGCAGGGCCTGGTGAAGTCGCGAGGCATCACGATGGTCGAGGGCAGCGGCCGGCTGCTGGACGGCACGACCGTGACGGTCGGCGATCGACGGCTCACCGGTCGCTCGGTCGTCCTCGCCACCGGCTCCTACGCCAAGTCACTTCCCGGCCTGCCGATCGGCGGGCGGATCGTGACCAGCGAGGAGGCCTTGCAGCTGGACTGGATTCCCAACAGCGTCATCGTGCTGGGCGGCGGGGTCATCGGGGTCGAGTTCGCCAGCGTGTGGCGCTCATTCGGCGCCGACGTCACGATCGTCGAGGCGCTGCCGAGGCTGGTGGCGGCCGAGGACACCGCGGTCTCGGCGGCCTTCGAGCGCGCCTACCGCAAGCGTGGCATCACCCTGGCGACCGGTTCGCGCTTCGCTGGCGCGACCCAGGACGACACCGGCGTGACGGTGAGCCTGGAGGACGCCGCCGACATCAGGGCCGACCTGCTGCTGGTCGCCGTCGGCCGGGGGCCGAACGCCTCCGGGTTCGGTTACGAGGAGTCCGGGGTGCGGATGGAGCGGGGCTTCGTCACCACCGATGACCGCCTCACCACATCGGTGCCGGGGGTCTACGCGGTGGGTGACATCGTCGCCGGGCTGCAGCTGGCGCACCGCGGCTTCCAGCACGGCATCTTCGTCGCCGAGGAGATCGCGGGGCTGCGGCCGGCGCCGATCTCCGAGGCGGGTATTCCCAAGGTCACCTACTCCGAGCCCGAGATCACCTCGGTCGGGTTGACCGAGGCTCAGGCGCGCGAGCAATACGGCGAGGACCGCGTCGAGGTCACCGAGTTCACCCTCGGCGCCAACGGCAAGAGCCGGATCCTCGACACGTCGGGCTTCGTCAAGCTGGTCCGCGAGAGTGAGGGTCCCGTCGTCGGGGTCCACGCCATCGGCTCCCGGATGAGCGAGCAGGTCGGCGAGGCTCAGCTCATCGTCAACTGGGAGGCCTTCCCCGAGGATGTCGCCGCGCTGGTCCACGCTCACCCGACGCAGAACGAGGCGATGGGCGAGGCACACCTCGCGCTGGCCGGCAAGCCATTGCACATCCACGATTGACTCCTGATCGTGACCCTGACCTGATGCGACGCACGGAGGACGAGTAATGGCTCGATCGGTACAGATGCCGCCGCTGGGCGAAAGCGTGACCGAGGGCACCGTCTCGCGCTGGCTGAAGAAGGTGGGCGACCGCGTCGAGGTGGACGAGCCGCTCGTCGAGGTGACCACGGACAAGGTCGATACCGAGATCCCCTCGCCCTTCGCCGGCACCTTGGAGCGGATCGTCGTCGGTGAGGACGAGACCGCCGAGGTGGGCGCGGAACTGGCGGTCATCGGCGAAGGGGCGGACGCGGGTGCGCCCGAGGTCGTCTCGACACCGGAGGACCCCGAGGCCGCACGCGAGGCGCCGGACACCGTCGCCGAGGAGATCACCCCGGCCGAGATCACCCCGGCCGAATCCACCCCCGAGGACGCCGCTC
>CAZEYA010000236.1:0-5687 GCA_964516515.1 uncultured Kineosporiaceae bacterium | reverse complement strand
CTAGGTCGCTGGTGTGAATTGTGCGGCGACTCGGTCCCGTTGTCGGAAATCGACGGTGACGCTCTACTGCGACGACGGCCACGCCGGTCCGCGATTCCCAGAACCGTCACTTCAAGGGATGGCAACCAGGTGCGTGCAACGGTCTCGTCCGGAACCGCCGCGAACACGCCGGGGGCCCGACGGTGTCCCTACCGGTCGTCCGTCCAGAACATCCACGACGTCCGGGACGCCGCCGACGTAGGCGCTCAGCCAGGGCCTCGCGAGGGGCTCGATGATCACGATTCACTACCCGACAGTCGAGGGCGGCAGTCCACACGCCGGGTGTCCAGGGCGATGCCAGGTCGGCGAGATGACCGTCAGAGACGGTGGGTGCTCGAACAGGCGCGCGCGGTCCCGTGTCAGCAGCGCGCCCCACTGCTGTTCGTCTGACCTGCGGTGCCGGGGTGCAGGCGTCGCACGAGCGACGCAGTAGTTCACAACGCTCGAACGGGTTGCTGCAGCTCGACGACCCAGTCCGACTCATCATGTGCCGGCTCCGCCCTGACGTAGAGCTCGCGTGCGGGTCCGTCGGGCGCGAGCCGCTGGTCCTCGATGGCCTGGTGGAGCGCCTGCCACGAAGCCACGACGGTGTCCATGGTCCCCAGGTGGACGCCGCACAACGCCTTCGGGACGGCGGGCAGGTCGACCACGTCGAGGGTGGGGACGGGCGAGCCGTCGTGCGCGAACCCGGTGACGATCCGTAGCGCGTTGTTGAGCTGCTCGTAGACCGCCACGGGCGTGACACGGCTGCCGCCTACGGCGCTGATTGCCTCGGCCGCCTCGATGAACATCTGCTCCACGCCACCGGACTCCTGGGACAGGTCGGGAACGGTCGCCTGCCGGGCGGCCAGCCGCATCGCCGGCAGCGGCTTGACCACGTACTCGGTCTGGGACATGCGTTCCTCCTGCTCGATAACCCGTAGGCGGTGGTCCACCAGGGACAGCCGATCAGAGATCGCCGTCCGCTCTGCCGTCAGCTGCGAGCGCCGCAGCCTGAGCATGCCCCGCAGCTGATCGACCGGGAGGTCGTGGTCGAGGATGACGCCGACCTCCTCCAGGCTGAAGCCCAACTCCTTGAGCGCGACGAGGCGGTTGAGTCGCGCGAGCTGCTGCGGCACGTACCAGCGGTGGCCGTTGCGCTCGTCAACCCTGGCGGGAGTGAGCAGGCCCGTCCCGTCGTAGTGTCGCAGCTCCGCACCGACACCTGCCCCAGTCGCGCGAGCTCACCTATCGACAGCACAGGACAGTTGTCCCACCTGACACCGTGTCAGGGTCAAGGAGGGCTCGCTGCCTGTGGCGCCTAACCCGGTCATGCTCGTCCACGCAGCGACGGCGCCCCGGGCCGCCCGCCTGGTCCTGCCCGCGCTGCCCCGGCCCGCCTGGCAGGCAACACCGGAATGGTCGTGGCGGTGCTCGGCGGCCATCGTCGCGATGTACCCCGCAGACCCGCGTGAGCGCCCGGTCGACCTCCAGCCCGTCCTGCATGCCGAGGCAGGTCCGGTCTCCGTTCGCCACGGAGCACCGAACGCCCTGCGCGCCCTGGCGCTCGCCACCGGGCTCATCGAGCCCGCTCCGGCCGTCACCCGGGCGGCGGACCCCATAGCAAGGCGATCGGGGCGACAGTGATCCGGTCGTCGACCGTGGCGGACATCGGGTTGGTCGACAGCAGAACCCCGCCGCGAAAGCGGCCTCCCAGCCGGTTACGCAGGTGGCGGAGACCTCGAACATCCTCGCGCCGGAAGGTCGATCCCGCCTTGACCGCGATCGCGATCACGTCACCGGCCGCCGTCTCCAGCACCAGGTCGACCTCGTCGCCGTCGGAGGTCCGGTAGTGGCCGACCTGCACCAGCACGTCCAGCCACGAGAGCTGTTTGAGCACCTCGTTGACGACGAAGGTCTCTGCGAGGTGGCCGAACTCGGCTAGGACTGCGGGGACGCGACGCTGCAACGAGTCGGCCGTCAACCTCATGAGGAACGCTCCCAACCCCGTGTCCACCAGATGCACCTTGGGTGCCTTGGTGGCCCTCGCGGCCAAGGTTGTGCCCCAGGCGGGCAGCCGATGAACCAGGAAGACGGATTCGAGCAGCCGGGTGTAGTCCTCGGCCACAGACGGGGTCAGTCCGGTCTCGCGGGCGGCATGTGCCACGTTCAGCATCTGACCGGTCTGCGATGCCAGACGCGCCAACAGTGTCGGCAGCTTCGCGCTCTGCCGGATGCCCTTGATGTCGAGGACGTCACGCTCGACCACCAGCCGGACGTAGTCGTCGTACCAGCGTTCGCGCGGCCGTCCGGGGTTGCGGCGCAGGGCTGCGGGCAACCCGCCGGCCAGGATCCGCTCGACGTACTCCTCCCGCGTGGTGGCATCGGGTGCGGGACCTGCAACCGCTGCGAATTCCGCGAGCAGGCGCGCCACAAAGGTCTCCCGATGCCCGGCGATCTCGCCCTGGGACATCGGCCAGACCGTCACGACATGTACCCGGCCGGTGAGTGACTGGGCGGTGCGCGGCATCGTCTCGTAGCGCGTCGATCCGGTGAGAACGAAGCGGCCCGGCCTGGTGTCGCGGTTGAGCTCCGCCTTGATGGTGTCGAGCAGTGTTGGGACGTGCTGGAACTCGTCGATGAGGACGGGCGACGGCCCGCCGACGAACGTGTTGAGGTCCGCCGCGACCAGATTGCGGGTGCCGACGTCGTCGAGGTCGAGGACCGTCACGTCGAGTCGGCGCGCCAGCTGCCTCAGCACGGTGCTTTTGCCGACGGTCCGCGGTCCTGACAGCACCACAACGGGTTCGTCCGCCATCAGCTGGGGCAGCAGCGCTTCGAGCCGGCGTTCGACGTCCGTTGACAGCATGAGCACGGCTCATACTGACATGCCGACCGCGATCGGAGGCTGACCTGCGCCGCGACGGGAGGCTGCCTAACGCCGCAACGAGAGGCAGTTTCGCGCCGCATCGGAGGCAGGTCCGACGCGCCCCTCACCGCCGCAGAGCGGCCAGCAGCTCCCTCGGGCGACACCCAGCGCTACCCCCGAACAGTCGACCTACAAGCCCTCGGACAGGACACCACGCAACCAGGTCGCCAGGCCGTCCTCGACGACGGAACCGGTGACCTCCTTGGCCGCCGCCAGCACCTCGGGCGGCGAGTCCCCCATGGCCGCCGACAGCGCCGCCCACTGCAACATCTCCACATCGTTGCGGCCGTCACCGATGGCCCTGGTGGCGGATTCGGACACCCGCAGCCGCTGGCGGATGATCTCCAGGGCGGTGGCCTTGTTCACGCCCTCGGGCGCGATGTCCAGCCACGCGGTCCACCCGACGGCGTAGGACACCCCGTGCAACCCCATCCGGTGCACCAGCTCCAGGAACTCCTCCGGGGTGTGGTCCAGCGAGCGCACCACGACCCGCAGCGCCTGCCGGTGCACCAGCTCGTCGAACGTCTCCACCCGAAGCTCACCGTCCAGCTCGCCGTCGGGGAAAGCGCCGGTGATGTACTTGACCAGGTCCTCGCCCTCGACCCCATACAGCGCGGTCGGCAGGTACTCGCGGATCAGCCGCAGCGCCGGTCCGGGCGAGAAGGTGTGCATATCCGCCACCTCCCAGCCGTCCGGCAGCTCGGGATCCAGCCGCAACGTGATCGCGCCATTGGCGCAGACCGCCGACCCCGTCAGCAGGCCGAGGCGGTCCAGCACCGGCAGCGTGCCCTCGACGCTGCGCCCGGTGGCGATCACCACGTGATGAGCCGCCGCAGCCTCACTGATCACCGCCCGGACCTCGCCGCTGATCCGCTCGTCGTAGTCGAGGATGGTGCCGTCGATGTCGACGGCGATCAGCAGCTTGTCCTGCGTAGGTGGGGTGGTCATGCCTCCAGTGTCGGCGCTCACCCCGTCGGCCTTCAGCCCGGTACCGGATCGAGCGCCGCCATGCCCAGCCGGGCGGCCAGGGCCGCGGGCAACCGGACCGACCCGTCCGCCTGCTGATGGTTCTCCAGCAGCGCGACGAGCCAGCGTGTGGTGCCCAGCGTGCCGTTCAGCGTCGCCACCGGCTCGGTCGCGCCCTCGACACCGCCGGGGCGGTAACGGATGTTCAGCCGTCGAGCCTGGAACGTCGTGCAGTTGGAGGTGCTGGTCAACTCCAGCCATCGCTGCTGGCTGGGCAGCCACGCCTCGCAGTCGAACTTCCGCGCCGCCGAGGAGCCGAGATCGCCCGCCGCGACGTCGATCACCCGGTACGGCAGCTCCATCGCCCCGAGCATCTGCTCCTCCCAGGCCAGCAGCCGCTCGTGCTCGGTCTCGGCGTCGGCGGGGTCGCAGTAGACGAACATCTCGACCTTGTGGAACTGGTGGACCCGGATGATGCCGCGGGTGTCGCGGCCGTGCGAGCCGGCCTCGCGCCGATAGCACGCAGACCACCCCGCGTAGCGCATCGGGCCGGCGGACAGGTCGAGGATCTCCTCGGCGTGGTAGCCCGCCAGCGGCACCTCGCTGGTGCCCACCAGGTAGAGGTCGTCGGCCTCCAGACGGTAGATCTCGTCGGCGTGCGCGCCGAGGAAGCCGGTGCCGGCCATGATCTCCGGCCGGACCAGCGTCGGGGTGATCATGGCGGTGAACCCGGCGGCCACCGCGGTGTCCATCGCCAGGTTGAGCAGGGCGAGTTCGAGCCGCGCACCCGGCCCCGTCAGGAAGTAGAACCGGCTGCCGGAGACCTTCGCACCGCGCGCGGTGTCGATGGCGCGCAGCCGCTCGCCCAGTTCGAGGTGATCGGCCACCGCGACGCCTTCGGCGGCGAAGTCGCGGGGCTCGCCGACGTGCTTGAGAACCACGAAGTCGGCGTCGCCGCCGGCCGGCACCGGAGCGAGCACGACGTTGTCGATCCGTCGCATCGCCTCGTCGAACGCCGTGGCAGCGGCCCCCGCCTCGGCCTCGGCCGCCTTTACGGCGTCGGCGAGCTCCTTGGCACGAGCGACGAGCGCGGCCTTCGCGTCCTTGGCAGCGGCCGCGACCTCCTTGCCCATCGCCTTCTGCTGCGCCCGCAGCGTCTCGAACCGGGTCAGCGCCTCGCGCCGGGAGACATCGGCGGCGAGCGCGGCATCGACGGTCGCCGGGTCCGAGCCACGGCTGGCCTGGCCCATGCGAACGGTCTCGGGGTCTTCGCGCAGCATCCGGACGTCGATCACGACAGCAAAGGCTACGGGGAGTCAGCTGTGGCGGACCACGGCAGGCAACCGCTGGCCGTGAAGGCGCCGAACTCCTCCTCCCAGGCGGACGCCGCCATTGGCCGAAGCACTCTGGAGCGCAGGCAGGCTCGACGCATATCTCGCTGGATCTCGGTGATCGTCGGGTGATCTCGTCCCGACGCGATCGGCGCGCGGCGTGATCAGCGCGGGCATATCGTCAGCCTGTGCCCGAAGATCCGACGTCCCCGCCGCGCGACTCGCACTGGTGCGCCGTCGTGGTCAACCCGTCGAAAACGGGCGACCGGCTCGACGACATCGAGGCCCTGGTCGCCAAGTCGACGGACACCCTCGGCTGGTCCAGGCCCCGGCTGTGGCAGACCACTGTCGAGGACAACGGGGTAGCGCAGACCAAGGAGGCGCTGGCCGAAGGCGCCTCGCTGGTGATGGCAGTCGGCGGCGACGGCACGGTGCGCACCGTG
>CAZEYA010000235.1:0-5702 GCA_964516515.1 uncultured Kineosporiaceae bacterium | reverse complement strand
GTCCGGGGCCCTGCTCGGGAAGCTGGATGTGGCTACAGCCCCGTTGGGATCAGAGGTCGACGGGGCGAAGCACCCGGTTGATGCCGTGGGCGATCTGAGCGTTGCCCTTGTTGATGTCGAAGTTGACGATTCTCGGGTTCCGGGCGTCCGGGTCGTTGTCGAGCAGCCGAACGATCTTGCTGCGGCCCAGCACATCCACGGTCAGCGTGCCGCCCTGAGCGGTCGTCAGAGATGCACCATCGGAGTTGAGGGCATCGCGCTTGGTGATCGTCGCCCCCGGGATGACGTGATAGAGCAGCACGGTCTCGACGGTGTCGATGCCCAGAGTCGCCACAGCATCGAAGACCCCACGCTCACTCCATACCCAGGTGTGGGTGAGGTCCAGAACGAGCAGCCGGAACGCCTGGTCGGTCGGAGCGAAGGCAGTCAGGGCGACGTTGCCGTCGGTGAGCAATCCGACTGGTGAATCCGGCTTGGCAGCCAGGACGGCAAGAACCGCCTCGGTGAGAACGTCGTAGTCCTTGGAGTTGTGATCGAACTGGTTGCCGTCAGATGTCAGAACGGCTGCCAGCGACGTGCTGCCAGTCGACTCGGCGGAAGCTGTCGGCGCGGTGGTCAGGCCCACCCCGGCAGCAAGGACGGCAGCTGCACTCACGGTGGCGGCGCGGCGTAGCAGTGACATGTCGGTTTCCCTTCATCGAACGGAGAGGGTGACTTGGCAGCAGGCGCACCTGCTGCCACCCCTCCTTCTCCCTCAGGCGCCGCCATGGATGCGCGGTTGTCCGATGTGTGCGCATATGTTCCGGTCAGACCAACGCGGCCACGGGTCCCTCGTCCTCGATCGGGGTCAGCGACACCTCGTCGGCCAGTTGATCGGCCTCCACCTCGTCCGGGCTCAGCCGCTCGACCCGGATCGAGCGCGACAGGCTGGTGGTCCCCCACATCAGGTCGTGCCCGACCGAGTCGGCGACGATGTCCGCGCTGGTGCGCTGCACCCCCTCGTGCAGGAACTCGCGGACGCGCAACCGCCCGGTCACCAGGACGCCGTCGCCCTTGTTGACACTGGCGACGACGTGCTCGGCCAGGGTCCGCCAGCAGGTCACGGTGTAGAAGGACGTCTCGACGTCGACCAGCTTCTTCTCCTCGTTGGAGTACCGCTTGCTGGTGACGGCGATCCGGAAGCTGCACACGATCGTGCTCTCGGTGGTGGTGACCCGCATGACTGGGCTGGTGGCCACGTTGCCGCGGATCGTGACGCTGGTCTCGTTGATCATTGGTCCTCCTCAGGCCTCGGTGCTCCGCTCGTCGGGAGCAGACTCAGCCTCGTGTCGCAGACCCAGGGCGGACGCCGCCGACGTGACTCCGCTGTGGACCGGCGCACCACGGCAGCCCTGTGGACAACGCCACCTGCAGACAACGGCGAACAGCGGCGGCCGCAGCCTCAACGAGTCAGCAGGTCCCGGCAGTGCCGGTGATCGCGCAGCACCTCGGCCACCGGGCTCAGGACACGCTCACGTGCCACCGCTGCGACCGCGACGAGCAGCCGCGTCTCGGCGACCAGCCGCCGGGCTCGGGCACGGCCGGGCACCACCCGCCACCCGGCCAGGGCCAGCAGCAACCCGCCGCCGAGCCCGGCGAACAGCAGCCACGTCGGAGTCGGGACACCCAGGAACGTCGGCAGTTCCGGCGACGGCAACTGCAGGTAGGCCAGCAGCGCCAGACCCGACAGCGCCACCGCCCCCGCCAACCCCACGACGAGCAGCAGGGCCTGCAGCGCACCCGCCACCCGCCACCAGCGCGGGTCGGCGAACCGTAGCTCGGCGCCCACCACCGCCTGATCGAGCGCGTCCCGTAGATCAGCGGTAGCGGCAGGCGCGTCCCTTACCGCATCCGCCCAGCGCACGGGGAGACCCTCCGCCGCCTGCGCCACCAGCTCGCGCTGTGCGAGGTCCACCCGGGCCAGCTGCGCCGGCGTGGGCACCGGTACCGAGGTGCGGGTCAGCGCCGTCAGTTCCACGATCGAATCGGGCGCCGCCAGACGCAGCCGCCGCACCGGGTCTGGGCGCAGCCGGGCCACCCAGCGCGTCGGGGGCCACCCGACGTGCCGTGACGCCCGGCGTCGGTAGTCGCCCTCGATCGCGTCGAGCACCGGCCGCACCGATGCCGCGTCAGCCAGGGCGCCCACCAGGGACGAATGCGTCGCCATCTCGTCGATTGCCGGCTCGTCGTCGCCGACCCCGGCCCGCAGCGCTCGTTGTGCTTCGACCAGGTCCCCCCGCGCCCGAGCCGTCGCCATGGCGCGCGAGGCGACCGCGTCGGCCAGCTGGTCTCGTAGCTGGTCCACACCTTCCCCGGTCCGGGCGGAGGTGAGGATGATCTCGACCCCCGGCAGGCCGTCCTCGTCCAGCAGCCGGCGCAGGTCGTCACGGACCTCGCGAGCGGCCTCGGCCGGGATGGTGTCGATCTGGTTGAGCACGATGAGCAGGACGTCCTCGTGCTCGCGCAGCCGCTGCAGGTAGCCGCTGTGCAGCACGTCGTCGGCGTACTTCTGCGGGTCGACCACCCAGATCAGCACATCCACCAGGCCGACCAGTCGGTCGACGACGAGCCGGTGCGAGGACTCCCGTGAGTCGTGGTCGGGCATGTCAAGGAGCACCAACCCGAGGAACGGCTCCTCACGGCCCGCCTCCAACTCGCTCACCCGCTCGGTGCGATGCCGGGTGGAGATGTCCAGCCAGTCCAGCAGCGGCGTCGCGGCGGCGCCCCAGACACACGCGACGGGCAGGTCGGTCGTCGGACGCAGCGCCCCGACCGGCGAGATCATGAATCCGGCGAGTGCGTTGAACAGGCTCGATTTTCCGGACCCGGTCGAGCCGGCCAGCGCCACCACGGTGTGGCCGTAACCGAGCTCGGCGCGGCGGCCCACTCGCTGCAGGACGGCCTCCGCGGACGTGGTGGCGGCCGGGTCGAAGCGGTCGCCGCCGATCCGCAGCGCGTCACCGATCCGGACTACGAGGTCGGAGACATCGGATGTGGCGTCCCGCTCGCTGTGCCGGGGTTCGCCGGAACGCGCCCCGCGGGAGTGGCGCCGCCGGACGACGACCCGGGGCTCCGCCTCCTCGTCGATGATCATCGGGTGCTCTCGAGCTCGTCGAGTGCCGCGCGCAACCCGTCGCCGGACGGCACCGGGGTCAACGACTCGTCCCACCGCTCTCGTTCGCCGTCCAGGAGGCCACGGACCCGGTCCAGCAGGTCGCCGCGGGCTGCCGAGGAGAGGTTGCGGACCGCCTGATCGCCGAAGACCGCCTCCAGGAGGCGCTGGCTCAGCGCGGCGGTACCGGCTGCTATTCCCACTTCGGCGCCACTGACTCCGGCGGTTCGGGAGAACACGACGAGCATCAACGCCACACCGGCCCCGTTGACTCCCAGACTCAGCGCGCGGGCCGTCATGCGCTTGCCCTCGCCCTGCTCGCGGACCAGGCCGAGCACCGTGCCCTGCCAGTCGCGGACCAGCCGCTCGATCCTCGGCCGGATGTCGGGGGACGGCACGCCGAGGTCGGGGCGCGCGGCAAGTACTGTCGCGCCCACCGGATCCGCGCGCCACCGCCGCGCCAGGTCGCCCGCCGCGGCGGTCACCTCGGACAGGATGAGTGACTCGGTGGAATTGCCGAGCGCCTCGCCGAGCCGCGTCGTCGAGGAGGGCTTGCCGCGCAGGAAAGCGGCCACCCGGTCGCGGGCGCGGCCGATCCCGGACTCGACGGAGCGCATGAACTCGCCGGTGCCGACGACCTCTTGCCAGCGGGCCAGCACCTCGCCGCGCAGCATCGTGCCGTCACGCATCGCCTCAGCGAAGCCGTCGGCGCCCGCCTCGTACCGATCCCTGGCCAACGCGCGGAGCCGCAGGATGGACTCGGCCTGGTCGTCGGCGGCGGTGGCGAGGGTGCGCACCCGGTCGCTGAGGACGGTCAATGCGCCGGTGACGGTGCGGCGGATCACGACGCCGCGCGCGGCGCTGTCCGAGGCGAGCGCGGTGAGCCAGGAGTGCAGTGGCCCGATCGAGCGGCGCGGCAACAGGCCGGACTCGGTGGGCCCCTCGGGAATCGTGAAGATCGGGGACGTTCCGAGACCGTTGCGACCGAGCAGGCCGGCGAGGTCGTCCTGCACGATCGTCACTGCCTCGGGGGGCACCCGGTTGAGGACCAGGCACAGCGCGGCAGAGCGGGCCGCGGCCTCGTGCAGCAGTTCCCACGGCACCGCGTCGGCGTAGCGGGCGGCGGTGGTGATGAACAGCCACAAGTCGGCGGCGGCCAGGAGTTGCCCGGCGAGCTGGCGGTTGGATTCGACGACCGAGTCGATGTCGGGGGCGTCGAGCAGCGCCATGCCCGGCGGGATCGCGTCCGAGCCGACCAGCCGCATCGTCGTGATGGGCTGGCCAGGGGCGATGACCTCGTCGGCGCCGTAGGTGCGCGCAAGGCCGGGCATCACCCGCTTGCCGGTGAACCAACGCGCGTCGTCGGGGTGATGGACGAGGACGGGGGCGCGGGTGGTCGGGCGGAGCACACCGGCGCGCGTCACCTCGGTACGCAGCAGGCTGTTGACGATGGTGGACTTGCCGGCTCCGGTGGATCCGCCGACGACGACGAGCAGGGGGGCGTCGACACGCGAGAGTCGCGGCAGCAGGTAGTCGTCGATTTGGTGATTGACGGCGAGGAGTAGCCGCCGGGCGGCGTCGGCGCCGGGGGCCTCGTGAGTGAGCCGGACGGTGTCCAGGCTGGCCCGCAGTCCGATGAGCGCGTCGACCAGTGGGGACGTGGGAGCCTGCCCGTCGGCAGTTGACGGGACCGCCACCGCACGCTCGTCAACCCGCATCGGGGTCTTCGACAGACTGCTCACACTGCTCAGAGTGCCCGGGTTGCAGGCGCGAGGCCAAACGAGAACGCGGCGGAGGTTGCTGTGGGTCAGCCGTTTGGTCCACTTCTGCGGCCTTGATGCTGGTGTCTGGCCTTGCCGGAGCTTACGATCGCGTGGTCTTTGCACTGAGCGTGACGACGAGCCGGCAGCCCCCCGGCGCGTCTACGCTGGTACTAGGCGCTCGTAGCTCAGCGGATAGAGCAGCGGACTTCTAATCCGCCGGTCGTTGGTTCGATCCCAACCGGGCGCGCACCCCTGACCAGGGATTATGCAAGATTGAAGTGCTTCGGGCACCGGTGACGCGCATCAAATCTGGTGCGAAATCCCCGTAGGCTGGTGTTATGGCCAGCAGGCAAGGCGCCCGCAAGCGGACCCGGGGGCCGATCGAGGCGCAGCCCAGTGGGGCTCTACGAGTGCGCGTCTACGCCGGCTATTACCCCGTGTCCGGGGCACGGCACTACCTCACGGAGATGGTCCCGGCCGGCCCCGGTCCTCGGTCGGCTGTCTGTCGCCCGTGTCGACGGCGAAGTCCTGGACTCCCTGTATGGGCAGCTGCGCCGGTGTCGGGTGCGGTGCGCTGGCCGCGGCCGCCAGGTCGACCACCGGATCTCGGGCGAGCACACGTGCGATGCCAAGTGCCGCGCCCACGTCTGCCGGCCGCTAGCAGCTTCGACCGTTCGCCAGATCCACTGGATTCTGTCCGGCGCTTTCGATCGCGCCCTCCGGTGGAACTGGATCAGCGTCAGTCCAGTACGGGCGGCCGAACCCCCGCCCCCGCCACGGCCCAACCC
>CAZEYA010000234.1:0-5740 GCA_964516515.1 uncultured Kineosporiaceae bacterium | reverse complement strand
GAACCACACTTCGAGGTCGAACGGCCGCATCAGCCCGGTGAGCTCCAGCGCCTGGCACACCACCGCCCGCTTGCCGGTACGACCGCCGCGCAGCCGCATCGTGACCGTCTGCGTCAGCGGCACCGACTCTGGCGGCCCAGCCTCGACGAACTTCGCGAGGCGGGTCTGGGCAGCCTGGTAGCGCGAGGCCAGGCCGTCGTTGAACGTCGCCTTCACCTTCAGCGACTGCACCAGCGCGACGAGCTTCGCGTGGTCCTCGTCCCAGCGCCGCTTGAGCTCGTCCAGGCGGGCGTTGCGGTCCTCGCGCGCCTGTGCGTATGTGCCGAAGCCGCCACCGTGGACCCACGCCCCCGCGCCGGCCGGGCGCGGCTCCAGCGTGACGATCCGGTCGGCGGCCTGGTGAAGCAGTTGCCGGTCGTGCGAGACGAGCAGCACGGCCTTGGCAGTCTCGCCCAGCCGCTCCTCCAGCCAGCGCTTGCCGGGGACGTCGAGGTAGTTGTCCGGCTCGTCCAGCAGCAGCACATCATCGGGGCCACGCAGTAGCGCCTCCAGTACGAGACGCTTCTGCTCCCCACCGGACAGCGTCCTGACGTCGCGCCACTGGGCGCGCTCGAAAGCGGTCCCGACAGCGGCGGTGGTGCAGACGTCCCACAGCGTCTCGGCCTCGTAACCGCCGACGTCGGCCCAGTCGGCCAGCGCCTGGGCGTAACGCAGCTGAACCGGCTCCTCCTCGCGCTCCATCATCGCCAGCTCCGCCGCGCCCAGCTCGACCGCGGCAGCCCGGATCCGCGGCGGGGCGACCGAGACCAGCAGCTCACGCACGGTTGTGTCGTCCCGGACCGACCCGATGAACTGCCGCATCACCCCGAGCGCACCGCCGCGCCGGACCGAGCCGCCCTGCGGATCGAGGTCCCCGGCGATGATCCGCAGCAGCGTCGTCTTCCCGGTGCCGTTGGGACCAACCAGTGCGGTGGTCCGCCCCTCGGGAACGTCGAACGCCACCTCGTCCAGCAACGGCCGGCCATCAGGCAGATCAAAGGACACACCATTGACCGCCACATGCCCCATGCCCGCCATCGTCGCGGCACGCGATGCCCCGAGTCGAGAGTATTTCCGCGGGTGCCGTTACCGTCTGAGCGATATGACGATCGGGATCCAACGCCTCATATGGCAGATGGAAGGGGTCTGGGACAGCTATCACCGGGCGGTGTTCACCGCCGGTGACGTCGACACCGCGGTCGCGGTCACTACCCGGGAGTGTGTGCTCCGTAACGAGCCGATGCACACGGGGTCGGTCGAAGGCGAGCTGCGACAGTTCCTCCGAACGAGCCTTGTGCCGCACCTGCCCGCCGACCTCGCCTTCCAGCGGGTCTCGCGAACGGTGGACCAGCAGCGGCTGGTCGCGGAGGCGATGGTCTCGTTCATCCACGACCGAGAGGTGCCGTGGCTGCTCCCGGGCGTGGCGGCCACCGGGCGTCACGCGGAGGTGCGGGCGATCTCCGTGGTCACCTTTGCGCACACCACGAGTCTCGGAACGGTGACGTCACGGATCTCCGCCGTTCGCACACTGTGGGATATGTGGGGGCTGACCAACCAACTCGGCGTGCCCGATGATCAGGTGGTGTGATGCAGCGCTACGCCGACACATCGACATTGATCACGCTGCTAGTGAGCGAACCCCCCGTCCGATCGGGCGCGAGAGGTGTGGGAGGCGGCATGACGGACGAGGTGGTCAACGCGCCCTCGTCCAGCCGTCGGCACAGCTCGTCCGCTCGCTCGTGCGACTCGACGTCGATCATGTGCCAGTCCGCGACGAGATCGCCGGTCTCGGGCAGCGGGCACAGTCGGTGGTGACCGGCGGCGTCGGGGCCGCCGCGGTAGTGCTTGAGGAGCAGGTACTTAGCCATGGTGGTCTCCTGTTGTCGTGAGCCGCGCCTAACGTGGCCCTTCACCCGGTGAACGGAGCCGCTCAGAGCCTCTCGACAGACAACAGGTTGTCGATCTCAGTCACCTGTGCGGGCCGCAGCGGCCCGAAGGCCATCGCCCCGACGTTCTCCTCGACCTGGGCCACGGTGCGGCAGCCGGGGATCGGGACGATGCGCTCGTCGAGTGCCCACAGCCACGCCAGCGCCCCCTCGGCAACGGTGCGGCCGTCGCTGGTCAGGATCTCCCGGACGGCCTCGCGCCTGGCGAGGTAGTCGGGCGAGGGGCGGCCGTCGACGAACCACCGCAGCCAGGCCGGGCCAGTTCGGCGGACATCTCCCTCGCCGATGACCGTCTCGTTCGTCATGCGGTCACTGAGCAGGCCCATTGCCAGCGGGCTACGAACCAGACAGCCGAGGTCGTGAACCCGAGCCGTTGTCACCATCTTGGGCGACGGGTCGACGACGTTGGCGCCGAACTGCACCACTCCGCACCGCTTCCCACCCGCGAACCCGGTGGCACGCACCGGATCGTCGGTGCTCCAGCCGTAGGTGCGGATCAACCCCTCGTCGACCAGATCCTCGCAGCAGGCGATGAGATCCTCCACAGGCCCGGGTTCGAGATCCGACAGGTGCAACTGCCAGATGTCGATCCGGTCTGTCGATAACCGGGCGAGCGAGGCGTGCAGGGCACGCCGAGCCCACGCGGTACTGGCGTCGGTTCCGGTCCACTGCCGACGGGCCTCGTCGTAGGTGTTGCCCCACTTGGTCGCGTAGACGACGTCGTCCCGGCGGTGTCCGAGCGCCCGCGCGATGACCCGCTCGGCGTGGCCCGCTCCGTAGACGTCGGCGGTGTCGACCAAGGTGGCTCCGAGGTCGACCGCGCGCTGCAGAGCGCGGATCGAGACCTCATCGTCGACCTCGCCCCAGCCCAGCTCGTCATCACCGGCAGCGAAAGGGCCGCCCATCGCCCAGGTACCGATTCCTACCGCGCCGACGTCGATACCGCTGCGCCCCAGGAGGCGCATCACCGGACGACCTCGGGAACGTGGTCCTCATGGGCCAACACGAGGGCACAGTAGGCATCGATCTTCCCGTCGATGACGGCCACCTCGTCTTGCGTCTGACGGATCCGGTCGAGGACGCGCTGCCGGTGCGCCTGCAATACGACCAGACGCTCCTGCGGCCGCACGGTTGCGTCGACCGAGCAGAAGGCTCGCAGGTCGGCGATGGTCATCCCAGTGTCGCGGAGGCAACGCAGCACTCGCAGCCATCCGACGTCGTCGGCCGTGAACCGCCGATTGCCTGCTGCGTCTCGGTCAAGCGCGTCGAGCAGGCCCTCCCGGTCGTAGTACCGGATCGTGTCCGGGGTCGTGCCGGCCGCCGTGGCGGCCTCACCGATGCTCAGGTCAACCATGCCGTGAGTCTGTGCCTTGCAGCGCGCTCCAAGGCAAGTCGGCTTTTGGCCGGCGACCCTCGCCCGTTTGCTGCGGAAGCGCTATCGGCCGACGCGGGACTCCTCGGCTGCAAGCCTGGCCTCAATCCGCGCTCGCACCCTTTCGACGACACGGTCGGGAGCCCGGGCAATGTCGGGCAGGAGATCAGGTTCGACCGGACCACTCTGCTCCGTGGCGCTCAGCGCCAGGACCTCTCCCACCGTCCAGACCTTCGCCATCTGGGCTCACCGCCTCATCCCGTAGGTGACTGACCGTAGGCGCCGAAAGGCCAGAAATCGACGGCGGCGCGCACAATCAGCTGCTTGGACCGGAAACGGCGCCCGCTCGCGCAGCGTCTCGCGACACGTTGTGCGCCCCTCTCAGCCTGACCGGGGATGCAGCGTGAGTCGCAGCCTGACTGTCAGTGGGTACGGCGGGCCGTTGCCCCAGGTATCACCATTGGGCGAGTCCACGGCCTGGGCCCAGTTCCAGGAGTCGCCGACATTGCCGACGTCGTAGCCGTTCTCGACGCGCTGGAACTGCTTCACGGGGACACGTTCCTTGACGACACCCGAGGGGCCCTCGAACATCGCCCCGCCCCGCACGTACGCGCTGCTGCCGTCGCCGGGTCCCCACCCGATGAGGTAGTAGATCGGGACCACCGAGGGGTCGGCCACGCTGATGAGTTCGATGCACACGGTGACCTCGCCGTTGGCGTAGTCGACGGGCGCCAGCCAGTCGGGACCTACCGCAGGGTTCACCCAGTCGCTGAGGGGGTGGAAGTCCTTGTCGTGGACGAAAACCGGGGTGTCGATCCATACGACATCACCCGGTGCGAGGGGCTGGACACAGGGCGATGTCGCCGGCGGGTCCGGTGGTGGTGGCCGCGGCGCCTCGGGGGGCGGCGTAGAAGGGCTGCCCGATGATGCGGGCTGCGGCTCGGCTGACGTTTCGAAGGCGGTGGCGCTGGCCTCCGGCGTGGGGGACATCGATGAGGTGCTGACCGTTGACCACGACACGGCGGGTGTCGGGTTGTCCGGGCCCAGGCTCACCGTGGCCAGTGCCCCCGGGCCCGCAGCGCCGCCGCACCCCGTGATGGTGACGATGGACAGGACGGCCGCTGCCGCGGCCAGCCGTGCCGTAGTCGGCCGGGCCGTAGCCGGCGTTGTCATCCGCTTGCCCGGACGCGGCACGTGCTGTCGCAGGTCATGAGGGCGGCGTTGGGGCAATCCTCGGGACCTCGACAGGGTGCACCGGGGATCGCCCGGGTGTCGAAGTCCAGCCGGTCGATCCACAGACATCGGCCACCAATGATCGGGCCCTCCCACGCGTAGTATCCCGTCGCCGCGATCTCCTGCAGCTGGACGTCCTCGACCCGGCCGACCGCCTCGCCGGTGTCCTGATTGATGGTATCCAGCACCATCCTGCCGCTCACCGCCAGGTAGAGCTGCTGGATATGGTCACCGCTCACGTCCTCGAGCCCGAAAACGCAGTGGCGGCACGTGCGGTAGTCGTTCTCGATGGGGTCGGCCAGGTCGAACGTTCCCGGCACCTGCTCGTAAGGGGTGATCGTGTCGAGGTAGCCGTACCCGGTGCGCAGCCGGATCCCGAACGCGTCCTCATAGGACGGGTCGCCCGAGCTCTGCAACTCGGTGTAGATCCCCGCTCCGAAGAAGGAGTCGACATACGTCGGTCTGCGGCTGGGAGCCGGGGACGGGCAGCTGCCACGCGGGGCGGCAGACGCCCGTTGCGCAGCCGGGAGGGCAACCGTCAGACTGGGCGTTGTCGAGGATGTCACTGCCGAGGCTGTCTCATCCGTCGCCGTCGCCGTCGCTGTCGCCGCCGCTGCGGTCTCGGTCGTCGTCGCGGTGGCGGATCCCTGCGACCTGCTGGCCGTCGCTGTGGTGGGCTCTGCCCAGCCTGAAGCGGTGGGAAGTGCCGTGTCCGGCCCCGTCCCGCACGCGGCGGAGACCATCGTGAGAGCGGTCACGAGAATCGGGGCGAGCCTCGCCGGGTGGCGTGTCGGTCTGCTCACCCGGCTCACGCTATTCGCCCGATCCGGGCGCCGTGCCGTCCACGCTGTGGATAAGCGAACTCTCATCGACCTGCCTGAGGACCTCAACGCGCGCGTTACCAGGGCGGTGGTACGGCGGTCAGCGGGTTCCCGCGCCGACGAGCATCTCGCAGGGGCCGACGAATCCGGTGCTCGTCTCGAAGCGTCGCAGGGCGGTCTCGATCTCGTCCCAGACGGCCGGCCGCTGCTCGCCGGGCAGACCGGCGAGCATCTGGTGCAGGGCGCCGAAGGACTCCCGCTCGAACCGCACGCACTCGGCGGCCGAGGAGAGCATCAGCGGCGCGGATACGGCCTCGACGGTCACGTCG
>CAZEYA010000233.1:0-5749 GCA_964516515.1 uncultured Kineosporiaceae bacterium | reverse complement strand
GTCGTCCCCCGCAGCCCACCCCAGAGTCCTCACCCGTAGCAGCCGTAGCCAGCCATATCTAAAGGAGCACACCATGAGCCCAATCCCTTCCCTCGCCGTCCTCGCCATCGCAGCTCTTGCTCTGACCGGCTGCGGCGATGCCGTCCGATCCATCCCGGAACCCACGGGCCAAATCTCCTTGACGGAGTCCACCACCCCACCGGCGGCCGATGTGGGGACAGCGGCCGATGCCGCATCCTCAACCGCCCACCCCATTGCGACCATCGCGTCCGCCGTGACTGTTCACACGGGGCCCGCCATCGACACTCCTGCCGTGTCGGTGAGTGCCACGACTCCCTACGGCACGTCACGGACGCTGCGGGTCGTCGAGGCGACCACGGATGGCCAGTGGTTACGAGTGGTCGTCCCGGCACGCCCCAACAACACGACCGGATGGGTCGCGGCAGCCGACGTCGACCTCCGCGCCGTCACACACCGGATAGCCGTCGACCTCAGCGACCGGACACTCGTGCTCACCGACGGGGCCGAAGAGGTCATCCGGACGACGGTTGCCGTCGGCACGGCCGAGAACCCGACTCCGACCGGTCAGTTCTTCGTCACCGACAAGATCGCCACAAACCCCGACGGCGCCTACGGGCCCTTCGCCTTCGGCGTCGCCGCCTGGTCGGACACCCTGTCAGAGTTCGGCGACGGCGACGGGCAGATCGCCATTCATGGCACTGACCAACCGGCCGTCCTCGGCACTGCCGCGTCCCACGGTTGCATCCGGGTGCCCAACGATGTCGCAGACCGACTGGCCGCATTGCTGCCGCTCGGCGTACCCGTCGACATTCAGGCCTGAGGAGCGGGCGGAAGTGGGAGGATCCCCGGGTGTCCGAGTCGCCGGATTCCGAACTCGCTCTTGCCGCGGCCGCAGGCCAACGCGAGGCATTCGCCGCGATCTACGACCGATACGCCGACCGGATCTATGGACTGTGCCTGCGGCAGCTGCGCAACCCCGACGCCGCGGCCGACGTCACCCAGGAGACGTTCCTCATCGCCGCCCAGCGCCTGGCGGGCCTTGCCGACCCGTCACGGCTGCGGTCGTGGCTGTTCGCCGTGGCCCGCAACCAGCTGATCGACCACGTCCGGCGCAACCGCCGGTACGTCTCTGACGAGGGCGTCGAGATGGCGACCGAGGACACCACCGCGTCCACCGTCCTATCCCGGGTGCGTTCAGCCGAGCTGGCCGACCTGATGATCGGGGCGCAGGCCGGGCTCGACGACCGCGACCGGCTCGTCCTTGACCTTGCCTATCGGGAGGAGTTGGCCGGCACCGAACTCGCCGACGCCCTCGGTGTTCGCCCCGACCACGTCCACCAGCTCCTCAGCCGGGCACGCAGACGCCTGGAGATCTCGTTGGGCGCCCTGCTGGTGGCCAGACAGGGCCGCGAGGACTGCGAGCAGCTGGCCGACCTGCTCCAGGGATGGGACGGTCGGTTCTCGACCCTGTGGCGCAAGCGGGTAGCGCGTCATGTCGAGGACTGCGCGGTCTGCACCCGGCTGCGCGGGGTCGTCCTGTCGCCGGCATCGCTGGCGATGGCGATGCCCTTGGCTGCTGCCCCGCCGGAGCTGCGAGACCAGGCGCTGGCCGGATTCGACGAGTGGATCGAAGCGGGTCATGCCGAAGGGGTGGCTTCGACCGGCGCTTGGCGCCCCGACGGCTTCCCAGGTCGGGTCCGGTCTCGACGACTTCTCGTGGGGTCCATTTTCGCCGGCGTGGTCATGCTGGTGGTCGGGGGCTCCGTCCTCGCCATGACGACGCTCATCGGGACGACCGGCGGGCCCACCGCCGCGGTCGGGCCGGCCTCGCCGGACACGGCCGGCCTCCGGCAGGTCACGCCGACCCCTCTGATGAGTCGCACGTCGGCGTCGCTGCCGTCGTCCAGTGCAGCCTCGCAATCGCCAACACTCACGTCGACGACCAGCACCAGTTCCACCAGCACCACCCCGACGACCACCGACTCGACGTCTGAATCAACGCCCGGGGCCCCCGCGGGGGGCTCCCTCGTCGCCAGCCCCGCCGCCGTGACGATCACGCCGGCAGTGGGTTCGAGGGCGACATTCCAGTTGTCGCACACCGGGTCGGCCTCGATGGACTTCATCGTGGCCGCTTCCGTCGGGCTGTCGGCGACGCCGACGAGCGGGACGCTCGGCCCCGGCGCGTCGGTGCCGATCGTCCTGACGCGGGTGGGCACCCCGACTCGGCCCACGAGCGGGGTGGTGACCGTGAGCAGCGCCACCGCCGAGGCGGTCGAGGTGACCGTGCAGGTCGTCGCTCCCCCCGCATCGCTCACCGCATCGGAACTGTCCAACCCGTTAGGTGTGCCGCGGCCGACGTCCGCGACCTTCCGGCTCAGCAATACGGGCGGCGCAGCTGCCGACTGGGCCGCGAGGGCATCGCAGCCCTGGTTGGGGGTCACACCTGACGTCGGAACACTGGAACCTGAGCAGACCACGACCATCACGGTCTCGATCACCGGGCCGCCCGCTGACAGATCACAGTTGACGCAGGCCCAATTCGTGACAATCGGGTCCAGCGCCCTCGCACCAGTGATCGTTCAGGTTCCGGTACTGGCGCCCAGCTGACAGCGCCGCGCGGACCGCCTCCGACAGCGGGGCTCGCAAGCCTGGCGAGCATCAGGAAGGCCAGCGGACACTCCAGATGACGACGTACGTCGCGGTCCACGAACGCGCAGACGACAGCGCCTGGGGGCACACCTGCCCGACCTCCCTGGCGTGGCCGAGCGTGCGCTGCCGCTTCGCTCGTCGGCCTGACCACCGAAGTCGTGAAGTTCCTCGTCGATGGGTGCCTCTCGCCGAGGCTCGCGCAGCTCCTTCGCGACAGCGCCCACGACGCTGTCCATGTCATCGAGTGTGGCCTGGCCGGCGCCCCCCGACGAGGACGTCCTGGCTCGAGCGGTCCTGGACAATCGGGTACTGATCTCTGCCGACACCGACTTCGGCGAGATCCTCACACGAACCAGGCAACCCGCGCCCAGCATGATGCTCTTTCGTCGCCGCGACCGCTCATGCAGCGCGCTGATCGGCGCCCTTGTCATGAACCTGGACTCGGTCGAAGGCGACCTCGCGATATCGCGATATCGCCAAGGGAACACTCCGGGGCATCCTCCGCGACATCGGTCTATCGATCGACGAGCTGGGGCCGTAGGGGGACATTCGGGTCCAGCGACGCGGAACGAGATCTCGAAGTGCGTGGAACAAAGGGACCCGAACCCCTAACCCCTGCTCGCCAAGTCGCGGCGAGAGGGGTCGGTGCGGACATCACCGCTGCTCGGCAGCCGTCGTGATGTGCGCGTCGACCCCCCGTGCGCCGTCGGCCCGTCAGGCATCCAGAGTGAATGAGGGGTGCGCAGCGCGGTCGTCACCACCACCGGCGACCTGCGCGGTCCCGGTGAGGAAGCGGCCTTCCGTGAGCTGACCGTCGACCACAGCAGCACCGTGGCCAGTGTCGAGCAACAGCGAGACCGCCACGACGAGGTCGAAGGCGTTCAGCCGGGACGGTGCCTGCTTGGAACTGCCCGGGGCAGGACCACCAGGCTGACGAAGGCCACCGGCCCCACCACCAGTAACCGGACGGAGTCGGGTCAGGTCGGGTCACCACCCCGGATGCCGCGGCCCACCGGCCGGGAGGGCCGGCAGACCCCGAGGCGCTGCGGCCGGTGGCCGCGTCACGTGCCGTGCCCGGCCGTTGTCGTCCCGGGCGTGGCGCCCGCGTCCTCGCGTGCCGCGCGACGGGCCTCTGCCCGGGCGAAGGCGTGCGCGATGGGGACGTCGGTCGAGGAATGCGCCAGGATCGAGGCGAAGATGACCAGCGCGATAAGGTGGAATAGCTCATCGGACCGGGACAGGCTGGCCTCGAGCACGATCAGCCCGTAGACCACCGAGGCGAAGCCCTTGGGCCCGAACCACGCCGCGACGGCCTGCTCGGCAGCGGGCAGGTGGCTGCCCAGCAGCGCCAGCACGATTGCCAGCGGGCGAGCGAGCAGCAGCGCGAGCACAGCGAACACGTAGCCGCTGACCGGGATCTCGGCCAGGAATCCCAAGGAGATCAGCGCGCCGAAGACGAGGATCGCAGCGAGCTTGAGCAGCTCGGTGACGAGCTCGCCGAACTCGCTGAAACTGTGCTCGACCTCCGGCGCCAGCGTCGCGATGGTGATCCCGGCGGTGAACGCGGAAAGAAAGAGGTTGGCGTGCGTCAGCTGGGCCAGCCCGAGCACCATCAGCCCGATCGACAGCCCGCCGAGCGAGGCGTAGAGCCGGGTGGCGGAGGTGTACCGGCTGCGGATCAGCAGCACCGCCAGGCTCGGCACGCCGACCCCGAGCAGCACACCCAGGCCGAGCTCGCCGGCCAGCTCCAACCCCGACACGCCCTCGCCTTCGAGGACGGCGAGCAGCACGAGCACGACCGGCAGGGCCAGCCCGTCGTTCAGGCCGCTCTCCACGTTGAGCAGTGACCGCAGGCGTCCTGGTACCTCCTCGCGACCGACGATCGCGGAGGCGAACACCGGGTCCGTGGGCGCCAGCACCGCGCCGATGAGCATCGACTCGGTCCAGGGCAGCCCGGCAACCCAGTGCGCGAGCACCGCGGTGATGCCGAACGTCAAGGGCATCCCAAGGATGAGGGCCCGCCCGGGCAGTCGCCACGCCGAGCGCAGGTCCTGCAGGCCCACCCGCATCCCGTCGGTGTAGAGCACGCTGAACAGCGCGAGCTCGGCGAGGCTCACGACTATCTCGTCGTTGGGCTGTAGGTCCAGCACCCCGGTAGCGCCCTCACCGAGCAGCAGCCCCGCGAGCAGGAACAACACCGCAGTCGACAGGATCGTGCGGTGTGCCAGCCCGGACAGCAGCACGCCGGCGAACAGCAGCACGGCGAACGCCAGCAGCAGCTCCATGCCTTAGTCCTATCAGGCGGCGCACCGCAAGGCAGAGGGCCAGCCGCCCTCGATGGCGCCCTCGTCCATGACGGCTCGATCACCGTGCTTGCCCTAAGACACCACCTGCCGGACGTCGTCCACACTGACGGCGCCACGATGCGTGCGGCTGGGCCAACTCCTCCCTCCGCGCTGACCGCCTTGTGTCGTCCACGGGGCGGCCCACGTGTCACGGTGATCCTGCGCCGTACCCAATGACCGCAAGAGCACCCGCTCGGGCTGACGCCGGTCCAACTCGTCCCGGACGAAGTCACTCACGTCGACGTCGTTGACGACCAGGCGGTCGAAGTCCCCGCTGATCACCCCATCCCCGATGATGCAGTCGATGATCCGCAACCCGGTGAGGTCACAGTCCCGGAACCTCACCCCGCTCAGATCTGCATGGGTGAACCGTGTCGTTGCTCGTTCCTCGAGGTCAGGTCACCCTGGCGTGATCGTGGTAGCCGAATCGCTTCCGCGGGATCCGTTGACGGCTCTGCGGGTCCTGACCGAGAGCGAACACGAACTCGACCGAATTCGCCGCACGCAGGTCATTGCCGCACGAGCCGCCGGGGCGTCCTGGCAGCAGATCGGCGACGCGCTCGGTGTCAGTCGTCAATCAGCATGGGAAAGTTTCACCGCGGAGACACGAGCAGCGCTGGCCTCCAACGTGGACCCGAACGACGACTACCTCATTGCGTTGGCGAGAGCGAACGACGCCGAGGTCATCATCTCGGGCGACAAAGACCTGCTGGACTGGGAGCTACAACAGCCGC
>CAZEYA010000232.1:0-5778 GCA_964516515.1 uncultured Kineosporiaceae bacterium | reverse complement strand
GCGGCGACGGTGCCCGTGGCCGCTCGGAACCGAGCTGCACCATCAGCGCCTCAGTGGCCGGGTCGAGGTCCAGCCCGGAGTCGTCCGACCACTGCTGGATGTGACCGACCAGCGACGCCACCGCGCCGTGGGACCCGGCGGCGCTCTCCACCCGCAGTGCATCGCGCCACAGCATCTCCGATGTCGGGTCAGCCCGCCGACCCGCCTGGATGGCGCGTCGAGCCGGCGTGAAGTCCTGCCTGGCCAACGACCGGGTCGCGACCGCATGGGCAACGTCGACGATCGAGGCGATCATCTCCTCGCGGATCGCTTCGGCCCAGGTGTAGTGCCGTTCCACGACACCGGCCAGCGGCGCGTCGCGGACCAGGTCGAGGGCCTCCACTAGCGACTCCATCCGGGCCCTGCTCGGCTCCGGCCCGACCAGCGAGCGCCACGCGTCCCAGTCCGTGCCCACCTCGGGATCAAGGCGGTACACCGCCGACCCGGAGACCCCGACGCGCGGCAGGTAGCTACGGCCGTCCTCCGCGGTGCCCAGCCAGCGCCTGGCCCGGCTGACCAGCGCATGCAGGGTGCCGTCGGCGAGCCGGTTGTTGGGCGAGAGCGCCTGCGCCAGCTGATCGCGCGTTCGTCCCTGCCGGTGCGTGGCCAGCACGGCGATGAGGGCCACGGTCCTCGCGGTGTGGGTCCCCGGCTCGGGGCCGGTCGCACGCTCCACCTCGACGTGGCCCAGCAGTCGCAGCCTGGGCGGGCCGGCGGCAGCCGTCGCTCGCGCACCGGGACCGGCCAGGACGAGCGGAGCAGCTGGCTCGGGCTCTCGCTCCGATTCATTGTCGGCGGTCGCCTCGATTTCCCAGGTCGGCGTGGACGGCCCGGTGGGCAGCGTCACGACAGTCGGCACCGCGACGCTGCTGGGCTGCGCGGTGTGTGCGATCGCGTCGAGCAGCGCGTGCAGCGCATCGACTCCGAGGCGCTGCGGGACGAGTGGTACCTCGCCGGGGTGCAGCATGGCGGTCGGCTCCCCGCTGTCGTCCGGGGCGCGGTGTTCGAGCCACATCGCATCCTCCACTGGTGGTCTGTCGGGCGCCGCCACCGGCCCCTCGCGGGACAGCACGACACTGATGCCGTGACCGGACCCGGCCAGGGCGACGAGTTCTCGTTCGGTCTGTTCGGGCAGCGGCGCCAGCGCAAGCACGACCTCGAACTCCCAGTCGCCCTCGTCCAGCCCCGGGTCGTCGCCCGCCCCGGCATGCCGCGCGGCCGCGACCCGATCGGCACCGGCCTGCCGTAACGCGTCAGCCGTCGCCGCGGCGCGCGCCCGGAGGTCGACGAGCAGGCGATCGGCGCTGCCGCTGCGGATCCGGCCGCCCGGCAGCGCGGCGCAGAGCGCGGGATCAGCGTCGAGGACGGTGACGAGCACGTCAGCCGACCATGAGCTGCCGGCGAGCTCGGCCGCCATCGCGGCTTGGGTCTCGGCGGGCACTCGGTCGGGGCCCGTCACCGCGAGCACCCCCAGCTCGTCGAGGTTGAGCAGCAGCAGCGACGAGGCGGTGTCGTGTCCGATCGTGACGAGCGTCGGGTAGGGCGCGAGCGGTGGAGCCGGCACCGGATCGCCGGCCAGGGGGTCCGGCTGGTCCCCTGCGGTGGTGGGCGCAGGCAGCGACCGGGTCCAGATCGTCGAGTCATCGCCGATGGCCACCCACGGCGCGGGGAGCGTGGCGGGGACGGCCAGGTAGAGCTCGACGGTTTCCGGTTCGAGGCGGGCGGCGCGCAGTCTCGGTAGGGCCTCGCCCGTCACTCGGCAGGCGATCGCGAGGTC
Organism: uncultured Kineosporiaceae bacterium; assembly: GCA_964516515.1. Taxonomy (GTDB): domain Bacteria; phylum Actinomycetota; class Actinomycetes; order Actinomycetales; family JBBAYJ01; genus JANNOG01. The sequence goes on along the minus strand of CAZEYA010000232.1, from coordinate 3,962 downwards.
GGCGAGGGCAGCGGCGAGCGCGGCGGGCCGTGCGGCCACCGCGACCTCGCGCAGCTGCGCCTCGACGGCTTGTGTCCGGGGCTCCGTCGGCAGCGCGATTCGATGGCCGGGGCGGCGCTGCGCCCGTTGCCGACTGCGGCGCAGCGCGAGCATGGCGAGGAAGGCGGCCGCGAGCAGGGCGCCGATCCCGGCGGCGGTGCGCACCGGCGCGGCGGTGTCCGCGTCCTCGAGCCCGTCGCCCGCCCGCGCCGGGCCGATGTCAGCCTCGGTCGTGGTTGGAGCGGTGGCGGGTAGGTCGATCCCGGGAGCCGGGCCCACGTCGGGCGCGGGTGCGGTGGCCACCGGAGGTGCCGTGGCGGCCGGAGGTTCGGGTGCGGAGGTCGGTGGTGCGGTCACGGCGGGCCCCGGCGGGGAAGGGGCTGTCACTGAAGGGTCTGTCGACACTGTCGGGATCGCCACCGTCCAGCCGGGGTAAATGAGATCGGGATCGGTCAACTGCCGACCGTCCGGTTGGATGAGTCCCGCCGTCGCCTCGGTGAGCTCTGCGTATCGGTCGGCATCCCCCAGCTCGTCGGCGGCGATGCTCGACAGGGTGTCACCCGCGACGACGGTATAGGTGCCATCGCCCGCGTCAGATCCGCCAGCATCCGTTCCGCCGGCATCCGTTCGGCCGGCATCCGTTCCGCCGACATCCGTCCCGATCGACGGGTCAGCCACCGCAGGCAGCACCAATCGCCAGCCCGGCTGGAGTACGTGCCCGGCGTCCAGGCTGAGGCCGTCGGGCTGCAAGCGGCCGTAGTTCGCCGCCGCCAGCTCCTGCCACCGCATCCCGATGCCCAGATGCGTCTCGGCCAGCCGCCACAGCGTGTCGCCCTCGGCCACCGGCACCTCCACCGGCGCCAGCTGAACCGGCGCTGCGGCCAACGCCTGCGCCAGCGCCGTGGCTGCAGGGGGTCGCGCGAACTGACCGTCAGGCGCCAGCAGCGGCAGGTCGGCGGGAGCGGGCGCCGGCGATTCGACCGTCGCCCGACGCTGGGGCGCGGCCGGTGCGGCCGTAGTCGCCTGCGCCGCCATCGGTGTCCCTGCCAGCAGCACGGCAGCCACCAACGCACCGACGACCCGCTGCTGCAGCCGCAGTCCCGGAATCGAGGGTGCCGTCCCGCCGCGGGCACGGGCAATGAGCTCGGCCACCAGCGCTACCGCGAACGTCGCCCAACCCACCCAGCCGACCGCGACCAGCACGAGCAGGACCAGCGTGCCGTCGTCGGGCCTGGTCAGCAGCCGCTGCAGCCCGGCGAGATCGGCTGCGTTCCCGGCGGACCCGCCCGCCAACCACCCGGTCAGCGTCCACAGCGCCGCAGGCATCCCGACTGCCACCACCGCCAGCACGAGCCCGGCGGCCAGTGCCGTCAGCAGCCGTACCGGCCGTGTCACGGGTCCTCCCCTGCGACGCCCTGCACCAGCCGTGCCGTCGCGGACCCCGTCGCCGGCGACGGGGCGGGTCCCCAGCCGAGCAGGACCGATTCGGGCACCACGCTGGTGGTCACCGTCACCACCGGCCGACCGTCGGGGTAGGAGACGACAGCCGACCCGGTGACCCCGGCGGTCGCGAGGTAGCTCTGTGCCGCCCTCGCAGCCGCAGCCGCATCCAGCCGGGCGGGCAGGCCGTTGGCGACCGACACCGGGTCGAGCTGCTGGCCGGCAGCGCGGGCCGCCTCCGCCGCGGCGTTGTCGGCGACCTGAATCGCCCGCACCCGCGCGGCCCCTTCGACGACCAGGCCGAGCGCGGCGAACAGCCCGATCACGGCCACCACGAAGAACAAGGAGACCGATCCGCCGTCGCGAGAGCCGCGCGACCCGAACCCCAGCCGGCGTCTCATGGCCGCTCCCGGTAGGTGTCCAGGACGCTGGTCGCGGACTCGCTGACGGTGATCGCACCCGGTCCCGGCAGGCCCAGGTCCGACAAGGGCACGTCACACGACACCTCGGCCGAGACCGCCGCGGCCTGTCCCACCGCGACGGCGAATCCGCCGGTCGAGATCGAGATCGTCGTTGCCCGGCACGCCACTCCCTGACCGGCCAACGAGGCGCTCGCCTCCGCCTGGGCCGCTGCCTGCGCTCCCGCGACGGTGCGAGCCAGCGAGGCCTGCCGCGCCGCTGCCTCGGCTGCCACGAGCACGGCGGTGTGAGCGGTCGAGACTCGTCCCCCGGCGATCACCACGGCGATGACGAGCAGCAGGGCGGGTGCCAGGACGACGAACTCCAGCGAGGTCGAGCCGGCGTCGGCGCCCGGCCCGCGCCCCCGGCCGGCATCGCCCGCCGAGCGCTGCCTCGATCCTCGGTTGCTGCGGGTCATCATGGGGTCCCCGGCACTGTGACACGCTCGACGGCGCCGGTCACAGTCCGGCTGACCCCGGCGGTGAACAGTCCCGGGATGATCGTCGGCGCGGTGCCGCTGACCGTCACCGACATCGAGCCGGCGTTACGGGTACCCGACGCTGCTGCGCCTTCGAGCACCGCCGCCCCGCCGGAGCGCTCGACCACCGACTGCGACGCTGCCACGGCAGCGGCGACCGTGCCGTTCTCGGCCCGCCCGGCGCTCACCCCGGCTGCGGCAGCGGCGGTAGCGACCGTCGTGGCGTGATACCACAGCGCCCCCTGCACGGCGCCGAAGACCAGCAGCAGCGCCGCCGGGAACAGCACGACGACCTCAAGAGAGACAGCGCCCAGGTCACCGCGCACTGCAGCGGGGCGACCCGCCGGTGCCGAGTGGGCGATCAGCATGACGGTGAGGTCAGCCGCGCTAACCGATCTGCGCCAGCCGCGAGTTCACGGCGGCGGTGATACCGGCGACGAGCAGTGTCGCGAGCGCGAACAGTCCGACGGCGATGACCACGATCTCCAGCGTGGAGACGCCGACGTCGGTCAGCGAACGCGACACACGGCTCCGGGCGGTCCGCAATCGGGCGGCGGCCGAGGCCGAGAAGCGACGTCTCATTGCGGCCTCCTCATACGGGTCGACCTAGGGCCGGATGTATAGAGTTGAACCCGTTCGGGCCGGTCTCGTCAAGACTCCCGCCACTGTCCGTCAGGGCACCGATTACGCACCGTTGCGGAAATGGCCGAGGGTGACGTCGCAGACCTCAGCTCAGAGGATCTGCAGTGCTGCGGGTGCGGCCAGCAAGGCCACGAAGACGACCGCAAGAGCGGCCACCGGGACGGCCAGGGATTCTGACGCAGCGTTGGCGCGCGCCCGCTCGTCCGTGAGCAGTCTCACTCTCAATCCACGTCCGCGGGCTCGCAGCGCCTCGTAGACGTGGGCGCCCTGCTCGCCGGCCAGTCGCATGACGTCGGCCATCTCGGCCAGTTCGGCTACCCCTAGCTCGCCGGCCAGGTCACCCAGCGCCTGCCATGGCGTGACGCCGGACAGTCTGGACCGCAGTAACTCCTCGCGGATGCGCAGGAACGGCCAGAAATCGCTGATCGTCGCGGCGCGCTCGAGCGCCTGCGTGGTGCCGGCCCCGGCCAGGCGTTCCAGCGCGACGAGTTCGACGTAGGCGCCCACCGCGCGGGCGAAGGCGGTCCGCGCCATCGCCGCCCGGTTCCGCACCGTCAGGTCGGGTAGCAGGTAGAACGCTGCCGCGAAGCCAAGGCTGGCGACGGCGGGCAGCTGCCACGGCTGCGGCAACCCGGCCAGGCCGGTCGCCAGGCCGAGCGTCGGCGGGAACACCAGGCCGACGAACCCCAGCAGCACCTTCTCGCCCAGGTGATGCGTCGGGGAGATGCCGAGCAGCGCCAGGTCACGTCGCCTGGAGCCACTTACCAGAGTGCCGCCGAAGCGGCGCAGGAACTCCGCACCCACCCGGTCCTGCAGCCCGGGCTGCCTAGCACTCACGCCGGCCAACGACGGGCGATGCGGGGCCAGGCGCTCCATAGCGTCCGACAGCCGGGGGTGGCCCGGG
>CAZEYA010000231.1:0-5805 GCA_964516515.1 uncultured Kineosporiaceae bacterium | reverse complement strand
CCCCCACGCCATTTGTCGACAAAGGCACGTGGCGGGCGCCCCAGCGCCCGCCCTTTGTCGACAAATGGCGGGGTAAGGACGGGGAGGGGGAGGGGGAGTGCGCTACTTGCGGTCCTGGTGCGGGACCACGACCTCCTGAATGACCAGCAGCACCACCGCCGCGAGTGGCACCGCGACCAGTGCACCCAGCAGCCCCAGCAGGGATCCACCGATCAGGGCGGCAACTACGGCCACAGTGCCCGGCACCGCCACGGACCTGGCGAAGATGCGGGGGGCGATCACGTAGTTCTCGACCTGCTGATAGATGATGAACCAGATGGCCAGGATGATGGCGTCGCCGAGTACGGTCCACCACGTGGCGTCGGCGGTGGCGTCGGCGAACGTCGACAATGCCGTGATGGAGCATGCGAGGACCGCTCCCAGCGTCGCCCCGACGAGTGGGATCAGCCCCAGCACGCCGACGGCGAACGCCAGGGCCGCGGCGTAGCGGACATCGAGTGACAACATGACGATGAAGGACAGCGTGGCGTTGAGGGCGGCGATACCCAGCTGCCCGGCCACGTAGCCACCCACGCGACGCTGCGCCTCCGTTGCGATCTCCTCGAAACGGACCCGATTGGTGGCCGGGACGAGGCGGTAGAGGGCGCGACGAATCTGGCGCAGCGACACCAGGAAGTACAGCGTGAGGATCAGCACGGTGAAGAAGCCGAACAGCCCTGTCGCGACGGCCCGGCCCGCACCCAGTACGCCACCGAAGATCGTCTGAGCCGTGTCGCCGGAACTCAGCCGGTTCTCCAGCTCGGTGTTGAGGCGGTCGAAGATGTCGTACTCACGATCCAGCCGTTGTGCCCACGAACTGTCCTGGATCTGCACGACGTAATCCGGTACCTCGGTGGCCAGCGACGTCGTCTGTTCGACGACGACCGGGATGATCGTCGCGAAGAAGCCGGCGGTCACCAGCAACAGCAGCACGAACGTCACCGTGACCGCGACGCCGCGTGACATCCCGCGGCGCTCCAACAGCGTGACAAACGGGTCCAGGCCCAGCGCGAGGAACAGCGCGGCAAAGACCAGGGTGACGACCTGGCTCGCCTCGGCGAAGGAGTTGACCACAGCGAGAGCCGCCGTGACACCCAGCGCTCCGATGAAACCCAACCGGAACGCCTCGAACCGGACCAGTGTGGGCTTGGCGAACAGCACCCGGCGACCGACCGGACGGTTCGGCTGGTCGGGCTCGGGCGGTGCCATGCCGGGCAGGCTCAGCTGGTCGGCCGACCGGTCTGCCGCGGAATCGGCGGCCATCTGTCGCGTCAGCGCGTGCGTTCGGGCTCGGGTAGCTCGACGCTGCGGTCTGCTTCGGCGTCAAGGACCACAGTCGTCGGCCGACCCTTGCTCGGGGCTTCGGGCTGCTTGGCGGCCGGCGCCGCCGCCGGCTCCTGCGGCGTGGGGGAGTCCTGCAATGCCGGCAGCGCGGAGGCTCCCAGCAGGCTGCGCAACTGGTTGATGTGGGCCATGGCGCTCTCGCGCTGCTTGACCAGCTCGTCGACCTCCCGCTGCGCCGTGCTGCGGGTCCGCTCGGCCTCGCCACGCGCCTCGGTCAGCACCCGCTCCGCGTGCAGCCTGGCCTGGGCGAGCACCTCATCGGCGTTGCGCCGCGCATTGCCGAGCAGGGACTTGGCCTGCTCATCGGCGTTGCGCCGGATCGCCTCCGCAGTCTCCAGCGCCTTGGCCGAGCGGGCCTCAGCGGCACCGGCGCGGCCCTCGGCCTCGCCGACCATCGTCTGCACCTGGGTCAGTGCCGCCTCGTGCCGGGCGGCGATCTCACGCTCGGCCTCCTCGCGACGCGAGGCGAGTTCCATCTCCAGTTCCGAGCGCTGCTGGTCGGTGTCCTCGCGGGTGCGCTCCAGCAGCACCTCTGCCGCCGCGCGCATCTCGTCGGTCTCGCGCTTGGCGTTCACGCGCAGCTCGTCCGCCTCGCGCTTGCCCGCCACGCGAGCGGCCGTCGCCTCCCGCTCGGCCGTGGCCCGCATCTTGGCGGCGTCGCGCTCGACGATCGAGCGCCGCTCGGAGGCGTCCTGCTCGGCCTGACCGACGAGGTTGGCGGCGGTGCGCTGCGCGGTCGACATCATGTCCTCGACACGGCGGCCGGTCTCGCCGGTGAGCTGCTCGGATTCGGCCTGTGCTCGTTCCCGCAACTCGTTGGACTCACGCGCGGCGGTGGCGCGCATCTCGGCCACCGCGCTCTCCGAGGCGGTCCGCAGCTCCGTGACCTCGAGCCGGGCCTGTGCCCGGATCTCCTCGGCGTCGGCCTGCGAGGAGGAGACCATCTCCGACGCCTGCTCCTCGGCCAAGCGCAACAACTGCTCGATCCGTGATCCGAGGCCGGCGTAGGTAGGGCGGTCTGACTCCCGCAGCTGCCGGTGGGAGTCCGCGAGCTCACCGGCAAGCTTCATCGACCGGTTGTCGAGGTCCTCCACGCGCGCCCGGGCGTCCTTGAGGGCGCGCTCGAGCTGGTTCAGCTTGGCAGCGACCTGCGCGCGGTCGAACCCGCGCATCACGACGTCGAATTCGCTGGGGCGGATCATCTCGCTCACGGGCACTCCTTGGAAGGGCTTTTCGGACCGCGGGACGGTAGCCGGTTCGACTTGTCCAAGAGCCTAGTAGTCATGGCGCACCGGAATCGCCGAAGCGATCTCGACGAGCTCTACGAGCACGCCGAACGAGTCGCCGGGGTGGACGAAGTTCACCCGGGTACCCGAGGCGCCCGGCCGTGGGTCGTCGAAGATGACTCGGAGTCCGTGTCCACGCAGCGCCGTGGCCGCGGCCTCGACGTCGTCGACCTCGAAGGCGAGGTGATGCATGCCGCTGCCGCGCCGTGCCAGGTAGCGGGCCACCGTGGAGTCGGGCGTCAAGGGCGAGACCAGTTGCAAGCGGCTGCTCTGGGTGCCTCCCGGCGCACCGCCGCGGGACCCTGGGCTCGACCTGGCGCTCAGCTCGGAAGTCAGCTCGGGGGTGAGCATCGCCTCTTCGACCCCTTGGTCGGCATTTTTCTCCCGTAGCTCCAGACGCAGCCCGAAGATGGTCTTGAAGAAGTCCAGTGCGCCGTCCAGGTCAGGCACGGCGATGCCGACGTGGTCCACCCGCCGCACCGCCACGACGGGCGCGGGCTGGTCGGGCATTGGCCCAGCGTAAGCGTGATGTCTCTAGGCTGGCGAACGTGACCGACGGTGGCGCTCCCGACGTGGCCGGCCTCCTCGCCGAGGCCCGTCATGGGTCCCGCCGGGCGCTCGGCCGGCTGTTCACCGAGGCCGAGGACGCCGCGGTGAGCGATGTCCGTATCCGCGCCTTCATGCTTGCCCTACAGGGCGCAGCTGCGGGGTCTCCCGCTGGCCCGAGGCATGTGGTGGGCCTGACGGGTCCACCTGGGGCGGGAAAGTCGTCCCTTGCTGCTGCCCTGACGGGCGAGCTGACTGGTCGCGGCCGACGCGTTGCCGTACTGGCGGTTGATCCGTCGAGCCCGCGTAGCGGCGGTGCGCTGCTGGGGGACAGGGTTCGCTTCGCCGACACCGCTCCGGCATCGCCACCGCTTGGTGATGGCGACCCGGCCGACGCCGTCCCGCGGCTACTCGTCCGGTCGATCGCCTCCCGTGGGCATGGCGGCGGCATCGCCCGCGCGGTGCCCACGGCGATCGCGGTGGCCGTCGCGCTCGGCTTCGACGACGTCCTGGTCGAGACGGTGGGGTCGGGCCAGGGTGAGATCGCCGTCACGAGCGCGGTGGACACCACCTTGCTGGTCGCCGCGCCGGGTCTCGGTGACGAGATCCAGGCGTCCAAGGCGGGGATCGCTGAGCTGGCGGACATCATCTGCGTCACCAAGGCCGACCTGCCGGGTGCCGCACAGGCAGCCGCCCAGTGGCGAGCGGCGCTTCGCACCGCGGCCGGCGGCGAGTGGCAGCCACGAGTGGTCCTGGTCTCCTCCCGGACGCCGGACATCACTGAGCTGGTGACCGCGTTGGACGATCGCCGGGAGTGGCTCGTGCAGCATCCTGGTCGAACCTCACCGCCAGAGGCTGACACTGCCTTCCTCACGGCGGGCGAGGCTGCATGGCACCGAGCGATCGACGCCGCCGCACTGGGGGACCTCGCCGCCACGATCGCCCTGCTCGGCGGGGCGATGCTGGCCGGCGCCGGACAGGATCAGGAGCGGGTGGACCTCAGCGCGCTCACGGGCACCCTGACGGTGAGCGATCTCGACCCCGAACGGCTCGCCACCCCCGAGGGCCTGCGCGCCCTCGTGACGACCGTTCGGGGCCGGATCCACCACGACTGACCAATCGATCAGTTCAGCGCCACGGTGCCCTGCTCGGCAAGGCCGTCGACGTTCAGCAGCACCAGCCGGGTCGTCTGGCTGCCGTCGAACTGGTACTCGACCAGGCGCGCCACCACAAGGTCACCAACGACGATAGTGCCCTCGACGTAGCCGGGATCGGTGCCGACGTCGTCCCCCTCACTGGCCACCCAACGGCCCTGCTCAGCGACCGTGCCGTCCGGCGCCACCGCGACCGACACCACCGCGGGCCCGTACCCCGGAGCCATCCCAGGGATGGGAGCCACCGCGGTGGCGGAGGCATCCGGCTCGACGGCTACCGACCCGACGGTCCCGCTCGAGCCCGCCGAGCCGCTGCCGGCATCGCCCGGCACCGTTTCCGCGCTGGGCAGGGGCTCGGGCAGTGGGGCCGGCTCCGGCAATGGGACCGGCTCCGGCAGTGGGGTCGGCTCCGTCGGTGGGGCCGGCTCCGGCAGCGGCTCGGGCAAGGGGACCGGCTCGGGCAGGGGGACCGGCTCGGGCAAGGGGACCGGCTCGGGCAAGGGGACCGGCTCGGTGAAAGGCTGGTAGAAGTCCACGCCGAAGACAGCCAAGGATCGGTCCGGCAGATACGTGAAGGCCCGGGAGTCCCACTCGACGGAGGTCGAGGAGTCCGGCCAGACCACACTGCCGGTCGCCGTCGGGGCCCCCAGGTCGCTGAGGTCGTAGACCTCCGCCTTGGTGCCGGTCGTCATGCCGTCGAGGGTGGCTTCCTGGCCGATGCCGAGCAGCCGGTCGTCACCGATCGGGTGCAGGTAAGCCGAGTACCCCGTCACCTTCAGCTCGCCGGTGACCCGCGGCGCACTGGGGTCCGACAGATCGATCGTGTATAGCGGGTCGGTCTGCTGGAACGTCACGACGACGGCGATGTCACCGAACCAGCGCACGGCACGGATGGACTCGCCCGGGCCGAGACCGTCCACGCGGCCCACCTGGGCCAGCGCGCCGTCGGACTCGCTCAGCACGTGAACGCTGGACTGCGTAGCCGGTGCCCCAACGGCGGGGTCGGTGAGGTCCATGGTCGTGGTGGCGACCCGCAGGTAGCCCTGGTCGGCGCTCATCGCCCACCTGCCCAGCAGGGTGCCTGCCACGGAGCCCGAGGCGACGTAGCTGGTCTGCAGCGGCGCGCTGACGTCGAAGCCGTGCAGCTCTGTCCGAGGATCGGTCCCGGGGGTGCCGAACCAGCCGCCGGCCGTCGTGGCCACGTACAGCCGGTCGGTGGAGGAGTAGACGTTCTCACCGTTGGCGCTCACCGCGTCGGTGTCGGCGACGCTGCCGTCGGCGGGGTCGAGGGTCAGCACGGCCAGCGTGCCGAGACCGGCGCCGGTCGCCGGGTGCGAGACCTGCTCACAGGACAGCAGCGGTTGCCGGGCGGCCGAGCCGTCGGCGCCGCGCACGATCTGCTGCGGCAGCCAGTCCTGCGCGGTCGCGGCCGCGAT
>CAZEYA010000230.1:0-5811 GCA_964516515.1 uncultured Kineosporiaceae bacterium | reverse complement strand
GGCGTCGGCGGGCTGGATCAGGCGGACGCGATGCGCACCTTCGTCGACCAGCGTGACGTCGGCAACTTCGTCCACCTGTCGGACGAGGCCGGTGAGGTGTGGCTGCGGTTCGGCATCACCGCGCAGAGCACGTACGTGGTCCTGGACGCGTCCGGCGTCGTCGTGGCGGAGGGCAACCTCAGCGAGGACGAGCTGGACCGCGCCCTAGCCGCGTTGGCCTGACGGCCTGTCGTGCTCGACGCCCCGTTCGGCCTGGCCCTCGCGGCGGGCATGCTGGCGGCCGTCAACCCCTGCGGGTTCGCGCTGCTCCCGGCCTACCTGTCCTTGCTCGTGACGGGCGACGCCCCCGCGCGTTCGGTTGCCGTCGGCCGCGCCCTTGTCGCCACCGCGGCGATGACCGCCGGGTTCGTGACCGTGTTCGGGGTCTTCGGCCTCGCCATCGCACCCGTGGCGGGGCAGGTGCAGAGCCGGCTGCCGTGGGTGACGATCGCCATCGGCGTGGTGCTGGTCCTGCTCGGGGGATGGCTCGCGGCGGGGCGCGAGCTGCCCGGGCTGCGCCTGCCCCGCCCGGGAGGCCGACCCATCACCCGTCATCCGGGGTCGCTGTTCGTGTTCGGCGTCGGCTATGCCATTGCGTCGCTGAGCTGCACGATCGGGCCCTTCCTCGCCATCGTCGTGTCGTCGCTGCGTGCGGGGTCGCTCGCGTCGGGGATGGGGCTCTTCGTCGCGTACGCGGTTGGCATGGGCGTGACGGTCGGGCTCGCAGCGCTCGCCGTCGCGCTCGCCCAGGGAGCGCTCGTCGCCCGGCTGCGGCGCGCGGGGCCGGTCATGGCCCGTGCCGGAGGGGTGCTCATGCTCCTCGCCGGGGCCTATGTCGCCTACTACGGCTGGTGGGAGACGCGTGTCCTGGCCGGTGGGCCCGCCACCGACCCGGTCGTCGGGGCAGCGTTGTCGGTCCAGCGCCGCCTTGCCCAGTCGCTACAGGAGGCGGGCTTCCCGGTCGTCATCGCGGCCTTCGCGGTGCTCCTTGCGGTCGGAATCGCCGGCATCGTGGTGGCCAGGCGCGCCCGCGCCAGCAACTCCGGCGGGACCTGATCGGGCTCGTCACCGAGAGGCGGCGGCGACCGCTTCCCGGACGGCGGCGACCGGGGCGGGGGTTCCGCTGGGGTCCTCGAACGAGCCGTACGGCGTGCCGTAGGCGGGCGCGCCCGGCTCCACGCGCCAGCTCTGCGCCAGCGGGCCGACATCCACGGCGTCGTAGCCGATCGAATCGAGGAAGGTGTGCGCCTGCGCCTTGGCGTCGGCGTCGTCGCCCGCGATCGGTAGTGCGCTGCGGTCGGGCGCCCCGGCGGGACGAGCCAGTGCGGCCAGGTGGCGGTAGTAGATCGAGTTGAAGGCCTTGACGAGGCGGGCGCCGACCAGGTGCTCCTGCTCGAGTTCGGCGCTCGTCGTGGTGCCCTCGTCCAGCGCGGCGACGTGGCCGTCGCGGTCGGGGTAGTAGTTGTTCGTATCGAGGACGACCTTCCCGGCCAGGCGGTCGGCGGGTAGGTCGCGATAGGCCTTGAACGGCACGCTGACCACGACGAGGTCGCCCGCCTCGGCTGCTTCGACGGCGGTGGCGGCGCGGGCCCGCGGTCCGAGCTGGTCGACGAGTTCGGTCAGGGTCTGTGGTCCGCGCGAGTTGGCGAGGACCACGTCGTGACCGGCGTCGACTGCCAGCCGCGCGACGGTGCTCCCGATGAATCCGGTCCCGATGAAAGCCACTGTGGTCACCCAGCCAGTAACCGCAGCAGGCGCCGGCGTGTTCCTGCCGGGCAGTGCGCGGTCGATTGCCGGCTGGTCGGCGCGTCGAAGTGCTACGTGGTGCTACATTCAGGCGTTGCGTTCGATCAGCCAGCGCGAGCTACGCAACGACAACGCTGTCCTCATCCGTCAGGTCGAAGGCGGCGAGAGCTTCACCGTGACCCGGCGCGGGGTGCCGGTGGCGCGGCTCGTGCCGCTGACCGAGGTCGAGGACCTGGCCTGCGAGCGGCCGGCGCGCCTGCGGCACAGTTGGAGTGACCAGCCACGGGTCAGCCTCGACGTGCCCACGGGCGAGCTGCTGGAAGATCTCCGGGGGGATCGGTGAGCCGTTGGTACCTCGACACCTCAGCTGCCCTGAAACTCCTCGTCGCCGAGGCGGAGTCAACCGCCCTGGCCCGTGTCATCGACGACGAGGCGCCGGACCTCGTCGCCTGTCACCTGCTGGAGACCGAACTGCGCCGGGCCGCACACCGCGCACCGACGCTCGCGCAAGAGGCCGTCACCGGATTGCTGGACGGAGTCTCCCTGTACGCCGTCCCCGCATCGCTGTTCCGCGAGGCGGGGCTCCTGCCCGGGTCCTCGCTACGATCCCTGGATGCCCTTCACCTGGCCGCAGCCGTGCGGATCGGGGTCGACTGCCTACTCTCCTACGAGCATCGCCTGATCGAGGCAGCCCGCAACGTTGGTGTTCGCGTGGTCACGCCCGGCTAGGCCGCAGCGCCGCGGAGCGTCGCGCGTCAGTGGCCGAGGACCAAAGCGGTGCGTTCAGGGCAACCGCTCCGGGAGCCGGATCGGCACAGGCGGCATGGGCGGCGAGGACATGCGCACGTCCTCGCGGAGCAGTGCGACGAGGCCCGACGCGTCTGGCGAACGGGGCCTGAGCGGGCTACTCGGGAGCGTCGACCGCCAGGAAGGCCAACACCGCCAGGACCCGCCGATTGCTGGCAGAGTCGGTGCCGAGGCCGAGCTTGATGAAGATCGCGCTGATCGCCGGTTCGACGGTCTTGATGCTGAGGTGCAACTGCTCGCTGATCGCGGCGTTGGAGAGGCCGCGCGCCATCAGTTCGAGGATCTGCCGCTCCCGCGGGCTCAGGTGGGCCACGTCGCCGGTGGCCCGCTGCCGGGCGGCATCCCGCAGCAGGGCGAGGTGGTCGATCACGAGGACGGCCTGCGCGGCGATGTCGGCCACGAGCTTCTCTTCCGCCAGGGACAATCGCAGAGCCGTCGGCCGCTCGACGGCCAGCGCCCCGATCACTGTGGCGTCGCGACGAACCGGACGGACCACGAGCCCCGGCGTGGCCCGCAGCTGCGCGAGATCCGTCGCTGAGCCGCCCCCCCGCTCCGGCCACACACCGACGGCGTGCAGCGTCTTCTCGGTGCCCATCCACAGCGTGGCCGCCTGTGCGGCCAGCGACTCCGTCACGGCCCTGGCGAGATCGCCAGGGAGCCGCTGGGACGACACTCCAGACCGGGAAAGCCAGCTCAGGGCTGCGTAGGCGGCGAGGTGCTCGCCGTGGACGATTGCCCAGCCCGCCGCGACCGGCACCAGCCAGACGGTCAGCAGTCCGAGGCGCGGTGAGCCCGCCGCCACGAGGCCCACGACGAGTGCGACGGCGGACAGGCAGACCGCGAGGCCCACCCAGGCAAGCTGTGCCCGCACGAGCGGGGGCGACCGTCGCCAGCGGACGACGACCGCCGGGACCCACAGCAGCTGGAAGACGATGTAAGCCGGATGAGCCACCGCGCCCCAGACCGCAGCCGCAACGGACCCGCCGGGCAGGGACAGCGGGTGCCCGGTCGCGACACCCGTGGCGGCATACTCCACCGGCCACAGCGCCGACATGACAGCGCACGCGCCGGCGACCGCCACGACGGCCAGTACCACCGACCGCCATCGGGGTGACGGCAGACGGCCGTCGGGGAAGCAGATCACCGCGACCGTGCTCAGGGCCAGCCCGACGGCGACGGGCCACACCCCGGCCCAGCCCCACCAGTCGCTCGCGCCCGGCGTGCGCGCCACCTGCCTGCCGGCGAAGATCACCGCCTCGACCGCGCCGGTGGCGATGAAGAGGACGCCCTCCGGATGCCCCGGGCGCTGGAAGAGGATGTAGGCCCCGACGGACGTGAAGGCCAGTGCCAGCAACCCGTTGTGCAGGTTCGCCAGCCACACGCCTTGCTCCAGGCCGCCTGCCACGAGCACCACGACCACGCTGACGAAGAGCAACGGCACTATCCCGTTCCGGCCGGCGGCCGCGCCGAGGTCGGGAATGCGCACAACGAGAGCCTGGCATGAGCCCCCGTCCGGACGCCGCAGGGTTCTCCCTGGACCCGCGCACCGGATCCCAGGGAAAGCCCCGTGGCCGGGGCGTTCCGGCGCGGCGACGGTGGATGACGTCGCTGCCTCACTCCTGGAAGGGTTCCCATGTCCACGACGACTGACCACCTCGTCACCGAGCCGCACACGGACACCCCCGTCGACCGGTTACTCACTGCCAGCCTCCTCGTTGCTCCGCTGCTGTACCTCTCGGCGGACACGACCTACGCCGTCCGCGGCTGGGACGACGCCGTCGCCGGTGTCCTCCACGTCTTCGCCGCCATCGCCTACGGCTTCGTCTCCCTCCGCGTCGCCGCCTGGCTTCCCCCCGCCTCGAAACTGGCGGTGGCGGTCCTGGTCACCGGGCTGATCGGCCTGGGGGGCAGTGTCGGCTACGGGTTCGACACCATTCACTCCTCCCTGGGTGACGTGGCGCTCGTCGACCAGCAGGGCGCGGCAAACCTCATCAAGCCACTCGGCCTGTTCTTCCCGCTATCGCTCGCGGTGATCGCCCTGGCGCTGGCCGCCCTCGGTCGCCGCTGGCAGGCGCTGGCCGTGCTCGTCGCGGCCATCGCCTGGCCGGTCGGACACATCGCGAACATCCCCGTGCTCGCTGTCGCGACCAACGTGGTCCTCGTCGTCGCCCTGGGCACCCTCGCCTGGGCCCCGCCCGGTCGTGCCGGGCGGTCCGCGACCTAGGGGAGGGCAACTTCGGCGGCGTTGGAGATCGCCCGCTGCATCCAGGCCCAGGCCGGGAGTTCGGCGTCGCATACGTGATCTACGAACAGCAGATCTGGCAGGCCGGTAATCCCACGAGCCAGTGGAAGTACATGGCGGACCGGGGCAGTGCGACCACGAACCACCACGTCCACGTCCACGTCGACGCCGACGCCGACGCTCTCGGCATCCCGCCAGAACCACACGATGGCGCCGATCCAACCGAAGCCGTAGACGGCACCCCAGCCGTCTGAACCGCGGCGGGCAATGGCCGCCCTGACTGCGTACTCGGCGGCGCTCGGCTGACAAGCGCAGCTGGTGTCCTACCCGCTCTTCGCGGCGGTGAGCCCCGACGACTTCGCCGCCTACCACTCGCAGTACAACGCCGCTATCCCGGTCGTGGTCATCCTGCCGGGCTTTCTCGCCTTCCTCGCTGGGACGGCCTTCTACTGGACCCGCCCGCTCGACGTGACCCGCCCGGTGGCCGCGCTGGTGGGGGCAGCCGGAGTCATCTCACTGCTCTCGACGGTGTTGTGGGCCATCCCGATGCACGACCGGCTCGACCGCGTCGGGCTGTCCGCCGCCACCATCGACAGCCTGCTCGAGGCCAACCTGCTCCGCAGCCTTGCCCTGACCGTGGGAGCGCTTACCCTCGCCTGGTGCGTCGCGAAGTCCGGGCAGGTTCGGGCCCAGAGCGGGTCAAACGGTCCGGCCACGCAGTGAGACACAGGCGACCTCCGGCCCTTGTCGGCGCATGCCGTTCCTGAACCCGGCATCCCGATGTGGTGTCCCACCAACTCCCGGTGGAACTGGCGCTTGGGCTACGGGTTTCCCGCCGCGGGCATAGCCACGTGTCGGGGGGCACTATTGGCCGATGGACAGGAGTCGGACATGCACGCGACGCGAGTGACGGCCAACCTTCGAGTCAGTGACCTCGATTCGGCCAGAAGCTTCTATCCCGGTTACCTCGGGTTAAG
>CAZEYA010000229.1:0-5893 GCA_964516515.1 uncultured Kineosporiaceae bacterium | reverse complement strand
GCCGGTGAGCGGCACGGTCGCCGTTGACGCCAGCGTCGCCATTCCTCTCCTGGTCCGTAACCACAGTGCCCACGCGACAGTGAGTCGGTGGAAACGCGGCCGCGAACTCGCCCTGTCGGGACACGCGCTGGTCGAGACCTACGCCGTCTTGACGCGACTACCAGGGACATCCGACTCGATCCCGCCGACGCCGTCCTACTCATGACCCAGCGCTTCGCGCAGCCGCTGATCCTCGCCGCGGCGACTGCCGCCCAGGCCCCGGCCCTGCTCGCGGACCGTGGGATAGCGGGGGCCGCCGCCTACGACGGCCTCGTCGCGCTGGCAGCGATCGCCCATGGCTTGCCGCTGGCCACACGTGATGCCCGAACACGCGGGACCTACGACGCTCTCGGCGTGCAAACCCTCGTGGTCGCCTAACGGTCGTGATCGGCCGGTCAGGCTTCGGGCACCGTCTTCGCCGCGGGTAACGCTGGCGGCGGTCCAGCAGGATGTCTCGCACCTCCAAAAGCCCATGGCCCGGCCCAGCCGGCCCTGTGGCGGCGGTGGCAGTGAGCTGTTTGGCAGACCTGCCGCCGCCAGGGGCCGCCCGACGAGGTTGCAGGCGAACGCCCACAGCCTCGCGTCCGCGACCACCAATACACCCCCGGGGCGCACCGCCCCAGCCGACCGCGACCGCGGACTTGCCCTCGCAGCACCAGCTCAGGGTCCTTCCCGGTCGCTGGGACGACAACGAGCAGCGTCATCTTCCCCGCGGTGACGGTGCCGGTCTTGTCCACCACGACGGTGTCGACCTTGCGGGTGGACTCCAGCACCTCGGGGCCCTTGACGACGATGCCCAGCTGCGCCCCCCGACCGGTACCGACCAACAGGCCAGGCTGCGCCGAAGCTCACAGCCAGGGCGCCGGCGAAGGCGGCGAGCTTGACGGGCGGACACATCACGGCTGGTCTGGGACGGAACGGGGTTTCCCAGTGCGGATAGCGGTCAGGAGCGGACGAGGCGGGCGATGGCCGCAGACGCCTCCCGCACCTTGAGGTCAGCCTCCGGGCCACCCTTGGCCGCGGCCTCCATGACACAGCCGGCCATGTGCTCCTCCAGCAACTCCAGGGAGAACGACTGCAGGGCACGGGTCACGGCCGAGACCTGCGTGAGGATGTCGATGCAGTACTTGTCGTTCTCCACCATCCCCTGCAGCCCACGGACCTGCCCCTCGATGCGGCGCAGCCGCTTGAGGTGATCCTGCTTGTTCTCGCCGTAACCGACCACATTCTCTCCTCGTTATCGGTGTTGCCGCCTGTCAGAGGCGCGACGTCCGTGTCTGATCCTCTTCGGTCACCGAACGGGCGCAGGTGATGTCGCGCACAGCGTAAATGCTGCTTGCCACAACGGCGCCCTTTCAGTCATGTCGTCACCCAAAGTACCCCAGGGGAGTATAGCTAGCATACCCCCCGTCCGTACATGGCCAACGACCCGGGGGGCCATCCCGCGGTTGCCGCAGCAGCCCAACAACCTCGCCGACCCGCCGGCCAACTACGGCCAGGTCGCCAACACGCAGGCGCTCGACCATTTGGCCAACTCATGCGGCACTGACCGCGGGACGAAAGTCCCGAGCACCGCGGCGGCGCCGCCCTATCGTCGATTGCGTCGGTGAGTGTTCACCGATCCAGCCGAGAAAAGACTGGAGCGCAGCTGTGGACGCACTCGACCTGGCCCGGTGGCAGTTCGCCATCACTACCGTCTACCACTTCATGTTCGTCCCGCTGACCATCGGCCTGGCGCCGCTGGTCGCCATCATGCAAACGTTCTGGTACCGCACCGGGGACGAGCGTTGGCTCCGGCTGACGAAGTTCTTCGGCAAACTCCTCCTCATCAATTTCGCCCTCGGCGTCGTGACGGGAATCGTCCAGGAATTCCAGTTCGGCATGAATTGGAGCGAGTACTCGCGCTTCGTGGGCGACATCTTCGGCGCGCCGCTCGCGATGGAGGGCCTGGCCGCCTTCTTCCTCGAGTCGACATTCCTCGGACTGTGGATCTTCGGGTGGGGGCGACTGCCGAAGGCGGTGCACCTGGCGATGATCTGGATCGTCGCCTTCGCCGTGAACCTGTCCGCCTACTTCATCCTCGCAGCCAACTCGTTCATGCAGCACCCGGTCGGTGCGACGTTCAACGTCGAGCGCGGCCGCGCCGAAATGACCGACATCGGCGCGGTGCTGACCAACCCGACCACGCTGGTGGCGTTCCCGCACACGATCACCGCCTCTTTCGTCACCGCCGCCACGTTCGTGGCGGGCATCGCCGGCTGGTGGGTGGTCCGCTCGGTCCGCGCCGGCCGTGTGGACGAGGCCCGGGTGTACCGGCCCGCCCTGCTGCTGGGCCTGGTCACACTGGTGATCTCCGGGATCGGCGTGGTCGTCACCGGCGATGCCCAAGCGAAGATCATGTTCGAGCAGCAGCCGATGAAAATGGCCGCCGCCGAAGCGCTGTGCGAGACCGAACAGGGGGCCGGATTCAGCCTCTTCGCCGTCGGCGACGTCGCCAACAACTGCGACGTCTGGTCGCTCACCGTCCCCGGCCTCACCTCCTATCTGGCGACCGGCGACCTCGACGCCGAGGTCCTCGGGGTCAACGACCTGCAGCAGCGATACGTCGAGCAGTTCGGCGAGAACGACTACACGCCGGTGCTCGCCATCACGTACTGGGGCTTCCGCCTGATGATCGGCTTCGGCGCCGTGAGCGCCGTGCTCGCGCTGGCCGGACTCTGGCTGACCCGTCGCGGCCGGCTGCCGGGTGGCCGCCGGTTCGCCACGCTGGCCGTGTGGGCGATCCCCGCGCCCTTCCTCTCCAACGCCGCTGGGTGGATCTTCACGGAGATGGGACGGCAGCCCTGGATCGTGGCGCCGAATCCCACCGGTCTGGTGGACCTGCGGATGCTGACCGCGGACGGGGTCTCGCGCGTGCCGGGCTGGAACGTCGCGGTATCCCTGGTGGTGTTCACGCTGGTGTACGGAGTCCTCGCCGTCGTCTGGTTCGGCCTGATTCGTCGGTACGCCCGTGAAGGAGCACCCGAGGTGACCACGGCGGAACGACCGGTCGACGACGCACCGCTGACCTTCGCCTACTGACATCCATCGACGAAGGAGCATGACGTGGCCCTCACCGAATTCTGGTTCGTTCTCATCGCCGTGCTGTGGACCGGCTACCTGGTACTCGAGGGTTTCGACTTCGGCGTCGGCATGCTGCTGCCCGTCCTGGGGCGCAACGACACCGAGCGGCGGGTGCTCATCAACACGATCGGCCCGGTGTGGGACGGCAACGAGGTGTGGCTGCTGGTGGCCGGCGGCGCCACGTTCGCCGCCTTCCCCGAGTGGTACGCCACGCTGTTCTCCGGGTTCTACCTGCCGCTGCTGCTCATTCTCGTCGCGCTCATCGTCCGGGGTGTCGCCTTCGAGTACCGCGGCACGATCAACGACAACCGGTGGCGCGGCCGGTGGGACCTCGCCATCATCGTCGGCTCCGTGGTGCCGGCCCTGCTCTGGGGGGTGGCGTTCGCCAACATCGTCGCCGGTGTGCCCATCGACGCCGACCGGCAGTTCACCGGCACCCTGCTGACGCTGTTGAACCCGTACGGGCTGCTGGGTGGACTCACCACGCTGCTGCTGTTCGCGCTGCACGGCGCGCTGTTCCTCGGACTCAAGACGCACGGCGAGATCCGCGAGCGCGCCATCGCCCTCGCTGCCCGGTTGTCCGTCCCCACGCTGGTCGTGGCGGGTGGCTTCGCGGTCTGGACACAGCTGGCCCACGGCAAGACCTGGACCTGGTTGGCCGTGATCGTCGCAGCCGCGGGCCTGGTGGGTGTGGTGCTCGCCGCCCGGGCCCAGCGTGAGGGCCTCGGGTTCACGTTGACGTGCCTGGTCATCATCTCGGCCGTGGTGCTGATCTTCGGCAGCCTGTTCCCGAACGTCATGCCGTCCTCGACCGACCCGGCCTTCTCGCTGACCATCGACAATGCCTCATCCACCCCCTACACGCTGCGGGTGATGACGTGGGTGGCGGTGATCCTGACCCCGTTCGTGCTGCTCTACCAGGGGTGGACCTTCTGGGTGTTCCGGCGCCGGCTGACGACGGCCGACATCCCCGAGCACGCGGGCCTCAGCTGGCGGATGAGCGAGCGGTCGGGGTGAGACCGCTGGACCCCCGCCTGCTGCGGCACGCCGCGGCGGCCCGGGGGTATGTCTACCTGACCGCCGTGCTGGGCGCGGTCACCGCCGCGCTGCTGGTGGCGCAGGCGCTGTTGCTGGCGCGAGTGATCGCCGGGGTCACGATCGGTGGGGACGGCTGGGGCGAGGTGCGGACCTCTATCGCCTGGCTGGCTGCCGCCCTCCTCGGCCGGGCGGTGACCGCATGGGCGCAGGAACGCTTCGCCCACCGGGCGGCCACCCGGGTCATCGCCCAACTGCGTGCAGGCCTGGTCGATCACGCCTGCCGGAGCGTGAGCGGTGCCCGCGTCACCACCGGCGCCGACCATGACGGCGCGGAGTTGGCGACGCTGAGCACGCGCGGTCTCGACGCCCTCGACGGGTACTTCGTGCGGTTCCTGCCCCAGTTGCTGCTCGCCGCGACCGTGACCCCCGCGCTGCTCGCGGTCATCTGGTGGCAGGACACCGTGGCCGCGCTCACCGTCGCCGTCACCCTGCCACTGGTCCCGATTTTCATGATCCTGGTCGGGCTGTCGACCCAGCGCCTGGCGCAGCGGCGGCTGCGGACGATGCAGCGACTCGGGGCGCAGGTGCTCGACCTCGTCGCCGGATTGCCCACGTTGTGGGCGCTCGGCCGCGAGCGGGGACAGGCGGTCCGGGTCCGTGAGGTCGGTGATTCCTACCGGCGGGCCACGATGTCGACGCTGCGGACCGCGTTCCTGTCCGCGCTCGTCCTGGAGGCGCTGACCACGCTGTCAGTGGCGATGGTCGCGGTAGGGATCGGGTTGCGGCTGGTGTACGGCGACCTGGACCTGCAGACCGGGCTCGCGGTCCTGATCCTCGCCCCCGAGGTCTACCTGCCGTTGCGGCAGGTCGGGCTGCATTACCACGCCAGCGTGGACGGCCTGGCCGCGGCGAGCGGCGCCTTCGACGTGCTCCAGACACCCGAGCCGCCAGCCGGCACGGTCGACGCGCCGGACCTGCGGCGCGCGACGATCCAGCTGTCAGGCGTCGGCGTGCACCATCGGGGCCGCGACCGCTGGGCGCCGCTGGCGGTGGACCTGCTGCTGGAACCGGGCAGGATCGTCGCGATGGCCGGGCCGACGGGGTCAGGCAAGTCCTCGGCGGTCGACGTCCTGCTCGGCCTGCGGCGCCCCGATGCCGGGCACGTCACGGTGGTGTCCGCTGACGGGGCAGTCGACCTGGCCGACGTCCGGCACGAGACGTGGGTGGCGCAGATCTCGTGGGTACCGCAACGGCCCGCGCTGGTCCCCGGGTCGGTAGCCGACAACGTGCGGTTGCTGGATCCCGACGCCGACGACGCCGATGTCGCCCGGGCCGCGGCGGACGCGGCCTTCGACGAGGTCGTGGCCGAGCTACCGGAAGGCTGGGCCACCATGATCGGCAGCGGCGGGCACGGGCTGTCGGCCGGGCAGCGGCAGCGACTCGCATTGACTCGGCTGCTGCTGCGTCCCGGGGCCCTCGTGGTTCTGGACGAGCCGACCGCCCACCTCGATTCGCGGACCGAGCTGGTCATCCATCAGGCGCTTCGCACCCTGGCGCGGCAGGGTCGGATGGTGCTGGTCGTCGCCCACCGCCCCGCACTGCTCGCACTGGCCGACGACGTGGTCGACATCGGGTCGGCCGGCCTGGTGCCGGCATGACGGGACTGATGTCGCCGCCCCGCCCGCCCGGCAGG
>CAZEYA010000228.1:0-5902 GCA_964516515.1 uncultured Kineosporiaceae bacterium | reverse complement strand
CAGGGCGGCCGGGCGATGCCGATGCCGTCGTCGTCGACGACGTGGTGACCACCGGAGCCACGGCGAGCGAGGCTGTCGGGGCACTTCGAGCCGCCGGGGTGCGTGTGATCGGCGTCGCGGCGGTCGCGTCGGCCGACCGATGACCCGATCGGGCGGCGTCCCGTGGCTAGGTGACACGACACGCCGCATTCGGCTACGGGTTTGCCAGATTGTTATCTAACGTAGGTGAATGGAGGCGTTGACCGCCCAGCAGCCCTGCGAGGGGGTGATACCGACCGGGCACCCGCCCACCTGATTCCCCCTCGTCTGCACTCTGGAGGTCACCATGGACGTCACTGTCACCGTTCGCCACTGCGAGATACCGGACCGGTTCCGCCGGCACCTGGCCGAGAAGGTCGAGAAGGTCGAGCAACTCTCCCCTCGGTCCCGCCGGGTCGCCGCCGTCATCAGCCACGAGCCGAACCCGCGTCTCGCCTCCGTCGCCTACTGCATCGAGCTCACCATCCTCGGCAGCGGTCCCGTTGTCCGCGCCGAGGCCAGCGCCGAGGATCCGTACGCGGCGCTCGACCTGGCCTTCGGCAAGGTGGCGGAGCGGCTGAGGCGAGCGGAGGACCGGCGCCGCGTGCATCGAGGTCGGCATACGCCGGAGTCGCTGACCGCGGCCTCGGCCCGGTGGGAGAACGGTGAGGACGGCCAGGCCAGGGCTGGGACGGCCGTCATGGACCGCGAGGAGGGGGGCGACGGCTACGAGGATGGTGCGGGCGAGGTACCCGACTGGGCGATGGACGGTCTCGCCGACGGTCCCTCTCCGATCACGATCCGCGAGAAGACCCACCAGGCCACGCCGATGTCCCTCGACCAGGCGATGTACGAGATGGAACTGGTGGGACACGACTTCTTCCTGTTCGTCGACGCCGACAGCGGCGTGCCCAGCGTCGTGTATCGCCGCAAAGGCTGGTCCTACGGCGTGATCAGGCTGCAGGGCGACCAGGCGGCCAACGGTTCGGCGCCGGTGGCGAATCGGTGAGGCTCGACTGACGGGATCGCGCTGACATACCGGGGCAGCACAATCTCGGTCGTGGTAGGCGGTGCTCTGGTCAGCGGTCGCGCCCCGAGCGGGCCCCGATTGACCGCGGACCAGGCGAGGGTCATGGCCTTGCGGGCTGCGGGGTTTCCGGCAGGCGCTCGCGGGCCGGCCGCCGGGCGCCTCGTCGGGCGCGCCGACCTGGCCCGAGTGGTGGCAAGGCTGGGAGCGGTGCAGATCGACTCGGTCAATGTCGCCGCCCGGGCGCACCTGATGCCGTTCTACAGTCGCCTCGGTCCCTACGACGTCGGCGTGCTGGACACCGCGCTGAGCCGGCGACCGCCGCTGGCCGTGGAGTACTGGGCGCACGAGGCGGCGCTGGTCCACGCGCCGTTGCTCGTCCCGCTGAAGTGGCGGATGGCCCGGGCAGGCGACGAGGCGTGGAGCGGCATGGCTGCCGTGGCCCGGCAGCGTCCGGAACTCGTCCACGACATCGTGGCCACGCTGGCCCAGCGGCCGATGACCGCGCGGCAGTTGCAGGCAGTGCTCGAGCCCCACGGCCACCGGCCAAGCGATCACTGGGGCTGGAATTGGACCGACGTCAAGCGCGGCGTGGAGTGGCTGTTCTGGACCGGCCAGGTCAGCAGCCTGGGCAGGACCGCGCAGTTCGAGCGCCGCTACACCACGCCGGAACACGTATGGCCCGCCGCCGTCCTCGCCGCGCCCACGCCGGAACCGGAGGCGGCCGGCGCCGCGCTCCTCGCGTTCGCGGCCGCCGCGCTCGGGGTCGCCACGGCAGCCGATCTGCGGGACTACTTCCGGCTGCCCGCCACCGTGGCGGCCGCGGCGATGCGCCGGCTGACCGCCGACGGCGTCGTGCAGCCGGTGAGCGTCGACGGCTGGGCGGAGCCGGGCTGGGTCCTGGCGGGCGCCGGCATTCCGGGGCCGCGAACCGCCAGGGCGACGACTGCCGGGACGACGCTGCTCAGCCCCTTCGACCCGCTGGTGTGGCACCGGCCGCGCACCGAAAGGATCTTCGGCTTCACCTATCGGCTGGAGATCTACGTTCCGAAGCCCAAGCGTCGCCACGGGTACTACGTGCTGCCACTCCTGCACGCCGGGCGGCTCGTCGCCCGCGTCGACCTGCGGGCCGACCGCGCGCGTGGCGTGCTGGAGGTGCCGGCGGCTTGGGTCGAGCCCGGCGCCCCGTCCGACACCGCAGATGCCCTGGCTGTCGAGCTGATGACGTTCGCGCGCTGGCTCGGCCTGCCGGAAGTGGCGAACCCGGTGCGAGGGGACCTCGCCCCGGCGCTGACCGTGGCGCTGCCCCTGGCCAGGGCGGCGTGAGCCGGCCACGCCCGAGCGGCGGACGGCCCGGCACCACCGGCCACTCATCGTCGTTGGATGTAACGAGCCCGAGATGGCGCCCTACGATGAGGGCGACAGTGGGTCCAGCTTCTGATCGGAGTTCATCCCGTGGGAATCATGGAGCGCCTGCTCCGCGCCGGCGAGGGCCGCATCCTAAAGCGCCTCGTCCGCATCGCCGACCAGGTCGCCCTCCTGGAGGACGACATCAAGGTGCTCTCCGACGTCGAGCTGCGGGAGGAGACCGACCGATTCCGCAGCCGGCTGGCCGACGGCGAGACGCTGGACGACCTGCTGCCCGAGGCATTCGCCGTGGTTCGCGAGGCCGCCCGCCGCACCCTCGGCTTCCGCCACTTCGACGTGCAGATCATGGGTGGCGCGGCGCTGCACCTGGGCAACATCGCCGAGATGAAGACCGGTGAGGGCAAGACGCTTGTCGCGACCGCACCGGCCTACCTCAACGCACTGGCCGGCAACGGGGTCCACATCGTCACCGTCAACGACTACCTCGCGGAGTACCAGAGCGAACTGATGGGGCGGGTCTTCCGTTTCCTGGGCATGGAGACCGGCGTCATCCTGTCCCGGATGCAGCCCGCCGAGCGGCGCGAGGCGTACAACTGCGACATCACCTACGGCACCAATAACGAGTTCGGCTTCGACTACCTGCGCGACAACATGGCGACCGATCCGGCCAACCTCGTTCAGCGCGGCCACGCCTTCGCGATCGTCGACGAGGTCGACTCGATCCTCATCGACGAGGCCCGGACGCCGCTGATCATCTCTGGTCCGGTCGACCAGCAGCAGAAGTGGTACGAGGAGTTCGCCAGGATCGCCGCCCGCATGGAACGTGACGTCCACTACGAGGTGGACGAGAAGAAGCGCACCGTCGGCGTGCTGGAGGACGGCATCGAGCTGGTCGAGGACTACCTCGGCGTGGAGAACCTCTACGACGCGGCCAACACCCCCCTCATCGGGTTCCTCAACAACTCCGTGAAGGCCCGCGAGCTGTACAAGAGGGACAAGGAGTACGTGGTCGTCGACGGCGAGGTCAACATCGTCGATGAGCACACCGGACGGATGCTGCCCGGTCGGCGCTACTCCGACGGGATGCATCAGGCCATCGAGGCCAAGGAAGGCGTGACCATCCAGCGGGAGAACCAGACGCTGGCGACGATCACGCTGCAGAACTACTTCCGGCTCTACGACAAGCTGTCGGGGATGACCGGTACCGCCACCACGGAGGCGGCGGAGTTCAGCCAGATCTACGGCCTAGGTGTGGTCCCGATCCCCACCAACAAACCGATGATCCGCGCCGACCAGGCCGACCTGGTCTACAAGACCGAGACCGCCAAGTTCAGTGCGGTGGTCGACGACATCGTCGAGCGGCACCGCGCGGGCCAGCCCGTGCTCGTGGGCACCACCAGCGTCGAGAAGTCCGAGCACTTGTCCAAGCTGCTGCTCAAGCAGGGCATCCAGCATGAGGTGCTCAACGCCAAGCAGCACGCACGAGAGGCGGGCATAGTCGCCCGGGCGGGGCTGTCCGCGTCGGTGACCGTGGCCACCAACATGGCTGGCCGAGGCACGGACGTCATCCTCGGCGGCAACGCCGAGTTCATCGCCGTAGAGGAGATGAAGCGCCGCGGCCTGGACCCGGTGGAGGACTCCGAGGAATACGACAAGGTCTGGCAGGAAACGTTGGCTGGAACCATCGAGGCCACCGCCCTCGACCGGGAGGCCGTGGTCGCGGCCGGCGGGCTCTACGTCCTCGGCACCGAGCGGCACGAGTCGCGGCGCATCGACAACCAGCTCCGCGGCCGCTCCGGGCGGCAGGGCGACCCCGGTGAGAGCCGGTTCTACCTCGCGCTGACCGACGACCTGATGCGGATGTTCAACTCCGGAATGGTCGAGAGCTTCCTCAACGCCGCGGGGATCCCCGACGACGTCCCGATCGAGTCCAAGATGGTCTCGCGTTCCATCCAGAGCGCGCAGACACAGGTCGAGGGGCGCAACTTCGAGATCCGGAAGAACGTCCTGAAGTACGACGACGTGCTCAACATGCAGCGCATGGTCATCTACGACGAGCGGCGCAAGGTCCTCGAGCACGCCGACCTGGGTGAGCAGTTGCGGCACTTCGCCGCCGACACCGTCGAGGGCATCGTGGGGGCCGCCACCGCGGAAGGCCACCCGGAGGACTGGGATGTCGAACGGCTGTGGGGCGAGTTTCGCGAGGTGTATCAGCCGGGGATCTCGCCGGATGAACTCATCGACGAGGTCGGCGGCCAGGGCGGTCTGAGTCGGTCGTTGCTGACCGAGCGGCTCGCCGCCGACCTGCTGGCCCATTACGAGCAGCGCGAGACCGACCTGGGGGTCCCGACCATGCGTGCCCTGGAGCGGCGTGTTGTTCTGGGGGTCCTGGACCGTAAGTGGCGTGAGCACCTGTACGAGATGGACTACCTGCAGGACGGCATCGGGCTGCGCGCGATGGCCCAGCGCGATCCCCTGGTGGAGTACCAGCGCGAGGGCTTCCAGCTGTTCCAGGCGATGACCGAAGGGATCAAGGAGGAGTCCGTCCGGCTGGTCTTCGCTGCTCAGGTGGTGCGCCCCGAGGCGCCCGTGCTGGCGGCGCTGCCCAATCCGTTCGGGACCGATGTCGCGACAGCGCCTGCCGGTGCGCAGCCGTCCGGCCATGTGCCCGGTGGGGCGGTGTCGCTGGACAAGCCGGCAGCAGATGTTCCGGTGGCGGACGAGGACTTCGAGATCTCGGGGCCCGGCCTGGACCAGAAGGTCGGGGCGTTGTCCTACTCCGCACCCACGCTCGACGGCGACGGGCCCGCGCAGGAGGCGGAGCAGCCGCGCAAGCCGTCCGGCGCTCCGGTGACGGCGGGTGCGGGTCATAACCGGGCCGAGCGCCGCGCGGCCCAGAAGCGTGCCCGAAAGCGCTGACTCTGCCCTTACCCGGCTCGACCGATCAATCAGCCGATCACTAGAGCGGTCAGCCGCCATCGCCCATTGACGCCCTCCAAGCGCATGGCAAGCGCGCGTACCCGTTCCCCCTCGACGATCACCGCGGCTGCCTCGACCGAGGTGGTCGTCACCTGGCAGGTCCGAACGGATCGCACCACCGGACGCCGGACCACAGTCGTGGAGCGGCCGGACCCGGGGCGCAAGGCCGAAATGGCTGCCCTGGCTCGGACTGCCTCGAAGACGTCGGGCCGAGCCCAGCGCACCAGTTGTGTCGCCGGGCGGTGACCGGCGAGCACGTCGACAACGGCCTGGGCGATACCGTGCGCGAAGTCCCGCGGGTCATCACGACCGACTGACCGCACGGCGGGGGCGGCGCCGTCCAGCAACCGGAGCTGGCGATCCACCGGCGTACGGGGCTGTGGGACGGCCCGGGGCGGCCGGCCAGTAGGCGCCGGATCGGGATCCGGTACGCGGGCCAGGCGCAGCGTTCGGGGGGCTACGTGCGGGGCGTGGTCGATCAGGGCAGTTGACACGGGGGCCTCCGGGGGT
>CAZEYA010000227.1:0-5947 GCA_964516515.1 uncultured Kineosporiaceae bacterium | reverse complement strand
CAGGCGGTTCCTGCTGACAGGCAAGCGCGGCTGGGGCTGGTACAGCCTGGCGAGCGGCGTGGTCTACCTGGTGCTCGGCGGCTTCGGCATCGCCACCGGTGACTTCCGCATCGTTACCGTGGCGATCGTCGTCGGGTGGGGCTGGGCCGCTGTGGTGGCTGCCCACCTACGGCGCGACCCTCGGCCGCGCGGCGCGTAAGCGCTCAGCGAGGCGATGCGACGGCGACGGCGACGGCGACGGCGAGGGCGACGAGAGTGATCACGATCGCCAGCCCGAGGATGACCACGGGCCACTCCCACGTCATGACCGCGCCTTCACCCGGCACCCGCTGCTCGCGAGGCTGGGCGTGTCAGGCCCGCGCCGGAACAGCACGGAGCATGCGAGCGTTTGCCGCAGAGCAGACAATGATTGAAGACTTAACTTCACCCGGAGGACGCCATGCCCGCCATCAGCGCCGACACCCTGGTCCTGCCCCGGATCGGCACAGCGCCCGAAGCCGCGGTGCGGCCGACGCGCAGCATCACGACGGCGCCACGCGGCTTCGAGGGCGAGGGCTTCCCGGTGTTCCGCGCGTTCGCGGGGGTGGACAAGCGCGACCTCGACCCCTTCATCCACCTCGACCAGATGGGTGAGGTCGAGTACTCGCCCGGGGAGCCCAAGGGCACGCCGTGGCACCCGCACCGCGGCTTCGAGACCGTCACCTACATGCTCGATGGTGCGATGGAACACCAGGACAGCCACGGCGGCGGCGGGCTCATCGGTGACGGCGCCACGCAATGGATGACCGCCGGCAGCGGCATCCTTCACATCGAGACGCCACCCGAGGCGCTCGTCGTGTCCGGTGGTCTGTTCCACGGCTTCCAACTGTGGGTCAACCTGCCAGCCGCCCACAAGATGCGCACCCCTGGCTACCAGGCGCTCGAGGGCGGCGACGTCACCCTGCTCGCCTCGGCCGACGGCGGCGCGCTGATCCGCCTCATCGCCGGCGAGATCGATGGCAACTCCGGACCCGGATCGACGTTCACCCCCATCACCCTCATCCACGCGACCCTGGCGCCCCGCGCCCAACTGGACCTGCCGTGGCGACCGGACTTCAACGCCCTGGTCTATGCGCTGTCCGGCAGCGGCCGCGTCGGCGCGGGCGGGGACCCGATCCACGCCGCCCAGCTCGCGGTGCTCGGCGCCGGCGACGTGCTGCGGTTGCGAGCCGACGATCGGCAGGACTCCCGCACGCCGGCACTGGACGTACTCCTGTTGGGCGGGCTGCCCATCCGCGAACCGATCGCCCAGTACGGCCCGTTCGTCATGAACACCCGGAACGAACTGATCCAGGCCGTCGAGGACTTCCAGAGCGGCCGCCTCGGAGTGATTCCCGAGGGCGCGCTGATGCCCCACACCGCCCGCTGACCCCGCGCCGCTGGGGCACGACAGGCATGATGGGCCCGATGTCCATCACCGAATCCACCACGCCCCAGGTCCCCGCCGATGCTGCCGAGGCCGACATCACTGCTCTCGATCCCCGGGTCCGTCCGCAGGACGACCTCTACCGGCACGTCAACGGCCGGTGGTTGGCGGCGACCACCATCCCCGACGACCGGGCCAACCACGGCCTGTTCACTGAGGTGCGCGACCGCGCCGAGGCCGACGTCCGGGAGATCATCGAGGAGATGGCGGCCGGAGCCGGTGCGGCCGACCCGGTGGGGCGCCAGGTCGGGGACCTCTACAACTCGTTCATGAGCGTCGAAACCGTCGACCGGCTGGGTGCGGAACCACTGCGGCCGGTGCTGGACCGCATCGTCGGCGTCACCGACGTCGAGGGCCTGCTGCTGCTGATGGGCCGGCTGCAACGGGAGGGCTCCTCGGGTCTGCTCAACGTCTACGTCTGGGTGGACCGGGGCGATTCCACGCGTTATCTGTTGCACACCTCCCAGGGCGGCCTTGGGCTGCCCGACGAGAGCTACTACCGCGAGGCCGACAAGGCCGAGGTCCGCGACGCCTACGTCGCCCACATCGCCCGGATGCTGGATCTCTGCGGCGCCAACGAGCCGGGGACCGACCCGGCCGCCGCCGCCGGCCGGATCATGCAACTGGAGACCCGGCTGGCGGCCTCGCACTGGGACACCGTGGCGTGCCGGGACACCGTCAAGACGTACAACCTGACCAGGGCCGAGCAGATGCAGGCACGCTTCCCCGGCTGGGACCTCGTCCTGGACGGCCTGCAGGTGCCCGAGCACGGCCGTGCGGAGATCGTGCTCAGTCAACCCGACACGCTGGAGGCGTTCGCGGCCGCACTGCGGGAGGTACCGCTGGCAGACTGGCGGGCCTGGCTGGCCTGGCACGCCGTCTC
Organism: uncultured Kineosporiaceae bacterium; assembly: GCA_964516515.1. Lineage (GTDB taxonomy): Bacteria > Actinomycetota > Actinomycetes > Actinomycetales > JBBAYJ01 > JANNOG01. Next base: position 3,599 of record CAZEYA010000227.1, on the reverse strand, counting down.
CTCCGCCGCGCCCTACCTGAGCAGCGAGATCTCATCGGCCAACTTCGACTTCTACGGCCGCACGCTCACCGGGGCGCCGCAGCAGCGCGATCGCTGGAAGCGCGGCGTCGCACTGGTCGAGGCCGTGCTCGGCGAGTCGGTCGGCCGGCTCTACGTCGAGCGGCACTACCCGCCCGCCGCGCATGAGCGGATGCAGGTTCTCGTCGGCAACCTCATCGAGGCCTACCGCCAGCGCATCGGCAACCTGGAGTGGATGGCCGCGGACACCCGGGAGCGGGCGCTGGCCAAGCTGTTGGCCTTCACCCCGAAGATCGGCCGGCCCGATGTCTGGCGCGACTACTCCAGCCTCCAGATCGACCCAGACGATCTGATGGGCAACGTGCGGCGGGCCGACGGCTTCGAGACCGACCGCTGGCTCAACCGGCTCGGCGGACCGGTCGACCGTGACGAGTGGCTGATGACCCCTCAGACCGTCAACGCCTACTACAACCCGACGATGAACGAGATCGTGTTTCCCGCGGCGATCCTGCAGCCCCCGTTCTTCGACCTCGAGCGTGACGAGGCCTACGACTACGGCGGCATCGGGGCAGTCATCGGCCACGAGATCGGCCACGGCTTCGATGACCAGGGTTCGCGCTATGACGGTGACGGCACGCTGCGAGACTGGTGGACTACGGCCGACCGGGAGCGCTTCGAGGCGCGGACCGCCACTCTGGTCAACCAGTACGACGCATTCCGACCGAGCGAGGCACCCGACATCCACGTCAACGGTGCATTCACGCTCGGCGAGAACATCGGCGACCTGGGCGGGGTCGAGGTGGCCCTGCATGCCTACCGCCTGTCCCTCGGCGACGCACCGGCAGCAGACCTCGACGGCCGCACCGGAGAGCAGCGGTTCTTCACCGGCTGGGCGCGCGTGTGGTCGACGCTGACCCGCGAACCCGAGGTGCGGCGCCGGATCTCGATCGACCCCCACTCCCCGCCGGAGTTCCGTGCCAATGTCGTGCGCAACGTCGACGCCTTCCACCACGCCTACGCGACCCAGCCCTCGGACGGGCTGTGGTTGACGCCGCAGGACCGCGTCCGCATCTGGTGAGCCAGCAGGCTGAGGTGCAGCACGGTCACCAATGACGTCCCCAAGGACCAGATCGACGTATCCGACGTCAAGATCGACACCCGCGCCGGGGAGCAGGTCGACGACCGGCGTTGATCACCGCGCCGGCCTGGCGACCGGTGGTACTGCAGCGGCCGAGCAGATCATCTGCCGGGCCGCTGCAATGCCGGTTCCGCGTCGGGTTCAGCCTCCAGCGGCGGCCAGAAGCGCCCGGCCGGTGAGCACCTGCGCCAGGTGGCGGCGGTACTCCTCGTCCGCGTTCTCGTCCGCCATCGGGTTGGTGCCGTCGGCCGCCGACTCGGCGGCCCGGCGGATCGCGTCGGCGGTGGCGGGTTGCCCGACCAGCGCGGCCTCGACACCGCGGGCCCGAAGCGGGATGACACCCATATTGGTCAGCCCCACCTTCGCCTCGGCGATGGTGCCGCCTTCGGTCCGCACCGCCGCCGCGACAGCGACCATCGACCAGGACTGCGCAACCCGGTTGATCTTCTGGTAGTGCGCACCCCAGCCGGTGTGCTTGGGGACCCGAACCTCGACCAGCAGTTCACCCTCGCCCACGGCGGTGGCGAACAGGTCGACGAAGAAGTCCGCCGCGCTCACCGTGCGCCGCGCACCGCCGACACCGGCGATCACCATCTCGGCATCCAGTGCCAGCGCCGCCGCGCTCATGTCGCCCGCGGGGTCGGCGTGCACCAGGGAGCCACCGAACGTGCCGCGGTGGCGGATCTGGTTGTCGGCGACGGTCTGGGCGGCCTCGGACAGCAACAGCGCATGCTGGCGGATGAGCGGCTCGCGGGTGACGTCATCGTGGGTGGTCATGGCGCCGATGACGATGGCGTCCCCCTCGTCGCGCACCCCCCGCAGCTCCTCGATCCGGCCGAGATCGACGACCAGTTCCGGAGCGGCCAGCCGCAGCCGCAGCACCGGCAGCAGGCTCTGCCCGCCGGCCAGCACCTTGACCTCACGCTCGTCGACCGAGGCCAGCAGGGACAGCGCCTCGTCGATCGTCGCCGGTGACTCGTAGTCGAATTCCGAGGGGATCATGCGACACCTCCATTGGGGTCGATGGCAGCGGCCTGGATGGTCCGCCACACCCGCATCGGGGTCAGCGGCATCTCGATGTCGTCGATGCCCCACGGCGACAGGGCGTCGACCACGGAGTTGACGACGGCCGGGGTCGAGGCGATGGTGCCCGCCTCACCGACCCCCTTGACGCCGAGCGGGTTGGACGTCGCCGGTGTCTCGGTGCGGTCGGTGATGAACGACGGCAGGTCGGCGGCGCTGGGGATGTAGTACGTCGCCAACGAGGCGGACGTCAGAGTGCCGGACTCGTCGTAGACCCCGTCCTCGTAGAGCGCCTGGGCGATGCCCTGGGCCAGTCCGCCGTGGACCTGTCCCTCGACGATGAGCGGGTTGACGACAGTGCCGATGTCGTCGACGCAGACGTACTTACGGATGGTGATCATGCCCGTCTCGGTGTCCACCTCCGTGGCACACAGATGCGTGCCGTGCGGGTAGGAGAAGTTGGGCGGGTCGAACGTGGCCTCTGCGTCGATGCCCGGCTCGATACCGTCGGGCAGGTTGTGGGCGTCGAACGCGGCGAAGGCGATCTCTGCGAGGGACTTGCTCGCGTCGGTGCCGCGGACCGTGAACGACCCGGCGGCGAAATCCAAGTCCTCGGCGTTGGCTTCCAGCAGATGGGCGGCGATCACCCTGGCCTTCTCGATGACCTTGTCCGCGGCCATGGACACTGCCACGCCGCCGACCACCAGCGACCGGGACCCGTAACTGTCGAGGCCGCGGGCCGAGATCTGGGTGTCGCCGTGCAGCACCTCGACGTTCTCGAACGGCACCCCCAGCCGGTCGGCGACGAGCTGGCTCCACGCCGTCTCGTGACCCTGGCCGTGCGGGCTGGTCCCCGTGACCACCTCGACGTTGCCCAGCGGCAACATCCGGATGGTCGCGCTCTCCCAGCCGCCGCCCACGTAGGACAGCGCGCCGAGCACCCGCGACGGCGCCAGGCCGCACATCTCGGTGAACGTCGAGATACCGATGCCCAGCTGGATCGGGTCCTTGCGTTCGCGCCGTTCGGCCTGCTCGCGGCGCAGCCCCTCGTAGTCGAAGAGCTCGACGGCGCGCTCGGTGGCCGCCTCGTAGTTGCCGGAGTCGTAGGTCAGGCCCGCGACGGTCGCGAACGGGAACTCCTCATGGGTGATCCAGTTCTGCTTGCGGACCTCCAACGGGTCCCGGCCCAGCTCATGAGCGAGTGCATCCATGATCCGCTCGATCGCGAAGGTGGCCTCCGGCCGACCGGCGCCCCGGTAGGCGTCCGTCCAGGTCTTGTTGGTGAAGACGTTGGTACAGACGAAACGGTAGGCGGGGAACTTGTAGATCGCGTTGTACATGAACGCACCGAGGATCGGCACACCCGGTGACACCAATCCCAGGTAGGCGCCCATGTCCGCCAGCAGTTCCACCTTCAGCG
>CAZEYA010000226.1:0-5989 GCA_964516515.1 uncultured Kineosporiaceae bacterium | reverse complement strand
CAAGGTATTCGTCACCGACGCGGAAGGAGTTGTTGTCCCAGCCGTCGACGTCTACGGGCGACGATCGACAGGTGCGCAGGGCGCGGCAGTTGCTGGCGGACGAGGTACGCCACGACATCGGCCGTGATGTCTGACTTCTTCATGTGCGACCACGCTGCTCGGCGTTGGATGGAAGGGGCAACTGAGTTTCGCGTGCATCGCCTCCCGATCGCCTCGCTGGAATCGCTGAGCCGGTTGCTGCCGGCCACCACCAGTAGCGCCACGACGCTGCCCCTGAGCCGCGTGCTGATTCGGGTGACGTGGCGCTGCAACGGCCAGAACGATCCTTGGCGGTGCACCCGGGCAACCGGGCCAGGTCGTGGCGGGGTCGCCCACGGCCGCCGCCACGAACCTCTGGCCGCTGGCCACGAATCCGATCCCGGAGTGGACAGCACGCCAGGGCGCCAGGCAAGGATGTAGTCGTGAGTATGGAGCGTGGCAAGCGTCAACCTCTCCGACGGGCAACTCGGAGCAGCGCGTCCCTTCGGCTGGTCACCGAGACCCCACGGGACGTGGTCGAAACGCCTCAGCCCAGTGCGGCTTCCGGTGATGATGGTGACGACGCACCGGCGGAGCTGCTCGCCGCCGTGACCAGCTCACTGCTTGCGGGGATCGCCGCCGCGCGGACGCCGCTGGCCGCCGAGCTGGCCCTGTCATCCAGCTTCGGCATCATCCAGGCGGGTGTGGCGGACCAGGCAGATCAAGAGGCTGCCGCGAGGATGCTGCTCGATCAGGTGGTGGACCATGCCGAGATGACCGGAGGGGCCGACGAAATGGCGATGCTGCGCGTCGCTGCCGTTGTCGGTCCGGCCTCGACACGGGCGCGGGCCGCTGAAGCGGCGGAGCGTCTCGCGCAGGCGGGCGTGCCGGACCGGCCGTGGGCGACCCGCGTCGGGCGACCCAGGATGCTGCGGGCATGGCAGTACGGCGACGTCCTGGGGGCGCAGTCCTCCATCGGCGTCCTCTTCGACTATCAGGGCCGCGATCACGCCCTGATGGTCCTTGTCGACCACATGCTCGGCGGCGGGGTCAAGGACTGCTGGGTGAGCGAGGGGCGCGCAGCGCGAGGCCTCCACGATTCCATTGCCGATGCCATGGCCCGCGAGCCGGACACGTACTTCGTGGATCTGGACTCAGCGGCGGCCGCCACGGCGCTGCGTGAGGCGCTGTCCAACCCACCGTGCCCGGAGCAGGACGACCAGGTCGAGGACGTGGGCGAGTTGCTGTACCTGACGCGCTCGCGTACCGAGCACCTGGCACGTCTGGCCGATCTCCCGCCCGAATCTGAGCAGCTCGATCCCGACGCCACGATCGGCGCAGGCGAGATCCTGCGCATCAAGATCTCCATCCGACACACCAAGCCGCCCATCTGGCGGCGCCTCGAAGTCTCGGCGACGACCACCCTCGCCACCCTGCATGCACTCATCCAGGGCGCGTTCGGCTGGACCGACAGTCATCTGCACCAATTCGAGGTCGAAGATCCCGTACGCGGTCGGCGCGTGGTCAGGGACGGAGCCACCCAACGATTCACCCTGGCCTCGCTCGTCGACCCGTCGGGTGCCTCCGTTGTCTACCGGTACGACTTCGGTGACGACTGGGAGCACCTGATCGAACTCGAAGCCCGGGAGCCGGCCCTTGCGGGCGTGGCGTATCCGCGCTGCCCGGCGGGGCGGCGCGCCGACCCGCCGGAGGACTGCGGCGGCCCCGGCGGCCTGGCCATGATCCTGGAAGCGCTGGCCGACCCACAGCAGCCGGACCACGAGGACCTCATCACCTGGGTGCCGAGCGGATACGATCCGGCCCACTTCGACCGGGTCGCAGTCGAGGCGTCGCTGCGCCGGGCCTGGAGCTAGCGCCCGTGCACACCCCGGCGAGCCTGCGAACGCTCCGCCCCGAGGGACTGGCCGACGTTCTTCAACTACGTCCGGACGTCCTGCTGCCGACACCCGCGCGGTCACTGGCCGAGATCGCCGCCCGGCTCGATCAGCCGGCCTCGATCCTGCGCTGCCTGCGGCACCTGGACCTCGCCGCCCTGCAGGTCGCAGCGGCGGCCGCCGCGCTCGGCGACGGCGCCGGGGCTGTCGCCCTCGGCGAGTTGCTGGGCGCAGCCGGTGACCAGCACCGCACGGCCCGCGTCGGCGAAGCGCTCGACCAGCTCGACAGGTACCGGCTGCTCGAACCGGACGGGCAACTCGGCCGCGCCGTCCGAGCCGTCTGGTTCCGTCCACTCGGGCTTGACGAGGCCGTCGCCGACACCATCGCCGAGCTGACCGTGGACCGCCTGCGCTCAGCCCTGACTGCCTGGGGAACACCGGCAACCGGCGTCAAGGCTGATCTCGTCGACCGATTGGGCGGCATCCTCTGTGACGGGGAGCGGGTCCGGGGCGAAGTCGCCGCCGCCCCGCCGACGGTAGGCACTCAGCTCAACCGGGCCGCCGTGGGTGAGGTCCGGTTGAGCCTCCATGGCTACACCGAGCCACGCTATCGCGGGTCTGCTGCGCGAGTCGCGCCACTGGCCTGGGCGGTCGATCGGTGCCTGTTGTTGCCGGTGGCCTGGGATAGCGTCCTCATGATGCCGTCGGAGGTGGCGCTGGCGCTGCGAGGTGCCGACTGGCACGCCCCGTTCGATCCGGATCCACCGCTGCTCGCCTGGGTCGACGTCGAGGCAGCCGTCGTTGAGCGCGAGATGGTGGCCACCGGCTCCCACGCACTGCGTAGTGCTACGGCCGTACTGCGCGTCGCCGGAGACCAGCCGCTTGCGCTGAACAAGAACGGCACGCTTGGCGTCCGCGAACTCCGGCGCATCGCGAAGGCTGCCGGATGTACGCCTGGGGAGGCGCGGCTGAGTGTGGCCGTCACGAACCGCACCGGCCTGCTCGGGCTCGATGTCGGCGGTCTGTCGCCCACGGAGGCCTACGACACCTGGTCGGCGGGGGATCCAGCGCAGCGCCTCGCCACGCTGGTGATCGGCTGGGCCGGTCTCGCCAGCCTGATTTTCGACCAGCCCGACGCGGCCTGGGTCCCGGACGATGACGAGGGTGTCGAGGATCTACGCCATACCGCTCTGGTGGCAATGTCCGCGCTGCCTGGTCGAGCCCCGGCCTCGCCGACCGCCTTCGGCGAGTGGGCGGCATGGCGGATGCCGCTGGCGCTGACTGCGGCATCGCCGGGGGAGCGGGGCCCGGCCGGCGGCGCCGTACGCGATGCCGTCGTCACGCTGCTGGCGGAGGCCGCCTGGCTCGGCGTGACAGCCGCCGGGGCCCTGTCGCCCCTCGGCCTCGCCCTGGTCGATGGGTCTGACGTCGTGGATGCCGTCGGGGAACTCTTCGGGCGTCCGGAGTCCACCGCCCGGCTGCAGGCGGACCTCACGGCCGCCGTGCTGGGTGATCCCTCGGCCAGCCTTGCGGCCACGTTGGACGCGATGGCGGATCGCGAGTCGGGATCGGCGGCGACCCTGTGGCGGTTCTCGCCCGCCAGCGTCGGCCGGGCCCTGAGTGCGGGCGCGACGGCGGAGCAGGTCCTTTCCGAACTGGACGGGATCGCGGCCGGCGCGGTACCGCAGCCCTTGGAGTACCTGGTCCGCGACGTGGCCCGCGGCCACGGCAGGATCCGCGGCGGTACTGCCGCCTGCTACCTGCGCTCGGACGACACCGCCTTGATGGCCGAGGTGTGTGCCGACCGCCGGCTGCGAGCTCTGGCGCTGCGGGCGATCGCGCCCACAGTCGCCGTCGGTGCCAAGCCGATCGCGGACACGCTGGCCATGTTGCGCGGCGCCGGGTACCTGCCGGTGGAAGAAGCCGGCGATGGCGGCGTCGTGCTGGTGCGACCGCGGGCCCGACGGACGGTGACGTCACTGGTCACTGACTCGCCCGCTGCCCCGGCTGCGGGCGCGGCGCCTCACGCCGACCCGTTGGACATCGCGAGGTCGCTGCTGCGCCTGCCCGACCTGCCGCCTTCGCCCCTGATCCGCTTCGGCGACTGGGTGATCGACCAGCGATCGCTGCCGGGGGCCTTCGCCGGCGACGAGTGATCGCGCGGTCCGGCTGATTCGACGTTGTCAGTCCCAATCATGCGTCTTGACATAAGTGGCCCTGGGTGGGCCACCCGCCCTAGCTGGAACGGCCGAGGCGCACCATCCCCGCGTCGACGGACGCGCCGAAACGCGCGAAGGCCTCCGAGTAACAGATGAAGTCCGCCGTCCAGCAGTCGCCCTGCTGGGGGTCTGCGGGTGCCTGGTTCATCACCGGGTCGGTGTAGCGGTTGCCCAGGTTGGTGATGATCGAGATGACGTAGTCTCGCCGGGGCGCGCCCGGCAGCGAGTGCACGTACCCGACATCGCTGCCGTAGTTGCGCGTCAGACCGGTCTTGTGCGAGAAGGTGACCTCGGCGTCGTCGTTGCACGGCCGGGTGTCGTCCGGATAGGGCACCCCGTCGACCGTCGCACGCCCGTCGGTGTCGAGCCAGCGAGCCGGCATGGCGTTGGGGATGCCGCGGACGGGGTACTCGGGTTCGTAGCCGAACTCGTCGGGCAACCGGTGCCCGCACCAGTTCGTCGTGGACAGCACCTCGTTGAAACCCTGGTCCGCCAGAGCTCGTTGCAGGACCGACCGCGAGGCGCGCGACAGCTCGCGTCTGGTCACCCGGGTGCCGTCGGCCCGGCGGAACAGCGTGCCGGGTCCACCGTCGATGATCAGCAGCAGCTTGGCGGCGTCCAAGGCCCCCATGGTGATCCGACCGACCTGCCAATTGCCGCCGGTGGCCGGATCTGTGTCGAGAACCTGCAGGGACGGCAGGCCCAGCTCGACGAAGCCCGCGTTCATGGCGTCGATCTGGTCCCGCTGATGCAGCAGCTTGATCAGGGCGCACGTGTCGCGGTTGTTCGACGCAGCCAGCATCGTGTCGAGGAAGTCCGCGATCGTCGCTTCGCGAGGCCCCTCGGCGCACAGACCGGGCGGGTTCGGACCCGGGTCATAGACGTAGGTGTCGTCCCAGTCCAGAGAGCTGGTGTCGACGACCCGGGCCACCCAGAAGCCGATGAGCAGCTTGAAGGCTGACGCGGGATAGGGCGCCATGAACTCGATGGGCGCGTCCTCGCGTCCGGCGACGACGTCGTCGGTCGCGGTGAAGGCCGGGGTGGTCCAGGTGAATCCGTTCGTCTGGTCGAACCGGTCGAGGTTCCACGCCCTGAATCGCACTGCCTCGGCCTGGAGGTCACGCCCGATCGGGGCCAGAACACCCTCGGGGTGGTCCCGGGAGACCAGGACGTTCACTGCCTCGCGGGGTCGGCCGGAGCGGTCGAGGCGGATCACGGCGACGTCGAGATTGGGGGCCGCGGCGATGCGGGGATAGGGGAACCCGGCGTTGCCGTCGACCACGGCGGCGAAACCGGAGTCCGCCACGCTGTCGAGGACCAGCCGCTCCAGAGCCTGCTGCCGATGGCCGTCGTGATGGCCGCGCCAGGTCGAGGCGGCGGCCGGCGGTGCCGGTGCGCTCAGCACTGCGGCAAGCGCCATGAGTGCGGTAACAGCGGAGGCGAGCTGCAGGGCCCGCCGCCCCCAGGGCGATCGTCGCCGGTTTGAGATGGTGGGCATGGCGGCCTCCCGGTGTTGTCAACAACGTCGTCGCGAACGAGCGCAGTGGCGAAAGTAGCAGTTCATATGCCGCGTCAGGGGCGTATCGCCGAACGCGACGCAGCCGCCGGTCCAGGCCACGGCATGGGTCGCCCACGAGGACCTCGAACTGTCCAGAGTCTCCCTGTCGCGTGGCTCGCAGGTCGTCACCGTTCTGGCCGCAGCCGAGCGTGACCCCGAGGTCTACCGCGAGCCGGGGCGCTTCGACCCCGACCGGGAGGGTGAGCCGGAACACCTCGCGTTCTCGGGCCGCATCCGCTACCGCCTCGGGACCCCGCTCGCCCGGCTCGAAGCCGCGACTGCACTGCGCGTGCTCGCCG
>CAZEYA010000225.1:0-6005 GCA_964516515.1 uncultured Kineosporiaceae bacterium | reverse complement strand
CTTAGCGGGTGTCAAACTACCCCCGTTCGCGCGGGCGAGGGCTGCTACCGGACATGGCCACCGACTTCGTGCGGGCTGGGTCGACGACGTTTTGCGCGGTAGAGAACTGGCAAGACGATATTCGACTGAAACCCGGATCACGAATGAATGACGAGTACCGGGCAGTAGGCAGTGTGTACCAGTCGGCGGCTTACGGAGCCGAGGACCATCGACGCGACCGCGTTCCGACCACGCGACCCGACCACCAGCAGCCGGGCCGTCCGGCTGTGCTCGTGCAGCGCCTCGATCGGGTGCGCCTGCACGACGTGCTGCTCCACCGTCACTGCGGAGTCCCCGGACACCTCGGCCACCGTGTGGGCCAGCCTTGTGGCGCTCTCCTTCAACGCCACCTCGTCCGGTCCCGCGATCATCCCGGCGGCGTCGATGATCGTCGGTACCGCGGCGATCGCTCGCACAGTCGCGCCGTCACGCGCCGCGATGGACAGGGCATGACGCAGTGCGAGCACCGACCCCGGCGACTCGTCCACACCCACCGCGATGTGACCGTGGGGATGCTGGGCCGGATCCCGGACCACCAGCACGGGGCACTGCGCATGCGCCGCCACCCCTTCACTCGTCGACCCCACGAACAGCTGGGCGACTGGCCGGAAGCCATGCGATCCCAGCACGACCAGGTCACCGGCCTGTGCCTGGCCGAGGATGACGTGCGAGGCGACGCCGGGCTCGATGTGGGTGGTCACGGCGTGCTCGCCGAGCACCGCCGCGGCCCGGGCGTAGGCGTCCTGTACTGCCCGCTGCGCCGCCTTCTCGTGGCGATCGTCGCGGCCGGGCAGGAACAGCAGGACGTCGATGGCGTGGACGACGTGAAGCCTCACGCCCCGGGCTCGCGCCTCCTCGATCGCTGCGTCCAGCGCCGCGTCCGCGCTCGGCGACCCGTCGTACCCGATGACGACACGATCGATAGTTGTTCCTGCGTTCATGATGTCGCCTCCGCACCCACCGGCCTCGGTAGCCGCTGCTCACCTCGACGTTAGACACGATGGTGCGCCGTGGCCCGGGTCCAACGTCCCGGTTACGGGCCGCTCCGTCTCAACTTGAGACCTCGGGCCGATGCCGATGTCTCATACGGTGATTCCCACGGGGTCTACCGAGTCATCTCGATGGGCCCCGGTACTATTCGGGCACGCTACATGGACGTGGTGGAGGTTCTCGGTGAAGGCCGTTCGAGTTCACGGGTATCACGTCGATCCGACGATCGACGACATCGCGGAGCCCAAGCTGGAGGGCCCGCTCGATGTGATCGTCAAGATCGGCGGGGCGGGAGTGTGCCGTACCGACCTGCACATCCTCGAAGGGCAGTGGGCCGAGGCGATGGCGCCGGAACTGCCCTACGTCATCGGTCACGAGAACGCGGGCTGGGTGCACGAGGTCGGCGCGGGCGTCACCAACGTCGCCGTGGGTGACACGGTGATCCTGCACCCGCAACCCAGCTGCGGCCTGTGCCGTGGCTGCCGCTCGGGCAAGGACATGCAATGCACCGGCGGATTCTTCCCGGGCCTGTCCAACAACGACGGCGGCATGGCCGAGTACATGCGCACCACCGCCAGGGCGTGCGTCAAGCTCGATCCCTCGACCAACCCGGCAGACGTGGCCGCGCTGGCCGACGCGGGCATCACCGCGTACCACGCGGTCCGCAAGTCGATCCCGCTGCTCTACCCCGGCACCACGGCGGTGGTCCAGGGAGCCGGCGGACTGGGCCACATCGGCATCCAGTGCCTGGTCGCGCTCACCGCGACCCGCGTCATCGTGGTCGACCGCAACCCTGACGCCCTGGCGCTGGCCAAGCAGCTCGGCGCGGACGAGACCGTGGTCGCGGACGGCACCCAGGTCCAGGCGGTCCAGGATCTGACCGGCGGTGCCGGCGCCACCGTGGTCTTCGACTTCGTCGCCGAGCAGGGCGCGGAGAACGACGGCTGGAACATGACCGCCCCGGACGGCTCGTACTTCGTCATCGGCTACGGCGGCGAGCTGCACATCCCGACGCTCGACATCATCGCCACCGAGCGGAACATCATCGGCAACATCGTCGGCACCTACAATGACCTGTCGGAGCTGATGGTGCTGGCGCAGGCCGGAAAGGTCAGCCTGCACACCGTGCAATACCCGCTCGAGGAGGCCGTCGACGCTCTCCACGACCTCGACGCCGGACGTGTCCGGGGCCGAGCGATCCTGGTTCCCTGATCCCATCCACAGCACCCAATTCTGACGACGCGGAGGTTGACAGATGTACGAGAAAGATGGCGAGAAGTACTTCATCGTTGACAGTCACAGCCACTTCTGGGACGCCAGCAGGGAGAACTGGAAGCCCGGCCGCGAGGAGTTCGCGAAGGGCTGGATCGACTGCTTCTACGGTTACCACAAGCTGGGCCCACCCGAGACACACTGGGACTACGAGCGCTATCTGAAGATCGACGAGGAGGACTTCGTCCGAGACGTGTTCGAGGACGGCAAGGTCGATGTAGCGATCTTCCAGTCGACATACCTCAAGGACTGGTACACCGAGGGTTTCAACACCATCGAGCGCAACGGCGCGCTTGCCGAGAAGTACCCCGGGAGGCTGATCGTCAACGGCCGCTTCGACCCTCGCGACGGTGACGCCGGCCTCAAGCAGCTGGAGGAGGACGCCCGGCGGTGGAACCTCAAGGGCGTCAAGCTCTACACCGCGGAGTGGCAGAACGGTTCCCGGGGCTGGAGCCTGAAGGACCCGGAGTCCTACCGCTTCCTGGAGAAGTGCCGCGAACTCGGCATCAAGAACATCCACGTCCACAAGGGCCCCACGATATGGCCGCTGAACAAGGACGCGTTCGACGTCAAGGACGTGGACCAGGCCGCGACGGACTTCACGGACCTCAACTTCATCGTCGAGCACGTCGGCCTGCCCCGCATCGAGGACTTCTGCTTCATGGCGGTCCAGGAGCCGAACGTGTACGCGGGGCTCTCGGTCGTCATCGGCGGGCTGATGCACGCTCGGCCCAAGTTCTTCGCCAAGGTCATCGGGGAGCTGATGTTCTGGGTCGGCGAGGACAAGATGACGTTCGGTGGCGACTACCACATCTGGACGCCGAAGTGGCAGATCGAGGGCTTCTTGGACTGGCAGATGCCGGACGACGAGGCGTTCAGCGACTACGCCAAGCTGACGGTCGCCACCAAGAAGAAGATCCTCGGCCTCAACGCGGCTCGGCTGTACGACATCCCGGTGCCCGAGGAGTGCCGGCTGCCCGAGGCCGCGGTCGACGAGCCGGACTACCCGGCCGAGCATCTGAAGGACGCGGTCCCGGCATGAGTACCACCGTCGCCCGCGTGTGGTCGGCGCTGGGGACGGTGCTCGACCCGGAACTGGACGAGCCGATCACCGGCCTGCACTTCGTGGCGTCCCACGACGTCTCCGATTCCGGGGTCGCGCGCGTCCAGCTGCGGCTGCCCACGTTTTATTGCGCACCCAACTTCTCCTTCCTCATGGTGGCCGACGCCTACGACGCGGTGTCGGCCACCGACGGGGTGACCCGGGCGGAGATCACGCTGCTGGATCACCATGCCTCGCGGGAGATCAATGACGGGGTGGCGGCGCGCGCGGGCTTCATGGAGACCTTCGAGGGGGAGGCGGTCGACGATCTCGAGGAACTGCGCCGCACCTTCTTCGCCAAGGCGGTTCTCGCAGGTCAGGACCGAGTGGCGCGGCCACTGGTGGACGCCGGCGCGACACCGGCGGAACTGGCGGCGATGACCCTGGGCGAGGTGCCACCCTCGGTGGACCTGGATCGGCTGCGGCAGCGCCGGGCCGCGCTCGGTCTGCCGCACGTCGACGACTCGCCACTTCTGATGCACGCCGATGGTTCGGCACTGACCACCGAGCAGGTCCCGCTGCACCTGCGGCGAGCCCGGGTCACCAGGATCGGGATCGAGACCAACGGCGAGTACTGCAAGAGCCTGCTCGTCGAGCGATACGGCCCTGGGGTCGCCGCAGCCACCTGATCGCAGCGGTACCTGACACGAAGCGGCACCTGACACGAGTGGCCGGGGCATCACTGCCACCGGCCACTCGTGTCGCCGTGTCAGATGCTGGTCAGGACTTCAGAATGGGAGAGCCGAGTGGCAGCGACTTCCCGCCCGTGGCCATCGAGCCGGCATTGAAGAACAGGTAGAGGCCGACGGCAGCGAACGCGAGGACGACCACGCCCGCGATCCGCTCCAGGCCGAGGGACTCCTGGTCGTTGGTGCCGATGAGAAGCAGCACCAGGGCGAGGTCGATGAGCGCGAAGACCAGCGTGAAAGCCAGCGGCAGGCGCAGCGTGCCCAGCGTGAGGGCGAGGATGATGATCAGCCAGGAGATCTGGAAGAGCTGCACGCTGCCGACCACGTCCTCGGCGGCGATACCGAACCAGCCGTGGGTCAAGCCCAGGACCAGTAAGGAGTAGCTGAGCCAGAAACCGGAGAAGATGCCGAAGATGCTGGCCACGGCGCTCTGCCCGAGCGCCGCGGCCCATATGGCGGCGACGAGCAGTCCGAGCGACGTGGCACCGAGCAGAATGGCCAGTGGTGCGCCGCCGGGTGCGACGTCCAGTAGTGACAAACCGAGTGCGATCGACCCCACGACGAAGCTGGGGAGTCCGAGGGTGGACGGGTCACCGGCGAAAGCTGGATTGAGGGTTGGTGCGGGGGCGGCCACCACGACATCTGAGGCCACGGCGTGATGTGCCGCGACTTGCTGATCGCTTGTCGTCATGTGAATTCCTCTCGGGATGCCCCGCGCCGTTGCGGGGCCGTGGGCCCTTCGTACCGCGCTCCGCCCGCATCTGTCGTCTCACTATGAGCTTTCTGCGGCAGGTTCAGCCGCCCAGCGCCCCCGCCCACCGCCAGTCCCCGCCGGCGCCGAGGTACTCCACCCGATGGATGTCCGCGTCGGTGGCGGTCTCGTCCTGGGCCCATGCGATAGCGGCCGCGTGGTCGTCGAACTCACCCTCGGCCACCGCCTCGCCCATCCCGTCGAGAAACCGATAGTGGATCATGCCTTGCACGTTACGCCGCCAGGGTGCAATGTGGCCAGCATCAATTCTTACGCCCCCGGCCATCGCCATGGCCGCCGTGGCGCCGCGCAGAAAGGGCATCCGATGATTCTCATCGTCGTCAAGTGGACGATCCGACCGGAGCGCAGCGACGAATGGCTCTCGCTGGTGAAGGACTTCACCGAGGGCACCCGCAGCGAGCCGGGCAACATCTTCTTCGAATGGTCGCGCGGGGTCGACGACCCCAACCAGTTCTACCTCGTCGAGGCGTTCACCGACTCCGCGGCGGGAGGGGCGCACGTATCTACCGATCACTTCAAGACGGCCATGGAGTGGATGCCGGACGTCGTGGCGACGAGGCCACAGATCATTCACGTCCCCGACGCCGCCGGTTCGGGCTGGGGCGAGATGGGTGAGGTGACGCCGAGGTAGGGATCGGCATGCCGTCTCAAATCGAGTCATCGGTGGCGCGTTGCAGCGACTATCGTGACCGCAACCCCAGGAGGCCCACGTGAGCGACGACGCTGCCCATTCCAACGGGGGGACGCCGCCTCCCGCCCCGCCCAGGGTGGTGGCCACCCTCGACACGCCGCAGGCGCAGGAGCTCGCGGTCCTGGGTGCGGTCTTCGACGACCTGCAGTACGTCTTGTTGTGCTGCGAGCATCTCGTCACCGCGCTGAACTCGCCGAGCACCGGTCCGGTCCAGGTCGACACCGACGCCGCGCTCGTCGAGGCGCTGTGGACCGGTGCCTTGGTCGGCTACTCGCGCTGTTTCGCGCCGCATCCCGGTCGACTGACGGATGAGGACGTAGCGGGCCTGGGTCTGGACGGGGAGGTCGAGACGTTCCACGCGAGTATCAAGAAGCTGCGCGACCTCTACGCCTCGCGCCACGTCAACCCCCGGGAATCGTTGACGATCGGGGTGGCGCTGACCAATGAGGG
>CAZEYA010000224.1:3685-6012 GCA_964516515.1 uncultured Kineosporiaceae bacterium | reverse complement strand
ATGCACAGTGGCAGCAGCATGGACAGCAGCGCGATGACGACACCTCCGACGACCGGACCGATGGCGAAGCGCTCGGCAGCGAACAGGAACACGGTCGTCGGCACGACCGATGTCGCGACGCCGAGGACGAGCCACAGCACCCGTCGGCGCTCGGCGCCGACGGACAGTTCGAAGTGCAGCGACCCCGCGACCAGCAGCACGCCACCGACCACCGTGCCCGCCACGGCGGCGACGGTCGAGGAGCCGGATGCCTGGGCCGCGACGGCCGCCCCGCCGGCCAGCACGACGAGCACGTCGAGTCCTCGTAGCAACCGCACCGCGCGGGTCCGGGCGGGGATGGCCAGGAGCCCCAGCGGGACCAGGAGGGCGCAGACCAAGACGGTCGCCACCCCGCTCGCCCACACTGATCCACCTGCTGCCGCCGCGGGTGCGGCCAGCAACACTGTGCCGGCCACGAGCAGCAGCACACTCGCACGGCCGCCTCGCCAGAGCGCGCCGGCGATGCCCGCGGCAGCCAGGGCCAGGCCCGAGCCGACCTGCCAGATCGCCAGCCAGGTCCAGAACGGGGAGAGCGGGACCAGCCAGAGGGACGCCAGGTCCACCACTGCCAGGGCCGCTACAGGAAGGACCGCCCACGCTGGCCACCGCGGTCCGTGCCGCCGCCGTACTCCGGTCGCGGCGAGCGTCACCGCCCACCGTCCCGCGGGACCAACGGCAGATTCGGCGACTGTCCGATCCCGTTCTGGCGGGCCACGAGAACAGCCTCGGCCCGGCTCGTGACCCCCAGCTTCACGAGGATGGCCGACATGTTGTTGGCGACGGTCTTGGGTGCCAAGCCCAACCTCGCAGCCATGGCGGCATTGCCGAGGCCCGCCTCGGCGAGTGTCAGTACTTCGCGCTCGCGACTGGTCAGCTGGGGCAACGGATCCGTAGCGGGCCCGCGGCCGGCCAACTCGACCAGCCGTTGCGCGACGACAGGCCCGATCACGAGTTGCCCGGCATGAACCGCGCGGATCGCGGCGTGGATGGCCTCGGAATCGGTGCCCTTGAGCAGGTATCCCCTGGCACCGGCACGAATGGCCGACAGCACCGTCTCGTCGTCCTCGAACATCGTCAGGACCAGGACCGCGATCTGGGGCATCGTCGCCTGCAGCCGGGCGGTCGCCTCGACACCGTTCATCGAGGGCATCTGCAGGTCCATCACCACGACGTCCGGACGCAGCAGCTGGGCCTCGCGCACCGCCTCGGACCCCGTCGTGGCCTCGCCGACCACCTCGATGCCGACGAGGGAACCGAGGAGTGCGGTCATCCCCCGCCGAACGACGGGGTGGTCGTCGGCGAGCAGGACACGCAGCGGTCTCGAGGCTTCCTCGTGCTCGCCCACGGCACAATGATGGCCCGCAACGGTCGAGTGCTGTCTCGTCGGACTCCCGGGAGACCGGGTGATGTCCCCGGGTGACCCGGGACGGCGCCCCATGCGGGCGGGAAGTCAGGGAGGCCAGGGTCGTGGCATCCGCAGTCGCACCGCGGCTGCACTCCACGACGAGAGGAATCATCATGTCAATGAGCTCGACGACGACCCGGACACCGACCCAACGCCCCCGGCTGAGCATCAAGAACCGGGTCGGCCTGATACTGGCGGTCGTCTCAGGTGTCATCGCCATCGGCAGCATCTTCCTGGTCCCGGAGCCGGCACCGGGCGAGGCCGGACCACCGCTCGCCATCCTCCTGGCGGGGGCGATCCTCGGGGTGATCGGGATCGCTGCGGCGGCCTACACCTGGGTCACCCACCGCCGACTGGGCTCAAGGATCGCGGCGGGCACCCTCATCATCTCGGCCCTGACGGCCGTCCCGGCCTTCTTCGAGGAGGGGGTCCCCGCCTTCCTGATCGCCTACGCGGCGGGCAGCATCCTGCTGACGGCTGTCAACGTCTACCTGCTGCTCAGCCGCCCGGCGTCCGACGAATGACGGCTATGGCACGCGGCCGCGGCTATGCGCTGACCGCCGTGGCATCAGCAGTTCTGACCATATCCACCCTTGCCCCGGCGAGGGTGCGCTGCACCGCGACACAGCTCGCAGCGAGCGTGAGGAACGCGGCCACCATCAGCCAGCCGTAGCGGCCGATCTCGTACTTGCTGATCATCCGCCACGACGGGTCGAAATCGGACTTGACGACATGCAACACGGTCAACAGTCCGATGGACGATCCGGCCGCACCGCCGCGACCATCGCGGCGGTCGGTCGTGTGGCGGTGCGAGTGTCCCGCGCCGAGGGAAGCGTTGTGGCCATCGTGAACTCCTTCGGTTCGAGCCGGGCGCGAGGCCCGC
>CAZEYA010000224.1:0-3585 GCA_964516515.1 uncultured Kineosporiaceae bacterium | reverse complement strand
GGGTTCGACTCCTAGAGGCTGCGACACATCGACTTCGCGCCGGTAGCGCTCGGATTGCCGACGACGACCCCGGTCGCAGGAAGTCGTCTCTCATTGCGGAGTCAAGGTGAGTACTCGAGAGTTGGTGCTGTTTCGACCGTCGCTGCTGGCCGCCACGCCAGCCAGCGCGGCCTCCTGGATCCTTAGCCTGGTCAGTCTTGGGTGAGTGTGATGGCGAGGATCACCGACGTGACGAGGGGTGCGACGGTGCGTACGTGGTTCATTCTGACCCACTCGTTGAGGTAGGTCGCCCAGTAGGCGATGCCTTCGTTGCTGTTCGGGTCGACCGCAGCGAGTAGGTCGTTGCGGGGTACGTGGTAGCCGATCGTGAGTGCGACGACACCGACGAGGTAGATCGCCGATGCGATGAGTCGGTGCTTGGCGAACACCTCGTCGAGGTTTCGCACGGAGTCGACGCCCAGCAGGAGGCAGGCGACGCCGGTGCCGAACAACACCAGCATGAACACCGGGGTCAGGGCTTGTCGATTGATCGACTGCATCGCTGCGGCCCCTTGGGATGGGGGGAGTCGCTTGAGTCCGCCAATGGTGAAGGTCGAGAAGGTCAAGAACGCGCCGGCGGCCGTGGCGGCGCCGACTGCGGTGATGATGGTGAGCGCCCGGGTGTAGGTGGTCATGACGCTTCCTCCAGGTTCCAGATTCCGGTTGCGGCGGTCCGCACGACGTAGTCGGTGAGGTCCCGGGGTGGGCGTCCGAGCGCTTGGTCGACCCCGTCGGTGAGGTATGAGTTGCGTCCGTCGAGTACCTCGACGAAGAGCTCCGCGATCGGTGTCGCGTCGTCAACGGGGATTCCGGATGCGACGAGGTCGCGAGCGAACTCCCCGGCGCTCACGGCTCGGTAGGTGACGCCCCGGCCGATGGCCGAAGCGAGCTCGGATGCGACATCGGCGAATGTCAGCAGCCGCGGCCCGGTCAGTTCGTAGAGGCAGCCGATGTGACGGGGATCGGTGAGCGCCGCGGCGACGACGTCGGCGATGTCGTCGGCGTCGACGAACGGTTCGAGGGTGTTGCCACCGGGGAAGGCGAGGTCTCCGTAGCGCACGGCGTCGACGAGTGCATCGTCGAAGTTCTGGTTGAAGAACGCGCAGCGGACGATGGTCCAGTCGGCCCCGGAGTCCTCGAGTCGGACTTCAGCGCGCCGGGCACCGGGTTCGCCGCGGCCCGACAGCAGCACCAGCCGGCGCACTCCGTTGGCGAGGGCGAGGTCGGCGAGCTGGGCGATGGTGTCATCGGCGCCGGGGAAGGCGATGTCGGGCGCATAGGTGATGTACGCGGCCGATGCACCCGACAGGGCCGGCCTCCAGGTGGTGGGGTCGTTCCAGTCGAACACGGTGTCGCTCGAACGTGACGCGGCGCGCACGTGATGACCGGCGCTGCGGAGCCGGTCGACGACTCGGCGACCGGTCTTGCCGGTCCCACCGATCACGAGAATGGGACGGTCGATGGTGGTGAGGATGGGGTTGTCGTTGTCCATGGCGACCACGATGACCGGCGACGAGTGGACCTTCCATGGTTCAACGGCTTACTTTCATGTTTCATCGTCTATCCTCGGTCAGTGTGGATGACCTGACCGGACTGCTCGACGGCCCACGAGCGCGCGCCGCGTTCCTGCTCCGCTGTGTGATGAACCCGCCGTGGTCGGTGCGGATCGTCGACGAGGCACCGCTCACCCTGCTGGCGGTGGCCCGTGGTTCGGCGTCGGTGACCACCGACGGTGGCCAGTGCATGCGGCTGGGCGCCGGCGACGTGGCGATCGTGCGTGGCCCCGATCACTACACCGTCGGAGACGGCCCGACCAGCCCTCCCGACGTGGTGATCCACCCAGGCCAGCACTGCGTGTCACGCGAGGGCGTGCCGATGGCCGACGCGATGTCGATCGGGGTTCGCACGTGGGGAAACGATCCGGAGGGCTCCACGGTGATGCTCGTCGGCACCTATGAGGCCGCGGGCAGCGTGAGCGAGCCCCTGTTGCGTTCGTTGCCAACAATGCTCTCGTTGGCGAACGATCAATGGGATTGTCCGCTCATCCCGATCCTGAGCGACGAAGTCGTCAAGGACGAACCCGGACAGCCCGCGGTGCTCGACCGCCTCCTGGATCTGCTGGTCATCGCCACACTGCGGGCCTGGTTCGCGCGGCCAGACGCCGACACGCCACTGTGGTATCGGGCCCAGCGCGATCCCATTGTCGGTCGAGCGCTCAGCCTGCTCAACAACAACCCCGGCCATTCCTGGACCGTCGCCGAGCTCGCCGCGGCGATCGGCCTGTCGCGAGCAGCGTTCGCCCGGCGCTTCAACGAACAGGTCGGCGAACCCCCGATGAATTACCTGACCAAGCGGCGCCTCAGCCTCGCAGCCGACCTGCTGCTCGACCGTGACACCACCCTGGGCGCAGTCGCCCGACAGGTCGGCTACGGCGGCCCGTTCGCACTCAGCGCCGCGTTCAAGCGTCAACGCGGCGTCAGCCCACGCGACTATCGATCACGTGCTTCAGAGCAACCGGGTTCCTACCGTCAAGAACGGTGAGGGCCGCCAGAGCATCGCGGTGGACTCACCGGCCGCCGTCGAGCAACGCGGTGACCACCTCTACGTGACTGCGGGTGTCTTCGGACCGAACGGCCAGGTGCTGCGATACGACCTGGACGACCAGCACGAGACAACCGAGGCACACGTGCCGGGGCGCGGACGGCCAAGCCGTCCGCGCCCCGGTCGAGAGCACCATCGTGGGAGGCGAATCAGCGAGACAAGGTGTGACGTTCCACGTTTACCGCGGCCGTCGTGAGCCGCTCCAGAGTCGTGACGATGCCCTGCTCCAGGTGGGCGGACCTGTCGGTGACACCGGCCTTTCGCTGCAGCAACCGGATGATCAGCGGCGACGGCCGGCCCTGGCTGACTGACTCGACCACCCGCGTGCCGCCGGGAACCTGCTCGAACTCATACCTCCACTTGCCGCCGCAGGCGCCCGGAACCTCGAAGGCGAAGAGTTCGCCGGGCACAGCAGCGGTGATCGTGGGCTTGGTCGCCCAGCGCGTGCTGCCGATGACGTTGGTGCCCTTGAACCGAACTCCGACCGCGGCACGGTCGGCTCCGCCGAGCCATTCGGCGCTGACGGTCTCGGGGCTCCACTCCCCCATCCGCGTGATGTCGGTGACCAGGTCGTAGACGGTGGCTGGCTGGGCGGGGATGATCGCGGACGCCTCGGCGTGCACGGGCTTGGCTGTGCTCATGGTCGTTCTCCTTCTCGGGTGCAGCGAGGCGGTTCCTCGCCCTGCACCGTGATGACGAAGCACGACGCCCGGATCGACAGCGACAGGTCGACCAGTTCCGGCAGGCCCGTCATCTCATTGGCGCTCATCGTTTCGCCCCGGCCATCGCCTGATCCATCAGGCGTTGAGCCAGGTGCTGCCCGGTCAGCGAAGCCTCGGCCTCGGCGAGAGCTGCCGGTGGGCCCTCGAAGACCACCCGGCCACCGTCGTGCCCGGCGCCGGGCCCCATGTCAATCACCCAGTCGGCCCGGGCGATCACATCGAG
>CAZEYA010000223.1:0-6022 GCA_964516515.1 uncultured Kineosporiaceae bacterium | reverse complement strand
CGGGCCCGCCGGCGGGCCCGGATTGGCCGACGTGGTGGCCCATGTGCCGGACCGCTATGCCGACGTGCTGCGCGACGGGGACCGCAGCGCGCACGCGCCGGAGTTCGAAACCGACGGTTACGCGGCTGCACTGCGGGACCGGATCGAGGCCGAGCGCACCCGGATGGGGCCCGAACTGCGGACGACAGTCACGCACGAGGTGCTGCGTCAGGAGGGACAACCGGACGTGGTGTTCGCGGCGGTGGCCGGCAACGGCGACGCCCTGGTCGTCGCAGGCTTCGTCACGACCGTCACCGCAACGGCCGGTCCCGGACTGAGGGGGGTGACCACGCGCTGGATCGCGGCGCTGGCCTTCGTGGTACCCGCGGCCGAGGGGAACATCCGTGTGGTTGGTGCCGCTGATGCCATCAGCATGCCACCGAATCAACCACTGGATCAGACGTAGATAGATCAGGCACAGCCCAACGCGTTACGGTCTTGGCAGGCGCAGCACACCCCGCTCGACCGCGACAATCTCACCTCAGGGACGTACATGACCCAGCAGCCCGCCCCCCGGTTGGACATCCGGGGCGCAGTTGATCTCTCCGGACTCGCCAGGCCGGCCACCCCCGCCTCGTCGTCCCCCGCCCCGGCTGGCGACGCCGCCGCCGGCCCGGCGACCGGCGTTGTCATCGACGCCACCGAGGCCACCTTCAACGACGTCCTGCAGCAGTCGTCGACCGTTCCGGTCGTCATCGACCTGTGGGCCGATTGGTGCGGGCCGTGCAAGCAGCTCTCGCCGGTCCTGGAACGGCTCGCCGTCGCCTATGGCGGCCGCTTCCTGCTGGCCAAGATCGACGTCGATGCCAACCCACGCTTGGGGCAGGCCTTCGGTGCCCAGTCCATCCCCACGGTGCTGGCCCTCGTCAAAGGGCAGCCCGTGCCGCTGTTCACCGGCGCGTTGCCCGAACCACAGGTCAAGCAGTACATCGACGAGCTGCTCAAGGTGGCCGCCGCGAACGGTGTCAGCGGCAGGCTCACCGTCACCGCGGACGCCCCGGCCGCCGATGAGGAGGTTCCGCTGCCGCCGCTGCACCAGGAGGCCTACGACGCGATCGGGCGCGAGGACTACGACGCGGCGATCCTGGCCTACCAGCGCGCGCTGGCCGAGAGCCCGGCCGACGCCGACGCCAAGGCTGGCCTGGCCCACGTCTCGCTGCTCAAGCGGGTGCTGGCGATCCCGCCGCCGGTTGCGGTCGGCATCCGGCAGGCCGCCGCGGCCAACGCGACGGCGATCGACGCCCACCTGGCGGTGGCCGACCTCGATCTCTATGGCGGGAAGGTCGAGGACGCGTTCGGCCGGCTCGTCGAGCTGGTCCGGCGGACGTCCGGTGAGGAACGCGCCGCCGTCCGTACCCGATTGCTCGAACTGTTCGAGGTGGTCGGCGGCGCGGACCCGCGGGTCGCCGCTGCCCGGACCGCGTTGGCCAGCGCCCTGTTCTGAGGCGTTACTCCGGTGTCGGCGGCGTGCCGGCCGGCGGCGCGGGGGTGGGTGCGGAGCCGGGCGGCCGGGCCTCGTGATCTGCTGCGTGGTCGACCCGGGTGTCCGCGCGGTCCAGCGGGACCGTGCTGGACGCCGGCGTCGGCAGCCCGGTGAGGTCGGCCACGCGCGTGCCGGCCAGCTGCTCTGTCGGCGCGTCCTCGCAGACCAGCCACACTGTGGCCAGCGGCGGCACGGCCAGATTGACCGACACCGGACGACCGTGACTGGGCGGGCCCGCAACGGTGACCACGCCGAGGTTGCCGACGCCTGAACCGCCGTAGTACGCAGCGTCGGTGTTCAGCACTTCGCGCCACCGGCCACCCTGCGGCAACCCGATGCGGTAGTCCATGTGCGGCACGCCCGCGAAGTTGGCGATGCAGACCAGCGTGGGCTGCCCGGGCGCCTTGCGGATCCACGAGAAGACGTTGTGGTCGATGTCGTTGGCGTCGATCCACTCGAAGCCGGCCGAGGTGAAGTCGTCGGACCACATCGCCGCGGTGTCGCGATAGGTCTTGTTCAGATCGCGGACCAGGTCGTGCACCCCGCGGTGCCAGGGCGTGTCCAGCAGCCACCAGTCCAGCGACCGTGACTCCGACCACTCCGGTTCCTGCCCCAGCTCCGCGCCCATGAACAGCAGCTGCTTGCCGGGATGGGCCCACATGAATGCCAGATAGGCGCGCAGCGTGGCCAGCTGCTGCCAGCGGTCTCCCGGCATCTTGCGCAGCAGTGAGCCCTTGCCGTGGACCACCTCGTCGTGGCTCAGCGGCAGCACGAAGTTCTCGCTGAAGGCGTACATCAGCGAGAACGTCATCTCGTGGTGGTGGTACTGCCGGTAGACCGGCTCCTTGGCGACGTAGGACAGCGAATCGTGCATCCACCCCATGTTCCATTTCAGCCCGAAGCCGAGGCCACCGAGATTGGTCGGCTGGGTGACGCCGGGCCAGGCCGTCGACTCCTCGGCGATCATCATGATCCCGGGCACCCGCTTGTAGGCGGTGGCCGTGACCTCCTGCAGGAACGAGATCGCTGCCAGGTCCTCCCGGCCGCCGTTGATGTTGGGCACCCACTCACCGTCGCGCCGCGAGTAGTCCAGATAGAGCATCGAGGCCACGGCGTCGACGCGCAGGCCGTCGATGTGGAACTCCTCCAGCCAGAACAGCGCGTTGGCGACGAGGAAGTTGCGCACCTCGTTACGGCCGTAGTCGAAGATCAGGGTGCCCCAGTCGGGGTGCTCGCCACGGCGCGCGTCGCCATGCTCGTACAGCGGCTGTCCGTCGAAGCGCGCCAGCGCCCATTCGTCCTTGGGGAAGTGGGCCGGGACCCAGTCGACGATGACGCCGATGCCGGCCTGATGCAGCTGATCGACGAGATGCCGGAAGTCGTCGGGTGAGCCGAACCGGGACGTGGGCGCGAAGTACCCGGTGACCTGGTACCCCCAGGAACCCCCGAACGGGTGCTCGGCGACGGGTAGCAGCTCGACATGGGTGAAGCCGAGGTCGCTGACGTAGGCCACCAGCTCGTCGGCGAGTTGCCGGTAGCTCAGCCCCTGCCGCCAGGAACCGAGGTGCACCTCGTAGACGCTCATCGGCCCGGTGTGCGGGTTGCTGGTTCCGCGCCTGGCCATCCAGTCCCCATCGCCCCACACGTGGCGGCTCTCGGTGACCACCGATGCGGTCGCCGGGGGGATCTCGGTGGCGTACGCCAGAGGATCGGACTTCTGCCGCCAGGTGCCGTCGGCGCCCTGGATCTCGTACTTGTAGCGCGCGCCCGCGCCCATGGCCGGCACGAACAGCTCCCATACCCCGGCCGAACCCAGCGAGCGCATGGCATGGGTGCGGCCGTCCCAGCCGTTGAGGTCCCCGACCAGGCGCGCTGCCTGGGCGTTGGGTGCCCAGACGGCGAAGGCCGTTCCCACGACGTCGCCCATCGGCCCGTCATAGTGCTTGATGTGCGCACCGAGCACCTGCCACAGCTGCTCGTGGCGGCCCTCGCCCATCAGATGCAAGTCGACATCGCCGAGCGTCGGCAGGAAGCGGTACGAGTCGTCGGTGACGTCGGTGTGCGGGCCCGCGACACCGTCGTAGTGGACCTCGATGCGGTAGTCGGGGGTCTGCTCCAGGTCCAGGACGCACACCCAGATGCCATCGTGCTCGTGGCTCATCGGGGTGCGGCCGCCGTCCGGGGTCAGCACCGTCACAGACGCGGCGAACGGCCGAAGTGCCCGGATGGTCACGGCTGCGGCATCGGGGTGGCTGTGCACCCCCAGCACCGCATGCGGATCATGGTGGGCTCCGGCGGCGACGGTAGCCAGCAGGCCGGTCTCCACGGTCAGGGGTATGAGCTTTGCGGCGTGGGTCGGGCTCGACATGACAGCCATCCTGGCCGAGCGGGGTGGCAGCGTCGAACCGTGGCGCGCGCGTCCGGCAGATGCGGCCTCGATTGCCCGCGTAGCCTGCTGACACGTGAGCGGCGAGCGCATCCTCGTGGTCGAGGACGAGATCGAGATCGCCGACCTGGTCCGCACCTATCTGGAGGCCAGTGCGTTCGAGGTCCGGATAGCCCGCGACGGGCGGGCCGCCCTGGACCAGGTCGCCGCATTCGCCCCAGCGGTCGTGCTGCTGGACGTGGGCCTGCCGGTTCTGGACGGCACCGAGGTCTGCCGCCGGTTGCGCGAGGCGGGGGACCGGACCCCCGTCTTGTTCGTCACGGCACGCGATGACGAGGTCGACCGGGTGCTGGGTCTGGAGTTGGGTGCCGACGACTACGTGACCAAGCCGTTCAGTCCCCGAGAACTGGTGGCCCGGGTGCGGGCGGTGCTACGGCGCACGGCAGAGCCGACGCAGGGTGACCAGCCGGTGCGGGTCGGCGGGTTGGTCATCGACCGGGAGGCGCGCCGGGTCAGCATCGACGCGCGCCCGGTCGAACTGACCACCACCGAGTTCGACCTGCTGCATCACCTCGCGCGGTCACCCGGGCGGGTGTTCTCCCGCGAGCAGCTGCTCGAACAGGTCTGGGGGTACCCGGCCGGCCTGGTCACCCGCACCGTCGACGTCCACGTCGCACAGCTGCGCGCCAAGCTGGGTGACGGCGTCACCATCCGAGCGGTCCGCGGCGTCGGCTACAGCGTCGAATCGGGGAACAGATGAGCCTGGCCCGCCGCATCACGGTGCTGGTCGTGGTGATGTCGCTGGCGAGCTCGGCCCTGATCTTCGTCTTCATCGTCGGACTGGCCAGGCAGGCCACCCGCGAGGCGGCAGTGGCGTCGCTGGAACGTGACGCCGACCTACTCGCGCGCGTCGTGCAGGGATCGACGGGGTTGCGCCGCACGCCGGGGCTGGGGGTAGCGGCGCTGCAGCGCGCCCTGGAGACTTCACAGGTGCGAACGGCGGTCATGTCCACCGCCGGCGCCGCCCCCGGCGAGCCCTGGCTGCCCCAGGATCTGGCCCAGCTCGCGGCCGGCGAGGAGGTGTCGCAGATCCGGGCCTCCGGCGGGCGGCAATGGATCGTCGCCGGGCGCCCGGCCGGGGAGTACGCGGTCCTGCTCGCGCAGCCGCTGGACGTCGCGACGTCCTTCGTGCCGACGCCGCGGCGCCGGGCGCTGATCGCGGCGTCGATCAGCGCCGTGTTCGCCGCGGTCGGGGGCGCTTTGCTGGCCAGGGCGCTGAGCCGCCCGCTCGTTCGGTTGGATGCTGCCGCTCGGCGGCTGGCGGCCGGGGAGCGTGGCATCACCGTCGCGGCGGGCGGGGCCGCCGAGATCGCCGATGTCGGCCGCGCGCTGAACACCCTGTCGGGTGCCCTGGCCGACAGTGAGGACCGGCAACGGCGGTTCCTGCTCACCGTCTCGCACGAGCTGCGGACCCCGCTGACCGCGGTCACCGGCTATGCCGAAGCCCTGGCCGACGGTGTGCTCGCGCCGGCCGACGTGCCCCGCGCCGGGCAGGTGATACGTAGCGAGGCCGGCCGGTTGCAGCGCCGCATCGAGGAGCTGCTGGCGTTGGCCAGGCTGGAGGCGGACGACGTCACCGTCGACATCGGTGATGTCGACGTGGTCGCGTTGCTGCGAGCGGCCGCGGCGGCTTGGTCGGCCAGCGCGGCGACCGCCGGAGTGTCGATCACCGTCGATGTCGATGTCGATGTCTCCGGACTCTGGGTACGCGCGGATGCCGAGCGGTTGCGGCAATTGGTCGATGCGCTCACCGACAACGCACTGCGAGCCCTGCGGGCACGGGCCGGGGCCGCCCCCGGGGTCGTCGTGCTTGCGGCCGGGGCGGCGGCGAACGCCGTGCTCGTCGAGGTCCGCGACAGCGGGCCGGGTCTGGCGCCGGAGGACCTTGCCGTCGCGTTCGAGCCGGGCCTGCTCACCGAGCGCTACCGCGGCGAGCGGCCCGTCGGCAGTGGTGTGGGGCTGGCGTTGGTGTCCCGGCTGGCCCGGCTGATGGGCGGGGACGCGACGGCAGGCACAGCCGCCGAGGGTGGCCTTTCCGTGACGGTCAGGCTGCC
>CAZEYA010000222.1:0-6027 GCA_964516515.1 uncultured Kineosporiaceae bacterium | reverse complement strand
GGCCTGCCGGCGAGCAGGAACCCCGCGGGCATCGCCTGGTCCATCGCGCCTGCTCCGGCCGGGCAGCAGCCGCCGGGCTTGTTCCCGGTGACGCTGAGCGGGGGGTTCGTGGCCGCAGGGGCCCAGGTCGTGGCGTTTCCGCTGCAGGGAACGGCACGGGCGAGGGTGCTGTCCGGTCCCAACGCCGGGCGCAGCGGCGCGTGTGCGCCACCCGCACCCATTCCGGTCCAGGCGTGCACCGGGAGTGCGCATATCAGTAGCCAGTACGGGGGGTCGCTCACCTTCGGGGTGCTGCCGTTGCCGCCACCGGCAGCTGCCGGGGTCGACATCGTAGAGATACATCAGGACATTGACAACGATGGCGTGAAGGACGCCGGTGAGTCGGTGCGGACGGTGCGCCGGTACTGGTACGAGAGCAACGACTACCACGCCTTAGATGACTCGTACTCCTCCGGTGATGGTCTCGGTTCTTATGACACCGGGGGTGGAAAGGACTACAACGGCGCGGACTTCTGCTCTGTCTCGAAGCGCGCCTACCCATGGTTCGCGCAGACGGCGGTGCCCGTGCGGTCAGGGCTGAGTCCGAGGCTGGCGAAGTTGGCCGAGAGTGGTATCGGGTCCTTCGAGTTCTACGCCTGCACGTCCGCGATCACCGCCAACGTCCTCACTCTGGCGCAAGCCGCGGAGGGGGGGGACCGTTCTCCCGTCGCCGCGCCCACCCCAGATCGACCGGGTCACGAGCAGTGTCGACTTGGTGACGTTCACGATCGGCGGCAACGACCTCGGATTCGCCCAGATCCTCAACTTCTGCGCCACGTTCGTCGCGCCCGGGTTGGACTGCAAGACCCGAGACATGCACGACGCCTACCCCGACCTCTATCCGGTGGGCACCCGCCCGTTCGAGTATTTCGCCCAGCAGCAGGCGGTGGTCCAGGCCCGTGTCGAGGCCGTCATCGGTGAGGTGAGAACCGCGGCCCCGGGGGCCACAGTCGTCGTCATGGGGTATCCCGAGTTGTTCGGGTTCAGTGATGGTCCGGCTGATGTCGGCAACTGCCCGCTCACGGCGATCGCCTTCTCCGACATCTTCGCCGCCGCGGTCACCGGGTCAGCGCAACTCGACGCCACGCTGCGTGCCACCGCCGCGCGGGCGGGGGCGTTCTACGTCCCCGTCAGCGGGATCTTCGCCGCGCACGGCGTGTGTGACAGGGTCAAGTGGATCATCGGGGCGGAGAACCAGGTGATCGGCGGACTGCTATCCCGCAAGGCCGACGGGCCCTACCATCCCAACGGCCGAGGACAGTTCGCCTACTCGTTCCTGCTCACCTCGTTCCTGCGCGGCAAGTACCAGGAAGGCGCGGTGGCTACCCGAACGGGACTGCCGGCCAATCCGACACCGACAGCACCAGGCGCGGCGAACCTCGCCCTACTTGAGGTCGACGCGCAGCGGGCAGCCGCGCCCGCGGTCACCAGCTACGGCTACGCGACGTACAGCGTGGCTGGCGTCCCGGCCGGCGGGTGCCCGGCAGCCCGCACCGGTGACGCGGTCACGATCCGGGGCGCCGACTGGGCGCCCGGCAGCACGGTGGGTGCCGCAGTCAACGACGTTCAGGTGGCCACCGTGACCGCAGGTCCGGACGGGACCGCAGAAGCCACCGTCACCATGCCCACCACGACTGAGGGCCTGTACCGGGTCAATCTGCGGGGAACCGGCCCAGCCGGCAACACCGTCGTCCGGTTCGTGCTGCTGCAACCGGTAACCACCCTGCCCACCTGTGACGCGACCCCACCGACGATCGCGATCACATCCCCGACCCAGAGCGCGACGTACACCGTGGGGGAGTACGTCAACACCACCTTCACCTGCACCGATCCGGCGATACGAACCTGCGAGGGCACCACCCTCAACGGTCAGGCCGCCGACACCACCCAGGCAGGCACGTACACGATCGACGTCTTCGCCGACGACGACTCCGGCAACGCTACTGAGGCAAGCGTCACCTACACCGTGCTCCCGGTATCCCAGCTCACCGTCCTACCCGATCCCGCTGCCGCCGGTCTGATGGCCGCCCTCGCGGGCGTCATCACCACCGACTCCGACGGCGACCTCGCCACCCCCGAGATACCCGCCCTTCTGATCCCCACCACCACCGGACCCACCACGAACATCAACGGGTGCACCGTCCCGACACCCGCAACCCCGGATGACGCGCTCCTGCTCCTGGCCGGACAGCCCTACCAGGCCCGCACCGGACCGGCACCCGCCGCCGCACCCGAATGCCGCCCCGCTGCCGTCACCACAACAACCCGACCATGACCGGCCACGCCAAACACCGCAGACCCCACACCGTCCGGGGCGCCCCCGCGGTACTGGTCGTCCTGGTCCTCACCATGACGGTAATGGCCAGTGGTTGCGGGCGATATTCGATCCCCAGCGAGGGGCGAACGTACGACCCGCGGGGCCTGCTCGAGGTGTTCACCCAGGACGACCTCGGCTTTTCCGACGACCTGACGCCTGCCAGTGAGGAACTTGGTGGCAATCCCTTCGGCTGCGACCCCGGCGGCTGCCCCACCCTGACATACATCTACCCCCAAGACGCCCCCTACACTCTCGACACCTGCGAGACCTGGGCCGACACCCTCGAAGCGGTCGGCTATACCATCGGCGCCGGATACGAAGGCGCCCCCCGCGTCGACGAGTTCGAGATCCCCATCGACCTCGAAAGCTCATTCCAACCCCGCTGCACCGTCTACGCCGAACGCCCCGGCATCATTCACGCCTACCGGGCCTCCGTGCAGGGCCTGACCCCGACCACCTCGCAATGGGAGATCCAAGTCGTCTCCCGCTATGACTGAGACCGGCACCACCGCCGTCCACCCGGGTCACCGACAGACGTGCCTACCGGTTCTGCTCGCCCTCATCACGGCACTCACGATCGCAACCAGTGGGTGCGGGCGGTGGGCCATCCCTAGCGAGGGGCGTACCTATGACCCACGCGGCTTGCTCGTGGTGTTCACGCAAGACGATCTCGGCTTTCCCGATGACCTGTCGCCCGCTAGTGAGGAACTCGGCGGCAATCCTTTCGGTTGTGATCCTGGCGGGTGCCCCACCTTGAAGTACATCTACCCTCAAGAGGTCGCCTATACCCGCGACACCTGCGAGGCCTGGGCCGACACCCTCGAAACCGCCGGGTACGTCATCGGCGCCGGATACGAAGGCGCCGAGCGCATCGACGAATTCGAGATCCCCGTCGATCTCGAGAGCCCGTTCCAACCCCGCTGCACCGTCTACGCCGAACGCCCCGGCATCATTCACGCCTACCGGGCCTCCGTGCAGGGCCTGACCCCGACCACCTCGCAATGGGAGATCCAAGTCGTCTCCCGCTATGACTGAGACCGGCACCACCGCCGTCCACCCGGGTCACCGACAGACGTGCCTACCGGTTCTGCTCGCCCTCATCACGGCACTCACGATCGCAACCAGTGGGTGCGGGCGGTGGGCCATCCCTAGCGAGGGGCGTACCTATGACCCACGCGGCTTGCTCGTGGTGTTCACGCAAGACGATCTCGGCTTTCCCGATGACCTGTCGCCCGCTAGTGAGGAACTCGGCGGCAATCCTTTCGGTTGTGATCCTGGCGGGTGCCCCACCTTGAAGTACATCTACCCTCAAGAGGTCGCCTATACCCGCGACACCTGCGAGGCCTGGGCCGACACCCTCGAAACCGCCGGGTACGTCATCGGCGCCGGATACGAAGGCGCCGAGCGCATCGACGAATTCGAGATCCCCGTCGATCTCGAGAGCCCGTTCCAACCCCGATGCACCGTCTACGCCACACGACCCGGCGTCATCCACTCCTACTACGCCGCCGTCCAGGGCCTGACCCCGACCACCTCCCAGTGGGAGATCCAGGTCACCTCCCGCTATGACTGAAGCTGCTCCAGCAATTGCGGCAGGTCGACGAAGGCCAGCCGGATGCTCGAATCGCTGCAGCCGTACGGCAGCACCAAGGTCTCCCGGTAGCGCAGCGCGCCACAGGAGTAGACGACGTTGGGAACGTACCCGTCGCGCTCGTCGGCCTCCGGCCGCAGCAGCGGTTCGGACAACTCACCGAGCACCTTTGAGGGGTCATCGAGATCCAGCAGCAGAGCACCGATCGCGTACTCGCGCATCGGTCCGACGCCGTGGGTCAGAACCAGCCAGCCCCGCTCGGTCTCGATCGGTGACCCGCAGTTGCCGAGCTGCACCAGATCCCACGAGCGGCCCGGCAGCTGCACGGCGACCGCTTCGTTCCAGTCGTGGCCATCGCTCGACCATGCGATCTCGTTGTTCTCCCGATCCCACCTCGACAGCGCCAGGTAGCGGCCTCCCACCCGCCGGGGGAACAGCGCCATCCCCTTGTTGGTCGCCGCGTACCCGGCGAACGGGGTGACGTGGAACCTGCGGAAGTCATCGGTCTGCAGCCGGGTGGGAGTGATGTGCGACCCGTCGAAGGCGGTGTACGTCGCCAGGTAGGTGCTGGAGCCGTCCTCCTCGGTGAACCGCACGAAACGGGCGTCCTCCAGACCGCGGCTCTCGGGTCCGGCCGCCGGGAGCAAGGTGCGCTCGGACAGCTCCGTGGCGAGGTCGAACTCCGTCTCGTAGGCGTCGCCTGCCTGGGGCCGCACGGTGCCGCGGGTGGCGTACGGCGACCTTGGGTCGATGACGACGCACGGTTCGCCGTCGGCGTCGGCAACGACACCGGTGCAGAACACGATGCTGGACACGTGGCCCTCGCCCACCGCCCGAGCGCTCATGATGAACCGCAACCGAGCAGGATCTGGATCAGGCTCGGGGTGCGCCACGATGGACGGGTTGAACAGCGCGGCCGCCTCGATCGCGAACTCCTGCGTGAAGGCCGCTCCGATCAATGCCCGCTGATCGACGGACAACTCACCGTCCGCCTCGAGGTCGACGTCCACCCGGCCGGCGACCGTGGCGAAGTGATCCTCGAGCACTCGCCGCAGGTCGCGGTGCCGGTCCTCATAGCCGCGCAGCCTGTCCAGCGCATCGCGGGTCTCGTCGGCGCTCAACGACAGGCAGCGATCGACCACACGTGAGGCCCTCGACTGAGCGGGGGCAGGCAATTCCTGACCGGGCAGGAACAGGCTGGCTACGACTCGGCCCGGATCCGGCCGCAGAACGAGATCACTGCGCCGGATCAGCGGTGCGCGATTCACGCAATGACCACGTCGAGTCGACGGACGTGCAACATGGTGGAGATCATGGCGAGCGTGGACTCCGCTCCTTGGTTGTCGTTTCGGCCGTACGCGGTCAGACCGTCGCAGCAACCGCCGGAGGTCGGATCGTACAGGGCGACCCCGGCGTCGTTGGCGCCCGTGAACCATGTGGCGCAGGCTTCGACGACCTCGTGCCACATCGGGTCAGCGGTCAGCGTCGCGGCCCGGGCGCAGGCGTCGGCGAGCGCGGCGACCTCGATCGGTTGCTGATCGAAGGCCGGCCTCGGTTCTCCGGGCCCCCATCCCCCCACCGGGGTCACCGACAGGTGCCCGTCGCGGGTCTCGACGTCAATCAGCCAGCGCAGCATGACCAGGCCCTTGCCCAGCAGGCGGTCGTCGCCGAGCGCGTCGCCGGCCGCGATGAGGACCTCAGGCAGCGCGGCGTTCGCGT
Source organism: uncultured Kineosporiaceae bacterium (assembly GCA_964516515.1). GTDB lineage: Bacteria > Actinomycetota > Actinomycetes > Actinomycetales > JBBAYJ01 > JANNOG01. The sequence continues at coordinate 361 of CAZEYA010000222.1, read as the reverse complement.
AGCTCAGTCGCGGCTGCGGCCACGGCCACGCCGGGTCGCCGGAGCCGGTGCCGATGGCGCTGACCGCATCGCGCAGCAACCCCCTCGACGTCTCGTCGTCGGGGTACAAGCGCAACACCTCCGCCGCGCCCAGAGCGGCGAAGGCCATGGCCCGAGGATGGGGGGAGCGCTGCGTCGCGCTTCGGGCGAAGCAGGCCAGCGCCGCCCTCGCCCGCTGGGGGTCCCTGCTGCGCGCGGCAGTGGTCCCGAGCCCCCACAGTGCCCGCCCCCAGCAGTCCTCGACGCCGAAGCCGCCATGCTGCACCCCGGCGATGTCGCACCGGTTCACGACGCGTCCCTGCTCGTCCTGGCTCCCGGCGAC
>CAZEYA010000221.1:0-6034 GCA_964516515.1 uncultured Kineosporiaceae bacterium | reverse complement strand
GCAGTCTTCCGGGGTGCCAGTGAGGGCTCCGCGGATGGCGCTGAAGGGCCCGACGGCCTTGGGTGCGAGCGCTGGTCAGGGGGGTCGACACCGCAGGCGCGTGGGGCCGCGAATCAGAAGGCGGCGGTCCGCGATGTGCAAGGACAGCGTCCGCGAATCGCAGCTCGCAGCTCGCGAATCACAGAGTTGCGCTACCGTCTCCCGGGCGTACCGTCCTCGTCTTCCGGCTGGTCCGCTGGACGAAGCCCTGAGCGACACCCCGGTGGTGGTTGTCGCTGGACCACGGCAAGCCGGCAAGAGCACTCTCGCTCAGCACGTGGTGACGGGGCAGGGGGGAACCTGGTTGAGCCTCGACGACGCGGCCACCCTCGACGTGGCGCGGACCGATCCCGTCGGCTTCGTCACCGGTAGGACCGGCCTGGTCGCTATCGACGAGGCCCAACGCGTCCCGGAACTCCTGCTCGCCGTCAAAGCCCAGGTCGATCGCGACCGCCGCCCCGGCCGTTTCCTGCTCACCGGATCGACCCGGTTCCTCGGGGCCCCCCGCCTGGCCGACTCGCTGGCCGGTCGGATGGAGGTCTTGACCCTGTGGCCCTTCACCCAATCCGAACTGGCCGGAGGCCAAGCCAGGACTGGGCTGATCGACGCCGCCTTCGGTGGCGGGATCGGTGATCTGCGACCCCATCCGGTGGGACGGGCGGATGTCCTGCAACGGGCGGTCAGGGGTGGCTACCTGCCCGCGCTGGACCGGACCGACCGCAGGCGCACCGCCTGGTTCGACAGTTACGTGGCCGGCGTGGTCGATCGTGAAGTGCGCGCCGTCAGCGACGTCGCCTACCTCCGCGAGCTACCGCGGCTCCTGCGGTTGATCGCCGCCCGGACCTCGGGGGAACTCAACGTCACCGACGTGGCTCGCGACCTGGGCCTGTCGAGGCCCACGACGGACAGCTACCTCGCCCACCTGGAGAAGGTCTTCCTGGTCCAGAACGTGCCCGCGTGGTCGACCAACCTGACGTCACGGGTGGTACGGCGACCCACGATCGGACTCACCGACACGGGATTGGCCGCACGACTGCTCGGCGGCCGGGTGCGCAGCGACGCCGACATCGCCGGCCGGCTGATCGAGACCTTCGTGACCAACGAAGTGCGGGCACAGTCCGAATGGTCAGCGACCCGACCCCAGCTGTTCCACTACCGGGATCGAGACGGGCACGAGGTCGACCTCGTACTGGAATCGGGCGACGGCCGGGTCATCGGGATCGAGGTCAAGGCCGGCGCCACGGTACGCAGTGAGGACCTGCACGGACTACGCCTGCTGGACCAGCGGCTTGAGGACGACTTCGCCGCCGGTGTGGTCCTATGCACCTGTCCCGCTCCGGTGCACCTTGGCGGCCGCCTCTGGACACTACCGATGTCCGTGCTGTGGTCGGGGTGATGGCTGCGATCCCCGAACCGAGACACCGATGACCGAGACACCGATGGTTGGATGCCTGTCATGACCCGACCCGGCTTCGTCCTTGACGTCGACGACCGGACCCCCCCGCTCGTCGTGCACGAGGGGGAGGGGTTCCGGCTCGAACGTTTCCCACGCGGTACCCGGGTGGTGTACCCACCGGAGTCGCTACGGGCGGTCCGTGACAGCTCACTTCGGCACCCCCACAACAGCTCGACGACCTGCCTCCAGATTCAGGGCAGCCCATCCCCGTGTCCACTCAGGTGGGGACGGTCCAGGGACAGTAGAGATGAATATCCCGTGAACCAGTCATAGATCGTCTTCGTGGTGAGTTAGCAGTCTTCCGGGGTGCCAGTGAGGGCTCCGCGGATGGCGCTGAAGGGCCCGACGGCCTTGGGTGCGAGCGCTGGTCAGGGGGGTCGACACCGCAGGCGCGTGGGGCCGCGAATCAGAAGGCGGCGGTCCGCGATGTGCAAGGACAGCGTCCGCGAATCGCAGCTCGCAGCTCGCGAATCACAGAGTTGCGCTACCGTCTCCCGGGCGTACCGTCCTCGTCTTCCGGCTGGTCCGCTGGACGAAGCCCTGAGCGACACCCCGGTGGTGGTTGTCGCTGGACCACGGCAAGCCGGCAAGAGCACTCTCGCTCAGCACGTGGTGACGGGGCAGGGGGGAACCTGGTTGAGCCTCGACGACGCGGCCACCCTCGACGTGGCGCGGACCGATCCCGTCGGCTTCGTCACCGGTAGGACCGGCCTGGTCGCTATCGACGAGGCCCAACGCGTCCCGGAACTCCTGCTCGCCGTCAAAGCCCAGGTCGATCGCGACCGCCGCCCCGGCCGTTTCCTGCTCACCGGATCGACCCGGTTCCTCGGGGCCCCCCGCCTGGCCGACTCGCTGGCCGGTCGGATGGAGGTCTTGACCCTGTGGCCCTTCACCCAATCCGAACTGGCCGGAGGCCAAGCCAGGACTGGGCTGATCGACGCCGCCTTCGGTGGCGGGATCGGTGATCTGCGACCCCATCCGGTGGGACGGGCGGATGTCCTGCAACGGGCGGTCAGGGGTGGCTACCTGCCCGCGCTGGACCGGACCGACCGCAGGCGCACCGCCTGGTTCGACAGTTACGTGGCCGGCGTGGTCGATCGTGAAGTGCGCGCCGTCAGCGACGTCGCCTACCTCCGCGAGCTACCGCGGCTCCTGCGGTTGATCGCCGCCCGGACCTCGGGGGAACTCAACGTCACCGACGTGGCTCGCGACCTGGGCCTGTCGAGGCCCACGACGGACAGCTACCTCGCCCACCTGGAGAAGGTCTTCCTGGTCCAGAACGTGCCCGCGTGGTCGACCAACCTGACGTCACGGGTGGTACGGCGACCCACGATCGGACTCACCGACACGGGATTGGCCGCACGACTGCTCGGCGGCCGGGTGCGCAGCGACGCCGACATCGCCGGCCGGCTGATCGAGACCTTCGTGACCAACGAAGTGCGGGCACAGTCCGAATGGTCAGCGACCCGACCCCAGCTGTTCCACTACCGGGATCGAGACGGGCACGAGGTCGACCTCGTACTGGAATCGGGCGACGGCCGGGTCATCGGGATCGAGGTCAAGGCCGGCGCCACGGTACGCAGTGAGGACCTGCACGGACTACGCCTGCTGGACCAGCGGCTTGAGGACGACTTCGCCGCCGGTGTGGTCCTATGCACCTGTCCCGCTCCGGTGCACCTTGGCGGCCGCCTCTGGACACTACCGATGTCCGTGCTGTGGTCGGGGTGATGGCTGCGATCCCCGAACCGAGACACCGATGACCGAGACACCGATGGTTGGATGCCTGTCATGACCCGACCCGGCTTCGTCCTTGACGTCGACGACCGGACCCCCCCGCTCGTCGTGCACGAGGGGGAGGGGTTCCGGCTCGAACGTTTCCCACGCGGTACCCGGGTGGTGTACCCACCGGAGTCGCTGCCGGCGGTCCGTGACATCGACGCCGAGATCGCCAACGCGCTGCACCACCCCATCGACTGCGAGCCGCTGCCCGCCCTGCTGCGCGCCGGGATGAAGCTGACGATCGCCTTCGACGACATCTCCATCCCGCTGCCGCCGATGGGCGCCCCCGACATCCGGCAGCGGATCATCGAGGCTGTCCTGACGCTGGCCGCGCACGCCGGCGTCGACGACGTGGAGCTGGTCAGCGCCAACGCGTTGCACCGCCGGCTCACCGAGGCCGAGCTGAGGCACATCGTCGGCGAGCGCGTCTTCCGCTCGTTCTTCCCGCAAGGCGCGCTCTACAACTTCGACGCCGAGGACCGCGCCAACATCGCCCACCTTGGCAAGACCGCGCACGACGAGGACGTCGACATCCACCTCCGCTCGGCCGAGTCCGACCTGCTGGTCTACGTCAACGTCAACCAGGTCTCGATGAGCGGCGGGCACAAGTCCGTGGCCGTCGGCCTGGCCCCCTACAGCTCACTGCGGCACCACCACAACAGCTCGACGATGGTCGCCTCACGGTCTTTCATGGACCACACGAAGTCCGAGCTGCACTCCTCGGCGTGGCGGATGGGACGCGTCGTCGCCGAGCACGTCAAGGTCTTCCAGATCGAGACGACGTTCAACAACGACATCTTCCCCGACGCGTTTTCGTACTTCCAGAAGCGCGAATGGGAATGGTCGATCGCCGACCAGGCCAAGATGCTCGCCGCCCGTCGGGGGCTGGCCATCGCGCCCAAGCGGATGCGGCACCGCATCTTCCACGACGTGCGCTCCGTCTACGGCCTGACCGGCATCACCGCCGGCGCCGTCGAGCCGGTCCACGACATCACCATCGAGCGGATCCACCGCCAGCAGCTGGTCGAGGTCCAGGGCCAGAGCGACGTGGCGATCATGGGGGTGCCGTTCATCGGTCCCTACAACGTCGATTCGATCATGAACCCCGTGCTGGCCGCCTGCATGGGGCTCGGGTACTACTTCAACTCCTACCGCGGCGCACCCATCGTCCGATCCGGCGGCGCGGTGATCCTCTATCACCCCGTCGAATGGGAGTTCAACCAGCTCCACCACCCCAGCTACGTGGACTTCTTCGAGGAGGTGCTGTCCACCTCGGTCGAACCCTCGGTCATCGAGAAGCAGTTCGAGGAGCAGTACGCCACCGACCCCTGGTACGTCCATCTGTACCGCACCAGCCACGCCTACCACGGCGTCCACCCGTTCTACATGTGGTACTGGATCGCCCACGCCCTGGATCACCTGGGCAACGGCGCGCCCGGCGGCGGCCAGAACGTGGTCTGGGTGGGTGGCGACCGCAAGGCGTGCGAGCGGATGGGGATGCGAGCGGCCTCGACGCTCGCCGACGCGCTGGAGATGGTCTCCGGCGCGGTGGGCCGCAACCCGTCGATCACTTACCTGCACAACCCGCCGCACCTCATCGCGGACGTCACGTGAGCGCCCGATGACCCAGACCCCGGCGAAGTTCGTCCGCGAGACCGTCGCCGACGTCGGCCTCGTCGCTCGCGGCTGGCGATGGGGAGTCGGGCGCCGGGCCCTGGTGCCCCGTTCGGCCGAGGCGTTCGTCCCCGCTCGCTCGACCCGGGTCTTCCCGACGAGATGGGCGCGGACGCCCCTGGCGCAGGCGGTCCGGGAGGTGCTGCTCGGGGTGGGAATGCACTGGTTGTTGCGCTCGCAGGTGTCCGTCCGGGCGCACGGCCTGGACGTGTTACGGCGGATCACGGGGCCGGTGATCTTCGTTTCCAACCACGCCTCACACGTCGACACCCCGATGATCCTCACCACGCTGCCGCCCGCCTGGCGCCGACGCACCGCGATGGCTGCGGCAGCGGACTACTTCTTCGACACCTGGTGGCGAGCGGCAGGCTCGGCGCTGCTGTTCAACACCTTCCCGATCGAGCGGCGCGGCGGGTCGATGTCGAATACCCCGGGCGCGTTGCTCGACGACGGCTGGAGCATTGCGTGGTTCCCGGAGGGCACTCGCACCTCCGATGGCTGGACAGCGCAGTTCAAGCTCGGCGCCGCGTTCGTCGCGCTCGGGGCACAGGTGCCGGTGGTGCCGGTCGCGATCCGCGGCGCGTTCAACGCGATGCCGCGCGAGCAGGGCTGGCCGTCCAAGGGCCGGCCGCGAGTGACCGTCCGCTACGGCGACCCGGTGATCGCGACCGAGGGCGAAGGGCCCCGCGACTTCGGTCGCCGGATAGAGCAGGCCGTCGCCGCGCTGCTGGACGAGGACGGCACGGACTGGTTCAGCGCCCGGCAGCGCGCCATCGCCGGGGCAACGCCGCCCTCATCGGGTCCGCAGGTCGCTCGGTGGCGCCGGGTCTGGGAGGCCAGCCAGCCGCCCGCCGACGCACCCAAGCACCGGATCTGGACGTGATGACCCGGATGGCAACGCCCACCGACCTCGACCTGGCGCCGCTGCGGTTACGCCCGCGGCTGGTCGAGAAGCCGTGGGGAGGTCGGCGCCTGGGCGATCTCGGGCGGAATCTGCCACCGAACGTGCTGATCGGGGAATCGTGGGACGTCGCCGACCTCGATGCCTCGATGACGACCCTGAGCGACCCGGTGAGCCGGGTGGCG
>CAZEYA010000220.1:0-6086 GCA_964516515.1 uncultured Kineosporiaceae bacterium | reverse complement strand
CGCGCATACCGCAAGCTCGCCCGCACCCTGCACCCGGACGTCAATCCGGGCGCCGATGCCGAGGACCGGTTCAAGGAGGTCTCGCACGCGTATGAGGTGCTGAGCAACAGCGAGCGCCGGGCGGCCTATGACGCGACCGGGTCCGACAACGGCAACGGCGGTTTCGCCGGTGGCGGTTTCGCCTTCGGCGACATCTTCGAGACCTTCTTCGGCCAGACCTCTTCGGCGCGCGGACCGGTCTCGCGGTCTAGACGCGGTCAGGATGCGCTGGTCAGGCTCGATGTCGATCTCGAGGAGGCGGTCTTCGGGGCGACCCGCGAGATCCGCGTCGAGAGCGCCGAGACCTGCTCGCGGTGCGACGGCAGCTGCTGCGAGCCGGGCACGTCGATCGCGGGCTGCGACGTCTGCGGCGGCCGTGGTCAGGTGCAGCGGGTCGCCCGGTCGTTCCTCGGCCAGGTGATGACGACCAGCGCGTGCCCGCGCTGCGGCGGCTACGGCACGGTCATCCCCAGCCCTTGCCACGAGTGCTCCGGCGAGGGCCGGGTCCGCACCCGGCGGTCGCTGACGATCAAGATCCCGCCGGGTGTCGAGACCGGTACCCGGATCCAGCTGGCGGGGCAAGGCGAGGTCGGGCCCGGCGGCGGCCCCGCGGCCGACCTGTACGTCGAGGTGTTCCAGCGCGCTCACGCGACCCTGCGCCGCGAGGGCGACGACCTGCACGCGATCGTCGAGGTACCGATGACGGCCGCGGCGCTCGGTGCCAGCATCCCGATCGATACGCTCGACGGCCCGCGCTCGCTGGACGTCAAGCCGGGCACGCAGCCCGGCGAGGTGGTCAGCCTCTACGGCCTCGGGGTCAGCCACCTGCGCGGCTCCGGCCGCGGCGACCTGCACATACACCTGGACGTGACGGTGCCGACGCGGTTGGACGAGGCGCAGTCACGACTGCTCTCCGAACTGGCCCGGCTGCGCGGCGAGGACCGGCCGGCCGGCAGGCTGACGGCCGCCGCCGGTGCTGGCGGGTTCTTCAACCGGTTGAAGGAGAAGCTGGCGGGTGGTTGACGAAAGGGGCGGCGCAGCAGCGGGTACCGTTTCGGACATGGCTTTCGCGGACGAGCTGCGGGACCCCGGCTGCATCTTCTGCCGGATCGTCGCCGGCGAGGTCCCGGCCAGGCTGGTTTTCGAGACCGACCACGTCATCGCGTTCCACGACATCGACCCCAAGGCCGAGGTCCACGTCCTCGTCGTGCCGAAGAATCATCGTGCCGACGTCGTCGGGCTGGCCGCGGCCGCCCCAACCGAGTTGGCCGACCTGGTGGCCGCCGCCGATCGGGTGGCAGCGGAGCTTGCGCCCCAGGGTCACTTCAGGCTGCTCTTCAACACCGGTGCCGCAGCCGGGCAGAGCGTCTTTCATGCCCACGGCCACGTCCTGGCAGGCGCCATGAACGGCCTTCCGCAATGAGATGGGTGACCTCCTGAGCACTCCCGACACCAGATCCGCCCGGCGCACGATCGTCGTGGACGCCGGCACGCAGCTGGTCGCGCTGCTGGGCCCGCGCGACGAGCACCTGCGGACCATCGAGCGGGCGCTGCCCCGCCTCGACGTCCACGCCCGCGGCAATGAGGTGACGTTCGCGGGCCCCGACGCCGACGTGGCCCTCGCGGAGCGACTGCTGAGCGAGATGGGAGGGGTGTTGCGGGCCGGCCAGCCGTTGACCTCCGAGGCGGTCGAGCGCTCGCTGGCCATGCTGCGCGCCCCCGACGCAGGTCGGCCGTCGGATGTGCTGACCGCCAACATTCTGTCCACCCGGGGCCGGACCATCCGGCCCAAGACCGTCAACCAGAAACGCTACGTCGACGCCATCGATGCCCACACCATCGTCTTCGGCATCGGGCCCGCCGGCACCGGCAAGACCTACCTGGCGATGGCGAAGGCCGTGCAGTCGCTACAGAGCAAGCAGGTCAACCGGATCGTTCTGACCCGGCCGGCCGTCGAGGCCGGGGAACGGCTCGGCTTCCTGCCGGGCACCCTGAACGAGAAGATCGACCCGTACCTGAGGCCGCTGTACGACGCGCTGCACGAGATGGTCGACCCCGAATCCATTCCTCGGCTGATGGCGGCGGGAACGATCGAGGTGGCGCCGCTGGCCTATATGCGGGGCCGCACCCTCAACGACGCCTTCGTCATCCTCGACGAGGCGCAGAACACCTCCCCGGAACAGATGAAGATGTTCCTGACCCGGCTGGGATTCGGCTCCCGGATGGTGGTCACCGGTGACGTCACGCAGGTCGACCTGCCGAGCGGGACGCCGTCGGGGCTCCGGATCGTCTCCGGCATCCTCGGCGGGATCGACGACGTGGCGTTCTGTCACCTCACCGGCGAGGACGTGGTCCGGCACCGCTTGATCAGCGAGATCGTCGCCGCCTACGCGCGATGGGACGAGCACGGGGGGGTGCCCCGAACATGATCGATGTCGCCAACGAGTCCGGTATCGAGCTCGACGGCCTCACCGAGCATGAGATCTCGACCTGTGCCCGCCACGTCCTGGACACCATGCGCATCCACCCCCAGGCGGAGCTGTCAGTCCTGCTCGTCGATCCCGCCACGATCGCCTCGCTGCACGCCAAGTGGATGAACGACCCGGCCCCCACCGACGTCATGAGCTTCCCGATGGACGAGCTGCGGCCGGGCACCGACGGTCGGCCGTCGGAGCCGGGCCTGCTGGGCGACGTCGTGGTCTGCCCGCAGGTGGCCGCCACCCAGGCGGCAGCCGCCGGACACGCCACCGCCGAGGAGATCCTGCTGCTCACCACGCACGGCATCCTGCATCTGCTGGGATACGACCACGCCGAACCCGAGGAGGAGAAGGCGATGTTCGCGCTGCAGCGCAAGCTGCTGCTGACGTTCATCGCCGAGCACCGATGAATCCACCCGTCGCCATCCTGGTGATCGTCGCGGTCGCGCTGCTGGTGCTGGCCGGCGTCCTCTCCGCCGTCGAAGCCGCCTTCCCACGCGTGAGCCGCTCCCGGGTGCGGGCATTGCGCGAGTCGGACCGCGCCGGCTCGGCCAGCCTGACCCGGCTCTCGGAGGACCCAGCCAGGGCCCTCGCGGTCTCCACGTTGGTCCGGGTGCTGGCCGACACCGTGGCGGTCGTGTCCATCACCGTCGCGGTGGCCACGTGGCGAGCGCAGTGGTGGGAGGTCCTGCTCATCGCGGGCCTCGGCCTCGGCCTGGTGTCGTTCCTGGCCATCGGCGTCGGGCCCCGCGCTCTCGGACAGCGCCATCCCGAGGTCGTCACCCTGCTGGGCTCGCCGTTGCTGCTCGTTCTGGTGACGCTGGTGGGGCCGGTGGCATCGATCCTGGCCCGGGGCGCAACGGCTGCCGCCGGTGGCCGTCCGGCGGCATCGGGATCGTTCGCCACCGAGGCCGAGCTGCGGGACCTGCTGGAACAGGCCGAGGAATCCTCGGTCATCGACCGTGACGAGAACATCATGGCCCAGCGTGTCCTGACGCTCGGCAGCCTGCGCGCCCGCGAGGTCATGGTGCCCCGCACCGACATGGTGACCGTCAACCGGGCCGTCGACCTGCTCGACGCCATGGACCTGTTCCTCAAGTCCGGCTTCTCGCGGCTGCCGGTGGTCGGCATCGACTCCGACGATGTGGTGGGCGTCTGCTACGTCAAGGACGTGGCCGCGAAACTGCACCCGCATGCCGGTCTCGTAGCACCGTCGCTGACGTTGGCCGAGGGCCTGACGGTCGTCGACGTGATGCGCGATGTGCTCTTCGTCCCCGAGAGCAAGGCCGCAGACGAATTGCTGCGCGAGTTGCAGGCGGCCTCGGTGCACCTGGCGGTCGTCATCGACGAGTACGGGGGAGTCGCGGGCCTGGCGACCATCGAGGACCTGTTGGAGGAGATCGTCGGCCCGATCTCCGACGAGTACGACCAGGAGGCCCCGGAGGCCGAGGAGCTCGATGCCGGCAAGTGGCGGGTCAGCGCGAGGATGCACCTGCACTCGCTGTCCGAACTGGTCGACCTCGATCTCGACGACTCCGACGTCGACACCGTCGGCGGGCTGCTGGCCAAGCACCTCGGCCAGGTGCCGCTACCGGGTGCCAGCGCCACTATCGAGGGGCTGCTGATCACGGCCGACCCCAGGGTGGGCCGCCGGAACCGCCTGCGGACAGTGACCGTGGAACTCACCGAGCCGAGCGAGGACCCCGCGGACCGCCCCGTCACGGAAGGCGCCAATGCCTGACCCGATCCCGATCGTCGCGACGCCGGCCGATATCAGCGCGGAAGACGCCAAGCTGCTGACGCTGGCGCGATCGGTCGCCGCCCGCGGCGTGGGCAGTGGGGCCGCGGTACGCGACGGTATGGGGCGCACCTATGTCGCCGGCCCGGTGGCGCTGACGGCGCTGGCGCTGACGCCGGTGCAGGCTGCTGTCGCCGCCGCGGTCGCCAGCGGCGCAACCGACATCGAGGCGGTGGCCGTCGTCGGCGTCGGTGCCACGGTCGCCGACCTGGAGTTGCTGGCAGAGGTCGGTTCACCGGTCGTGCACAGCGGATGAGCGAGGCTACGGCGGCCGCTGCACCGTTTCGCTCCGGGTTCGCCTGCCTGATCGGGCGGCCGAATGTCGGTAAGTCGACGCTGGTCAACGCCCTGGTCGGCACGAAGATCGCAATCACCAGCCCGCAGCCGCAGACCACGAGGCGGGTGCTGCGCGGCGTCGTCCACGCCCCCGGTGCGCAACTGGTGCTGGTCGATACCCCTGGGGTCCACCGGCCCCGCACCCTGCTGGGGCAGCGCCTCAACGATCTGGCGCGCGACGCCGTGGCCGAGGTGGATGTGGTGACGCTATGCCTGCCGGCGGACGGTGCCATCGGCCCCGGCGACCGGATGCTGGCCGCCCACATCGCCACGGCCGGTTCGCCGCGCCATCGGCCCGCCGTCGTCATCGCCGTCACCCGCACCGACCTCGTCAGCCGTGACCGGGTGGCGCAGGCGCTGACCGCGGCGTCGGACCTGGCTGCCGCCACACCGCTGGACGTCGCGGACTACGTGCCGACGTCGGCCACCACCGGATCGGGCGTCGAGGCGTTGCGAGAGGTGCTGAGCGCCCTGATGCCCGTTGGTCCGCCACTGTTCGGCGCCGCACAGGTGCAGGACGCGCCGATGGACATCCTCATCGCTGAGCTGGTGCGCGAGGCCGCGCTTGACGGTGTCCGCGACGAGCTGCCGCACTCGATCGCGGTCGTTACCGAGGAGATCGAGGCGCGCGAGGACAGGGATCCGGCGGACCCGTTGACCGACGTCCGGGTGTGGCTGTTCGTCGAGCGGGACAGCCAGAAGGGCATCGTCATCGGCAAGGGCGGTGAGCGATTGCGCGATGTCGGCACCCGCGCCCGCCGCGGCATCGAGGGCCTGCTGGGCACTCGTGTGCACCTCGACATCCGGGTCAAGGTCGCCAAGGACTGGCAGCGGGACCCGGCAGCACTGAACCGGATGGGTTTTTAGGACTCCCGCCACAAACTGTCGACTGGCGCCACGGCAAGCCGGTCACCGATGCGCTGCGCCTGACTGCCCGTTGTGAGGACGACGCCGGCAAGGATGCGATCGCCTCAGCGTCGCGGAGAACATCTTCCTCGGTCACGAGCGGGACAGGCTCGGCTTTTCGCGCCGCTCGCGTCAGGTCCGGCTCGCGGCAGACTGTTGGCCCGGTTGGGCCATCGCGGGTTGCAGCCGAGCACCCAGGTGGGCTGACTCTGCGCCGCCGGTCAACAAACCGTCTCCATGGCGCGCGCCCTGTCGCGCGACGCCCGGCTCATCGTCATGGACGAGCCGTCGGCAGTCCTTGATGCCGACGAGGTCAGCAATCTGTTCCGGGTCGTGCGGGAACTCACGGGCTTTGGCGTCGCTGTCGTCTACATCTCCCACCGGCTCCGACGAGATCAGGACGATCGGGGGCCGGGTGACGGTGCTCAAGGACGGCCGGAGCAAAGCACCTGGAGTACCTACATTTTGTAGTACTGTGGGCGGATGGAGACCATTGGATTGAGGGAGCTGAACCAGAACCCCTCGCGGGC
>CAZEYA010000219.1:0-6094 GCA_964516515.1 uncultured Kineosporiaceae bacterium | reverse complement strand
GGGTACGCCTCGGCTGTTGCTCGACTCATATCTGCGGGACGCGGTCGAGGAACCCGAGGACCAGGCGGATCTTGCTGTCGGGGCCGAGGACGGCAACGTCGAACCCGACGATCGGGGCGGGTTCGCTGCCGGGACCGAGCTCCCAGGTGAAGCGGACCTGGTCGTGGTGGCCGTCGACCTCTCCGACAAGCCGGAAGCGGAAGCCGGGGAACTGGTTCTGCACGGCTCCGATGGTGGCCCTGATGGCCTCTGGACCCTCAGCTGCGGCCATCGGGTCGGTGTAGCGGGCGTTCACGCTGAACAGGTCCTTGACCAGGGCGGCTCGGGTGGTGGGGTCGGTCTCGTTCCAGGCGTCGATGTAGCGGTCGGCGAGCTCGGTGTCGGTCATGGGAGTGCCCTCCTCCGTGCTGGGAGCCAGGCGGTCTGGCTCGGCAGGCCCACTGTTGTTGTCGGCGGCCGGTCCCGTCGATGACCTGCGAGGTCATGGCCGCGCCGCCCGCCCCGGCTCTACGGTGGCATTCGTGACCACGACGACCGAACCGGCCGGGTCGTTGATCCGTCTATGGCGCCAGCGGCGCCGTCTGTCCCAGCTCGAGCTGTCCGAGCGGGCGGGGACCTCGGCCAGGCACCTGTCGTGCGTAGAGACCGGGCGCGCGACGCCGAGCCGGGAGATGGTGCTGCGGCTCGCGGGCGCGCTCGACGTCCCGTTGCGCGAGATCAACCTCATGCTGCTCGGGGCGGGCCTGGCTCCGGCCTACCCCGACGCCCGGGTCGACCGGGTCGCTCGCGGCGCGTTGCTGGACCTGCTCGACGGGGTGCTCGAGGGTCACCTGCCCAACCCGGCATTGGTGCTGGACGCAGAGTTCGACGTGGTCGCCACCAACGCCGCGGTGGATCGCATGCTCGGCGCGCTGGTGGACCCCGAGCTGCTGGACCCGCCGGTCAACGTGGTCCGGGTGACGCTGCACCCGCGCGGGTTGGCGCAGCATCTGGAGAACCTGGGGCCGTGGCGGGCGCACCTGCTGCGCCAGGTGCGCCAGCACGCCGCTGCGGCGCCGAGCGCGTCGCTGGATGAGCTGCTCGCCGTGGCGGAAACCTTTCCGCATCCCGAGCAGCCCGCAGCCGAGGGGGGCGCGTTTGCGCTGCCGATGCTGTTGCGCGCCGGTGAGCAGACGCTGCGGTTGTTCAGCACCGTGGCCACGTTCGGTCGCCATGCCGGACATGGTGTCCCACAAACGACAGGGACGTCGGCAGCAACCGCCCGGCCGGCCGCCGCGAGCTAAACTCACGATCGTGAGCGTGCAGGCGGTGAACTACACCAGCGAACAGCTTCTACCGCTCACGCGGCGGCAGTACGACCTGTTGATCGAGGCGGGAGAACTCGACGGTCAGCACGTCGAGCTGCTCGAAGGGATGTTGGTGAGGGTGTCCCCACAGGGACCGCTGCACAGTGAGATCGTCCAGGCTCTCGGCAACCGGGCCGTGGTCAAGCTGTACAAGGCTTTCGGCGAGCGATACGCGAGCCGCGTTCAACTGCCGATCATCGCCCCCGACGAGTCCGAGCCCGAGCCTGACTTCGCGGTGGTCGACGGCGACCTCGACCGGAGCGTGCACCCGTCCTTCGCCCACCTCGTGGTCGAGGTGACCGACAGCAGTGCCCGCATCGACCTCGTCCGCAAGCCTCGGATCTACGCCCGCGCGGGCATCCCCACCTACTGGGTCGTGCACGTCCGGCGTCGGGAGGTCGCCGTGCACACGGTGCCCCGCGACGAGGGGTATGCGCGGATTGAATGGGTGGGTTTCGACGTTCCACTCGACCTCGTCGGCCTTACCGTGACGATGGACGAGCTCCTCGTCTGAATGGCGACAGGTGGGCCGGACACGGCGACGTGGCTGCCGGCGCCGGGCGGGTGGCGCGAGTGGTGAGGCCTTGCATGCCGCGGACATCGAGGTACGGGCGTACCACGACCGCCGACGCCAATCCCGACTCGGCAGGCTGACCCTATCGAGTACGAGACCATGGACAGCCCCTCAGGTCGCACTCGCCGCCTGAGGCAGGCTGTGACCTACTCGTGCAGCAGACCCAACATGGCCGCCGGGTCAGCCGCGAAGCGCGTCGACGACCCGACCAGACGAGGCGATCACCAGAACGGCAGGGCCAAGGACCAACACGCTAAGAATTGTCGCGACGCCGGGCTGCAGGATGAACCACAGGGAGTCGCCACCAGCAAGGGGTGTGCCGAACCACCACACCCCGAGGGTTGCCAGCAGCATCCCAACGGGCGCCCCGGTAAGCACGATGATGACGATCTGGAGATTCGCCATAGTGGCCAGATCCCGTCGGCTCGACCCCGTGGCACGGTAGATGCCGACCTCCGTGCGGGTGGACAGGCCCAGCAGTACGACGAGGAGGAGGACGACGGCGACTGCGATGAGCCACGCGAAGCGCAGCGGACTTTCGGTGAGCACGGCCACGGGGTCTGTAGAGAGATCGTCGATCTCGGAGTATCGAGCGACGAAGGTCAGATTGTCGGGAAAGGCAACGGCGGCGATGTCAGCCGCCGCCGAAGCCGCCGACTCGTCAAGCCGGAACCAGCACTCCGGCGCGACCCCAGTTGCAGGAACGACACGCACGACGCTCGATCGAAGTAAACCGGGCACCACGGCGGCATCGAGTCGCTGGGCCGCCGTGAGAGCGCCGTCAGCCGTGCTCAGCGACGCACCCACCGGCATCCCGGTGGCTGCGCTCAACTCGTCACCGACGAAGACCCCGGCTGCGACATCGGAACGAGTCCAGGTGCGCATGGCGCCGGGCGAAAGATCCACGATGGATACGTCGAGACGGGTCGGCAGCCACACGGCGGAGATCGTGGTGTTCTCGCCGTACGCGGCACCCGCCGCCGCTACCTGATCCACGGCGGCCACGTCGGAACAACCGGCCGCGGACAGCGTCTCGGTATCGGGCACGGTGACAACCCAGACTGTATAGCCGACTCGGTCACGGGTGGCCACCACGTCGGCAGCACGTTGCAAGTCGGCGGCAGCGGCAACGACGGTGAGGCCGCAGAGGGCGGCGACGGTAACCCCGGTGAGGACATGAAGTGGGCGGAGCCTGCGGACGGCTTCTTCGACAATCTCGCCTGAGCGCCAACCGCTCACGCTGTGCCCTTGTCGACTCGGAGTCGACCGGATTCGAGGCGGTAGATCACATCCGCCCGAGCGGCCACCAGCGGGTCGTGCGTGGCGACGACGAGCGCCGCGTGGGGAAACCCACCGAACAACACGTCGATGACCAGGTCCGCGTTTGCCCGGTCGAGGTTGGCGGTTGGTTCGTCGGCCAGCACCACAAGCGGATCTGCGACAGCCGCCCGCGCTAGGGCCACCCGCTGTGACTCACCACCCGACAGGTCCCGCTGTGGCCGTTCCGCGAGGTGGCCCACCCCGAAACGCGACAATTGTGAGCGAGTCACGACATCGGCGTCACCCCGACGATGCCCCCGGGCGAGAGCAGCGATCGCGACGTTGTCGACGACCGTGCGGCGGCCCATGAGATGCATCGCCTGGAAGACCCAGGACACCGGCTGTCGAAGATCCCCGTCCGACCCAGCCTCCGTCAGCACAACCGAACCTGACCAGGGTCGACGCAATCCGCCAAGGATAGTCAGCAGGGTGCTCTTGCCGGCCCCCGATGGGGCCATCAACGCCGCACTCGACCCGGCCCCCACCTCGATGTCAACCCCGTCCAACACGACACGATCGCGGCGGTAACCGAAGTGGACATCCCGCGCCATCAGGGACACCCGTCGCCCGCCACATACGCGAGGGGGTCGAGCAGTACCTGCTTTCCGGCAAGGCCGTCGTCGGCGAGGAAGGCGGCTCCCGACGGTGAGACCGCCACCACGACGACTCCCGCCACCTGTTCTGGGCCCGTACTCGCCTCGATCCACACGCAAGAGGTGTCAGCGCTCGCGGATGGCACCAACGCCCCTGGTGGAACAGCCACGGCACGGATCGGCTCGGCGAGGGCGAGACGGCCCTCGAGGGTGATTGACCCGTTGGCCGGTGCCGCGACACCGGTCACGGATGTTCCGGTCGCGGCTTGGTCACCAGGTGCAGCGACTGCCGCGGCGGCACCGGCGAGCAGCGGCTGGGGATCTGGGGCGGTCCACGACGTGCCGTCGTAGGTCACCGGGATTCGGACACCCGCTGCGACGATCACGTACTCGCCGGCCTCGACTGGGCGTTCCGGCTGTACCACGACCTCCTTGACCTGCGCCCTGGATGTCAGGATCGTCGCACCCAGGCCAGGTGCCGGGGTACCGGGATCGATAGCTCGCGTGCCCACGATCAATGGCGCGTCGATGCGCACGAACCACGTGGAACTCGCGACCCCGGTGGCCGGTGACACGCCCATCTGACGCTGCAGTTCCTGGACCGCCAACCGGGTGCTGCGGCGATAGACCCCGTCCTGCGCGACGGTCGGTACAACGTGCGCGGCGAGGAAGCGCTGCAACTCCGCCACATCGGGCCCCTTGTCGCCTGGTGACAGGTCGCGATAGAGGACGGTGGCCGATTGGTGGGCAAAGATGGGGAGCCCACTCACCTGCATCACGATCGTGCCATCGACCACCTCGGACCCAACCGAGACCGGGGTCTGCGTGATGACCCCCGAGGCACCTGCCGCCAGGATCGCGACGGGGACGCCGGTCGACATGCGGATGGTCGCTGCCTGATTGCGGTCCGATTCGGCGACATCAACCGGTACGTAGACCGGCGTCGGATTCGGCTGGACGACCTGCGGCACCGGACGACCAACGACTCCCACAATGACCAACGCCGCGGCCGACACGACGGTCACTACAACCGCGGAGGCGAAGGCCCACCCACCTCTCACTGCGTGGCCTCCGCGATAGTCAGGAATTTATGACTCAGCGGCCCCGAATTACTCAGGGAACATCCCCTCAGGAAATACCAGCGGGAAAGCGCCAACACACACCAAGCCCCCTTCCATGCTGTCAGGATACTGCTTCGCGATAGCTCCCACGATCTCTTCTTCGCTATTGCTACGCGAGAGTCCCGCCAGACCGGCGTCACCGAGGCACTTGAGCAACTTGTCAAACATGGCATCCCGTTCGGCGCCTGTGGGAATCTTAGATCGGAAGTACGCCCGTTCGACATCGTCCAAGTGCTCATCGTAGCAACGATCCTGCACAGCGGACGCCTCATCCATCAGATCTTCCCGGGGTGGTCCAGAAGTGTCCGGCAGGCGCACAGAGAACCCGAGTATCACGCCATCCGATTGCAGGCGAATCTCGGATGTCTCCCATCCCTCTGCTTCAACGCACGCCGCCTCCGCTTCCACCGAGAGTCGATACTCGGCCTCCGACACCACGCTGTCCTCCAGGACACCCGTCTGACCGCTTCCATCAGAACCACCAGGGTTAGAAGCTGAGCAGCCCATCGTAACAGCGCCCATCAGCATCGCCGCTGTGGCTGCCACGAGGCGGCCGCGGATCATCAACAGGTAAGACTTCTTGATGATCCCTCTTTGGTCTGGCTACCGTTGTCGCTCGTCTTCCCGTAGCCAGTTCCGCGATATGTGTCGGTCCCATTGCCGTTGCAGTTGTACGAGCGAGACTTCGGGAGATACGTCGTGCCACCAGAGTAAGCATAGGCCCATCCAGCACGTGTCTCGTAATATCCTGCAGCATTTCTTTCGAGAATGCGAGCTCCTGCTTGCACCGCGGTGTTATCCATATATGTGGAACACGAGACGGATGCCGTGAAGTAGACGTTGACGCCATCCGTGGTGGGTTGGGGTGTGTTCAGGTAGCAGTTCGAATCCATTGCCGCGTGCGCCGGGCCGGCGCCAGCAAGAACTGCGACGGCTACGCTGACGAAAGCCAAGATCCTTTTCATGACGTTTTCCTCCAGGTTCGTGTTGAACTATCCCTCGGGAGCAGATTACCCCCCCCCCGGATCGGCATGTCAATGCCCTTTCGGGCACGCGGCCGGGCGGGTGCGGTACAGGTCTCTATGGCCTGCCATTGCCTCGTGATGCCCACCCTGGGCAGTCTCCGGAAGAGCCATTGCG
>CAZEYA010000218.1:0-6177 GCA_964516515.1 uncultured Kineosporiaceae bacterium | reverse complement strand
GGACCAAGGCCCCGGCTGCCACCGACAGGTTGGCCACCACCGCCTCGAAGCTGAGCATGGTCGCCCGCCGTGAGCTCGGCACCCGGGCGTGCAGGAACGGCCCGTTCAACGCGTTCACCGGCCCGATGAAAAAGTTCGCCACCACCAGCGCGACGGCCAGCCCGGCGACGCCGCCCAGGCCGGCGACGGTGAGGGCCAGCCCCGCTACGGCGGTGGCCAGGCCGGCGCCGAGCAGGGCACCGACCCGCCGCCGGACCCACGGTGCGACGGTGGCACCGACCGCGGAGGCGACGAAGCAGACCGCCGCCAGTGGGCCCAGCACGGCGGCGGCGGCCGCGGCGTCGGACAACAGGTCGGCCAGCCGGATCGGCGTCACGAGCTCGAAGGCCAGGAATCCGGCCGGGATCAGCAGCCAGCGCAGCCCGAACCAGCGCAGCACGGCGTCACCCACCACCAGCCGGGCGGCGTCGGAGACGGCGGAGGGAACGCCGCGCACCACCTGGCCCAGTCCCTGTCGAGGGTGCGGGTGCGGATCCATCAGCACCAGCAGAGCCACCACCTGCGCGACGACCAGCGCGGCAGCCAGCAGCAACGGGATCGACAGCGCGACCACGACGGCGTCGCCGGAGGCCGGCACACCAGCTCGTCGGGCCAGCTCCGCGAGCCCGCCCCCCGCCACGGCACCCACGGCCACCGACAGCGCCACCGCTGTCTGACCCCGCGACAACCCATGGGTCAGCACGGCGTCCCTGACGGTCCCCGCCTCGTGGAGGTCGTTGACGGCGTCGACGAACCACGACTCCAGCGGGCCCGACTCCAACGCCTTGCCGATGGAGAACAGCAGGGCGCTCACCAGGAACACGGGGAATGTGCTCGCCAACGCCAGGAGCAGCAGCGAGGACAACGTGACCACCGCCCCCGCGACGAGCACGAACCGCCGACCGACGACGTCGGCGAGCCCCCCGGTCGGCAGCTCCAGCAGCGCCGTCGTCAGCCCGATGACGGCGACGACGGCCCCTATCTGCGCCGCGGTGAGCCCACGGGCCTGCATGACGAGGATCTCCACCGGCACGAACAAGCCCAGCGGCAGATACTGCAGTGCCTGCAGCGCGGCGAAGGAGCGGACGTACCGGCGTTCGCTCACCAGTCCGTCCCGTCGTCCAGGACGGGCACGGCCCCCAAGTAGAGGCTGACCCGTCGGGCGTCGGGCGCATCGTCCGGTAGTGCATCACCTCGGTCCACCCAGGTCATCACCAGCCGCAGCAGGTCGTCGCGCATCTCTCGGAGCATGGCCGGGGTCAGCCGCGTCATGGCGTCGCTGGAGCCCATCGCCGGTCCCCAGACTTGCATGTCGTCCGGCGGCAGATGGCTCGCAGCGGCCGCGTGCCGGGCGAACCTCTCGACCTGCAGCTGCACAAGCCGGGCCAGGGCGGCCCGCCCCGCCGGGTCCTCGCCCAGCTGCCCGACGTCGATGTCGGTCGCGTCGTGCACGGCACGCCACACCTTGTCCCGACGGTTGGGCTGCTCCGCATCCAGCTCGACCAGGCCGTAGCGGGCCAGCTGGCGCAGGTGGTAGCTGGTGGACCCGCTCGACTCGCCCACCTCGCGCGCCAGCCGGCTGGCGGTGGAGGGTCCGCGCCGGCGCAGCAACGACATCAGCCGCAGGCGCAGCGGGTGCGCCACGGCCTTGAGGGCGTCCGACGTGCTGACGACAGTGGCGGGCTTGCCGGTCGCGCGGGTGTACGGGGCCTCGTTCACTGTCGCAGAGTACGACCACAGAGGCCATTTGCAAAGAGCCTTTGTGATCAGCAAGAGGTCAGCGTTGGACGACGAGGTTGTCCACCTCGTGGGCGGCTGTCTCCGCTCGGTATCGGCCTGTGACGCCGGGACCCGGATCTTGTCCGGTTGTCGATGGCCCTTCGGTGACTCGTCGGCCGCCGTCAACCTTTGCGATCGCTCCTACCGGGCGGGCTGTGTCGCGTGCTCACGGGTGGTTCTGGGGCGGGTGGTGGCAGACGGCTTCGAGGTTGATGCCGTGGGGGTCGGTGACGAAGGCGCCGTAGTAGTGGGGGTGGTATTCGGTGTGGACCGCTGGGGCGTGCAGCGAGGCCGCGCCCGCGTCGAGGGCGGCTCGGTAAAAGGTCTCGACGGCCTCGCGGGTCTGGACGGTGAAGGCCACGTGCATGTTCGAGCCCACGGTTCCTGCATCGACCAGCCAGAAGTAGGGCTTCACGTCAGCGAGTCCGAACCCGGTCATGGCGGGCTGATCGTCGCCCAGGGCGGGGATCTCCAGCATCTTGGTGATGTCGATGCTGCCCAGGACGGGTTCGTAGAAGGCGACGGCCGCCGCGAGGTCGGGGACGGCGATGTTGAGGTGGTCGAGGCGGGAGCCGGAGCGGTCGGGCATGAGGTTCTCCTTCAGGATGGGGGTGGCAGGTCAGGTGTGGGTGGCGCCCAGCGCGCGCCCGGTGTGGGTTTGGGCGTGCTGTAGCTGGCTGGGGGGGCCGGTGAACACCACGTGGCCGCCTCCATGGCCGGCGTCGGGTCCGAGGTCGATCACCCAGTCGGAGCGGGCGATCACGTCGCGGTGGTGCTCGGCGACGATGAGGCTGGTTCCGGAGTCGACGAGGCTGTCGAAGAGCCCGACCAGGACGTGGACGTCGGCGGTGTGCAGCCCGGTGGTGGGCTCGTCCAGGACGTAGACGCTGGCGCGCCGGCCCATCTCGATGCCTAGGCGCAGACGTTGGCGCTCACCGCCGGACAACTGGGTCACCGGCTGGCCCAGGGCGAGGTAGCCCAGGCCGACGGCGGTGAGCCGGGACAGGGTCTCGCCTGTGCGAGAGCCGGCGAAGAACGTCGAGGCGTGCTCGAGGGACAGGTCCAGGACGTCAGCGATGTTGAGCCCGCGCAGAGTGTGTGACAGCACGTCGGCTCGGAAGCGCCGCCCCTCGCAGGTAGCGCAACGGGTACCCACCTCCGGTCCCAGGGCGTTCGCGATCCAGGTCACTCCGAGGCCGGAGCACTCGGGGCAGGCCCCGTCGGAGTTGGGGCTGAACAGGGTGGCCTTGACGTCGTTGGCTGCTGCGAAGTCGGCGCGGATGTCGTCGAGAACCCCGGCGTAGGTGGCGCAGCTGGAGCGGCGAGAGCCGCGGATGGGACTCTGGTCGAGCACGGCGACGTCGTCGCCGGCGGGCAGGCTGGCCAGCAGCGAGGTTTTGCCGGCCCCGGCTACTCCGGTGATGGTGACCAGGCAGCCGAGCGGGACCTCGACGGTGACGTCTTGCAGATTGTTGCGCGTGGCGCCCTGCACTTGCAGCGTGCCGGCTCCCGCGCGCACGTCGGTTTTGATCGGCAGGTGCCGGTTGAGGTGCCGCGCGGTGACGGTGTCTGAGGCGGCGAGCTGCTTGGGAGTTCCTTGGAAGACGACGCGGCCGCCGCCTGAGCCGGCGCCGGGGCCGAGGTCGATGACGTGGTCGGCGGCCAGGACGACGTCGCTCTGGTGCTCGACGACCAGGATGCTGTTGCCCTTGTCCCGCAGGCGGCGCAGCAGCTCGATCACCCGGGCAGTGTCGTGGGGGTGCAGCCCGGCGGCGGGTTCGTCGAAGACGTAGGTCAGCTCGCTCAAGGCGGAGTCGAGGTGCATCACTGTCTTGATGCGCTGGGCCTCTCCGCCGGACAGGGTCGAGGTGGGCCGTTGCAGGGCGAGATAGCCCAGCCCGACCTGGCCCATGGCTTCCAGCGCAGCCAGCACGCCCGCTCGTACGGGGCCTAGCGGGGCGGGCAACTCGAGCGCGCTCAGCCAGATGGCGAGGTCGCTGGCCTGCATCGTGCACAGGTCGGCGATGCTCTGCTCGGCGATCTGGCAGGCGCGGGCGACGTCGTTGAGCCTGCTTCCGCCGCATTGTTCGCACGGGCCCACGGTGGCGCACCGTTGCACCGCCTCGCGCACGCGCGCGGTCAGCACGTCGGGGTCCTTGCTGAGGTAGAGGCGTCGGATCTTGCTGATGAAGCCCTCGTAGGCCATGGGGTGCGAGCCGGTCTGCACGCTAGGTCCGGTGCCGGTCAGCAGGTGCTCGCGCTGGGCCTCTGTGAACTGCTCGACCGGTTGGTCGACGTCGAAGTCGCCGCTGCGGGCGTACACCTTCCAGAACAGCGAGCCGACGGCGAAGTTGGGAAAGCTGATTGCGCCCTGGTTCAAAGACTTGGACGCGTCCAGGATGCGGTCTACCTCGACAAGGGCCTGCTGTCCGCTGCCCTGGCACTGCGGGCAGGCGCCGGCGGGGTCGTTGAACGACAGGGCCCGTGGGCCCGTTACGCCCGGGCTGCCGTGGCGGGCGAAGAGGGTGCGCAGTCCGCTGAGGGTGTCGGTGGCCGTGCCCACGGTCGAGCGCGGGTTGCCGCTCATCGCCGCTTGGTCCACCACGATGGCGGCGCTGAGGTGTTGCAGGCGGTCGACGTCGGGGCGCGGTAGCCGCGGCATCAGGTTCTGCACGAAGGCCGGGTAGGTCTCGTTCAGCATCCGCTGGGACTCTGCGGCGATGGTGTCAAAGGCCAGCGAGGACTTGCCCGATCCCGACACACCGGTGAAGACCACGAGGCGGTGCTTGGGGATGTCGATATCGACCCCGCGCAGGTTGTTCGCCCGGGCACCGCGCACGACGATCACCTCGTTGGCAGGCCGGTTCCGGCTCACGCGGATGCCCCGGCCTCGGCCGGGGTCCCCGTCTCGGGGTGGCTCGCCGCGGTGCGCGGCAGCGCGAGCATCAGGGCGGCAGCCAGCAGGTACAGCGCCATTTCCAGCGGCAGCACGAGGGCGAACGCGTCGCTGTAGGCCTGCAGCGGTGACGTTGCGCCGAGGTTACGGTCCAGCGCGGCGAAGAAGACCGTGCCGAGCACCGCGATGCCCGCTGCCCCGCCGAGCTGGGTGACCGTGGACAGCACGCCCCCGGCCGTCCCGGCGTCGCGGCCGGGTACCCCGGCGAGCACGACGTTGACCAGAACAGGCGCGGCCAGACCCAACCCGAGCCCGCCGACGAACAGGGGCAGCGCCAGCGCCCAGTAGCCCGGGTCGTCACCTCCGCGTACCGCTAGCCAGAGCAGGGCCTGCGAGATCGCAAGCGTGATCGAGCCGGTGATCAGCAGGACCCGGCCGGCCCTGGCGGCCAGGGCCACCCCGATCCCGGAGGTGATCAGCGAGCCGATCGCGTAGGGGAGCATCACTACGCCGCTCTGCCATGCGCTGCGCCCGGTGCCGGCCTGCAGGTAGATCGACAGGGTCAGGAACAGGGCGCCGATGGCACCGAAGAACACCATCGACGCGGCCAGCCCTGCGGAGAAGCTGCGCACCCTCAGCAGCGCAGGGTCCAGCACCGGTTGGCCGCCGGAGCGGGCCTCGGCGCGCTCGTAGCGCAGGAACACCACCAGAAGCACCACCCCACCGACCATGACCGCGAAGCCCCACCAGGGCCAGCCCCAGTCCCGGCCCTGCACCAGGGGCAGCAGCAGCGCGACGACCGCGAGGGCGATCAGGCCCGCCCCGGTGAGGTCCAGCCGGGCGGGGCTGCGGTCGGTGGATTCAGGGAGTACCCGCGCGCCGAGGACCAGCGCGAGGGCGGCGATGGGCAGGTTGACCCAGAAGATCGCCCGCCAGCCCAGTCCGAACAGGTCCGCTTCGACCAGGAAGCCACCCAGCAGCGGCCCGGCGACCGCGGCAAGGCCCTGCACCGCGCCGTAGGCTCCGAAGGCCCTGGCCAGCCCGGCGGGGGTGAAGGACGAGCGGATCAGGCCGAAGACCGCGGGCACCATCAGCCCTGCCGCCAGGCCCTGGGCGACCCGGGCACCGATCAGCACCGCAGCGGTGGGAGCCAACGCGCAGGCGGCGGACGTCACCGCGAAGGCCGTCAGGCTGGCCAGGAAGATCCGGCGACGACCGTACTGATCACCGATCCTGCCCCCTGTGATCAGACCGGAGCCGAGCGCGAGGACGTACGCGGCGACCAGCCACTGCAGCTGGCTCGCGGTCGCCCCCAGGTCAGCGGAGATCGCGGGGGCGGCGACGGTGACGATGGTGACGTCCAGCAGGTCCATGAAAGAGGCGAAGAGGACAACGGTCAGCGCGACGCCGGCGGCACGGCCCGTCAGCACCCCGGGCGGGCGAGTCGACAAGGGGTCGGGGCG
>CAZEYA010000217.1:0-6216 GCA_964516515.1 uncultured Kineosporiaceae bacterium | reverse complement strand
CGCCGTACTCGGCGGTGAAGCCGAAGTAGTAGGCGGGGGTGACGGATCCGTCGGTGAGGGCCCGCCACACCGACTGCGGCGTGGCCTTGATGGCGAGCTGGATCTTCAGGGTCGTGTCGATGGTCGGGTCAGCGGTTGTGGCAGTGGTCATGTCGGTCTCCTTCTCCGGTGCCCCGCGGCGCTCCTCGTCGCGGCGGCACCGTGCAGACGCGGACCCGGGTCAGATTTAGACACTCTGGCCGACCCTCTCTCAGAACTTCCGTATGCACCTTCTGTGTGCACCGTCCCCGGCTGTCGAAAACGGGCCACCCATGACGTCTACTACCTGACGAGCGGCAGGACACCGGTCCTGCCCATAGCCCGGGAGGCAGTGATGCAGTACCTGCTGATGGCGATGGAGGACGAAACGGCGTTCGAGGCCCGTGAGGATCCGGAGCGTCGGGACGCCTACTGGCAGTCCTGGAACTCCTACACATCGCCGCTCTCACCGAGGCGGGCATCCTCACCGGAGCGGGGGGCCTGGAGCCACCCTTCACGGCGACCACGGTCCGGGTGCTCGACGGTTCCCGGGTGGTGCAGGACGGCCTCTTCGCCGAGACGAAAGAGCAGCTGGGCGGCTACTTCGTCATCGACGTCACCGATCTGGACGCTGCGCTGACATGGGCGTCACGCTGCCCCTCGGTGAATGGCGGATCGTGCGAGCTGCGTCCGCTGATCCCGCCCCGGTCTTGACGCCGCCCGTGTCGAGCGCGACGCCGACGACTGCCGTGCACACGACGGTGGAGGAGGTTGCGCGCGGCTCCTACGGGCGCCTCGTGGCGTATCTCGCTGCGGGGACCGGTGACATCGGCGCAGCCGAGGACGTGCTCGCCGATGCCTTCGTCGCGGCCTTACGGACGTGGCCGCAGCGAGGCGTTCCCGACCGCCCCGAGAGCTGGTTGGTCACCGCCGCCAGACGCAACCTCGTCGACGCCGCACGGCGCCGCGACACCGCCCGCCGGGCGATGCCCCAGGTGGCCCGCCTGCTCGACCACCACAGCGAGCCGAGGACGGCCAGCACCATCCCGGACGTCCGGCTGCAGCTCATGTTCGCCTGTACGCACCCTGCCGTCGCCGAAGCCGCGCGCGGGCCCCTGATGCTGCAGACCGTGCTCGGTCTGGCCGCCGACCGCATCGCCGCGGTGTTCCTGGTCCCACCCGCAACCATGGGCCAGCGTCTAGTTCGCGCCAAGTCCAAGATCCGTATTGCCGGAGTGCCGTTCAGCATTCCCGGCCCTGACGAGCTGCCCGAAAGGGTCGGCGCAGTCCTGGACGCGGTGTACGCCGCGTACACGGCCGGCTGGGACGAACCGGGCGCCCGGGTAGCAGGGTCGCCCGACACCGTGGGCCCGGCCGCGCAGCCGCACAGCGACCTCAGCGCCGAAGCGGTCCGACTGGCCCGGCTCGTGGTCCAGCTCCTGCCCGACGACCCCGAGGCCGCCGGTCTGCTCGCGCTGCTGCTGCACAGCCATGCCCGCCGCGACGCCCGCCGCACCCCTGATGGCACGTTCGTCGCCCTCGACCAGCAGGACACGGCCCGCTGGTCGAAGGCCCTCGTGGCCGAGGCCGCGGAGCACCTCGCCCGTGCGGCACTCGCCCGACGACTCGGTCCCTACCAGCTCATGGCCGCCATCCAGTCTGTCCACAACCGACGGGCCGCAACGAGGACGACGGACCACCGGGCCATCGCGCAGCTGTACGAGGGCCTGGCGCACCTGTCACCGACAGTCGGCGTCCTGGTCGCCCGCGCCGCCGCGGCCCTCGCCGACGACCGGGCGGACCAGGCCCTTGCGCTGCTGGACACTCTGCCCGAGGAGCGCACCCGTAGCTATCAGCCGTACTGGGTCGCCCGAGCGGCAGTCCTCGACGCTCTCGCCGACCCGCGTGCCGACGCGGCCCGGGCGAACGCGTTGCGCCTGACCGCCGACCCAGCCGTCGCAACGTACCTGCGGCGAGTCGACTGACCTATCGCCCTGAGGCAATCCCTCACGGTCGGTAATCCCCATCTGGCCGTGGGAGAGGTCCGGTCAGGCGGTGGCACCCGGGGGCACCGGTTCGAGGATCACCACCGCCGTCTGCGACGACCGGCGCGCCGCGTACTCATCCAGATTCCTGTCGATGGTCTGCCAGCGCGCCCACAAGCGAGATCGCTCTTCCCCCGCAGCTGCGTAGCCCCTGACCGGGCAGGTCCGGTCCGACGCTTCGGCTGTGGCCTCCGGATGCGCCTGGAGGTTCAGCCACCACGCCGGCTCCCCGTCGGCCCAGCCGTTCATCGCCAACGTGACCATGCGCGGTCCGTCCTCGAAGTACCCGAGCATCACGCTCCGCTCGCGCCCGGTGCGCCGCCCCGTCGTCGTCAGGCGTAGCGTGCCCCAGCTGCGGCGCTCCCTCGGGCGCCGTAAGCCCACGCGTCCGCGGGACAGGCGGTACAGCCCACGATGCGTGTACCAGGCCAGGAGGACGAACCAGCGGGGAGGAAGCCACGGCCGGCGGGCAGGCCCGTTCGGCATGTCGTTCCTCACGGCGGGCTTGTCGGACGAGCCCGAATCGCCACTTGCGCTCATGTCATGCCCCTGGCTGTCCCGGCTGCGCGGGACCGATGCGCAGCGGCCGCATCATCTCATTGTCCTCGTGCTCGACGATGTGGCAGTGCCAGACGAACTGGCCCGGGTTGTCGAAACGTGCCTTCACCCGCGTGACCTGCCCCGGATAGGCGATGACCGTGTCCTTGTACCCCGTTTCCCAGGCAACGGGCTGCAGCGGCGCCGAGCCGGGCATCACCTGCACCTGGCCGGTGGCCTCGTCCACCGTGATGTCCTGGCGGTCGACCACCTCGAAGGCGACCTCGTGGACGTGCATCGGGTGGGCGTCCGCGGTGGCGTTGTAGAACTCCCACACCTCGACCGCTCCGACGGCCGGGTTCTCGGTCACCTCGTCCATCCACATCTGCTGTGCCCAGACGCCTGGCGCGACGTTCGGGTCACCCGCGATGGTGCCGAGCATCGCCTGGGCCGGACCGTCCGCGCTCATCGACATCATCTCGAGCAGCGCCAGCGGCCGCCGGATCGTGGCTCTCGGAAGCCTGCGAGCGTCCGGCAACCTGAGGTGCCGCGGCGGCGTGCTGCGGTCGGCCGAGATCCGCGGACCGACCTTGAACTGCATGATCTGTCCAGTCGTGGCGGGGTCGGCCACGTCGAAGTCCTCGTCGGGGATGCCACCCCCGAACGGCTCGTCGGGGCCGAGGTTGCCCAGCACGTGGTCGCCGATCGGGACTCCCGTGAAGTCGACGATGAGGTCCATCCGCTCGGCGGGGCCCATGAGCAGCCGGTTGACGTGGTCCGCGGTGATGCTGACCGAGCGGTCGAGGAAGCCACCCTCGTTGCCGATCGCCCAGACGTCGACGCCCGGGATCCGGCTGAAGTCGAGGACGAGGAAGCGCGCCTGGCACCCGTTGAGCAACCGGAACCGGTAGCGGCGCTGTTCCACGTCCAGCCGCGGCCAGGTGTTGCCGTTCACGATGATGGTGTCGCCGAAGAACTCGGGGTTCCAGATGGGCGACACGTCTGTCTCCGGCAGGTACGGGCCGGGGTAGCCGTCGAAGAATTCCCGGGTGTCGGGGTAGAACAGTGAGCCGTCCTCGTTGAACGACCGGTCCTGAATGGCGAGCGGGATCTCGTAGTAGTGCGTGGTGGCGGGGAAGGTGTCACCGCGGTCGGGTGGGGGGCCCGGCAGCACGGCCCGCCTACCCGTGCGGCGGTCCTTGACCTCGTCGTCCCCGTTCGCGCCACCGCGGACGATGAAGAAGCCCGCCGGCCCGGCATAGACGTTCACCCGGGTCATTCCCAGGGTGTGGTGGTGATACCAGAGCGTGGCCGCCCGACCCGAATTCGGGTACTGGAAGGTCGCGTGCCCAGGGCCCCATGCGGTCCCCAGCGTCGCGGCGGCTTTGGCTGCGAAGAAGTCGAACCAGGTGCCCGTCGCGGCGTGGTCCTGCGGAATGTCGACTGCCTCGGGCAGGAACCATGCCTCCGGGTAGCCGTCGCTCTCGTCGCCCACGTCGATGGCACCGTGCACGTGGGTCACGATCGGGACCGGCCCGTTGTAGGGGCCCGGCGTTTCGGTGAACTCGGGACGCATGTCGCGTCCGTCGATCCCGCCCGGCGGGTTGGCCCAGTGCAGGGTGGGGTCGACGGGCAGCAGGTGCGGCAGGTAGGTGCCGTCGGCGCGACGGAGGTCGTTGATCCACGTGACCCGCACGGGCCGGCCGGCCTTCGCCTCGATCGTCAGCGACGGGGCGTTGTGGAGCAGCAGGCCACCGCGCTCGCCAGGGGTGACGGCGCCGTAACCCCACACGGTCGTGGCGGGCAGCCCGGCGGGAAGGATCTGCTGGCTGAACTGGGTCATGGAGATCTCTTAGCAGTCGAGCGGCCTTCCGCGGTGGCTTCGCACACTGGAGCGAGGCATCACCGGCGGGATGAGCAGGGGAGTCACGTACTTCGGTATGCCGCCGGGCGAGATCGTGCTGGTCGCTACGGTGGCGATCACCGTGGCGGCAGCCCTGCCTGGCTGGTACGCCCAGAGGGCGAATCCCACGCCCGCGCCCTGTGCGGCCCGGATGAACGAGCGCCGTGACAGGGAACTTTCAATGAGTGACATCTCAGGTCTCCTTCGTGGTGGCCGACAACCGCCGCGTTTCGTGTCACGAATCATGTCGACAGGTAGGGCACGCAAGAAAGGGACCAAAGGCCTGCCAGGAGAAGCCACTGCACCCCGGCATCGGGTGACGCCAGTGCATCGGGTGACGCCAGGCAGAGATCGCCCAGAGCGCTATGGTGACGCCGTGCGTTTCCTTCTGCGTCTGTTGATCACCGCGGCCGGGCTGGCATTGGCGGCTGTCGTACTGAACGGGATCGTCGTCGCCGACCAGCCCGACGTGAACCAGTGGGGCCAGCGAGCGATCATCACGCTCCTCGTCGTGGCCCTAATGTTCGGTGCCATCAATGCGACCATCAAGCCGGTCGTCAGGGTGTTGACCTTCCCGATCTACCTACTGACCCTCGGCATCTTCGCGCTCGTCGTCAATGCGCTGCTGCTCATGCTCACCGGCTGGCTCAGTACCCGGCTGGGCTTCGGCTTCGACGTGGCCTCCTTCGGCACGGCCGTCGCCGGCGCGATCATCGTCGGGGTCGTCTCGTTCGTCGGCAGTCTCGTCATCCCCGACGCCCGGCAGGACAGCCGCCAGGGGCGAAGCTGACGCTCGGGCGGCGTTAGCGGGTCGTGCGCCGACAGCCGCGTCCGCGTATCCCGAACGGTTCTCGCGGCTCCGTTCCTTGTGCGAGCACGTGATGGGTTCACCAGCGGGTGACCGGGCGGCCGCACTGGATACGAAAGCGAGACACACCATGGCCGGAGACTTCGACGCCGTCATCAAGCTGCTCTACCCGACCGACGTCGCTACGTTCTTCACCCTCGACGAAATCGGCGTCGGTGAGACCTTCGACGCGGTCGCGAACGTGGAGATCGGTCCCGACATCTTCCAGTTTGCCAACAACGCCATCCTGCGGGTCGGCGTCGTCAACCTCACCCGGGGAACCGGGGTGACGGTCATCGAGCAGGCCTTCCCGTTGGCGCAGGCGCAGCAGCCGTTCCAGGCCGAGCACCGGGTCAACATCCCTGCCGGGTGGGCGAACGCCGACCCCGGTGACGTCCTGCAACTGGTGGGGTCCTACTCGTTCACGTTCGGGGCGAACCAGGACACCTCGACCAGCACCAGCGTGACCTTCTCCATCCGCCGCTGACGACCAGGCTGCTGGTGCCGCCCGGCGAACGCTGGGCGGCACGCCAGGACCCCCTTGTGCCGCATCCATCCCGACTGGTGAGATTGCGGGAAGTTCTTTCCGTGACCCGGTATCAGGCGGCTGGCCACGCCCTCTGTATGCGTGAGAAGCGCGAGAAAGGAGGGTCCGGCATGGACGACGGGCATGGGGCCGAAGCTGACGTCACCCTCCTCGTGGCTGCCGCTGTCGACGGTGACCAAGGGGCATGGGACGAGATCGTCGCCCGCTACACGCCCCTGCTGGTCCGGGTGTTGCTGGGGTATCGGTTGAGTCGCGCCGAACTGGAGGATGTCGCGCAGACCGTGTGGCTTCGTCTCGTGGAACGGCTGGGGGAGCTGCG
>CAZEYA010000216.1:0-6257 GCA_964516515.1 uncultured Kineosporiaceae bacterium | reverse complement strand
CTACACAATCAATCCGCGAAAATAAGGAGGTTATTGCAATACGGCTCCTTAGCGACGCTGGGAGTTGCAGGGACGACGCCCCAACGCCTTTCACCGCGGGCTCTCTCCAGGACATGGCCAGCAGCCGCCCTGGCGATTCTCCGTCGCTGAAACTCCGGTAAGACCATCCAGCCGCGGCATCGGCCCGCCGAGGTCAGCCATCATCACGGGATCGCAGCGCATGCGGATGTAGAGGTCGACGTCATCGAGGACCACGTCACGAAGCCTCATGCGCGCCACACTCTCGCGTGTCGACGTCCGCCGCCGACCATGGCGCGGACCCCAGGTTGTGCAGTCGCGACCGGGCATGGCTCGGTCAGGGGCGTAGAGCCGCGACGATGGCCGCGCCGAGTTCGGTCGGCTTGGTGAACTGCGGCCAGTGCCCTGTCGGCAGATCGACGAATTCGACGTCGCGGACCTTGGCCAGGTCGGCGGTGAACGGGTGGTCCTGGGCGATCATCTCGCGAAGCATCCCCGACGAGAACTCACAACAGATCACCGTGAGCGGCACGTCATACCGGCGCGGGTCGCGAAGCACCTGGCGGTCCGTGGCCACCGCGGCCGGCTGCGGGATCGCCGTGGCCCTGAACCGCTCACGAAGCTCGCCATCGCGGTCGACCAGATCCTCTGCCTCGAACATTGACCAGTCGGGCAGCGGGATCTCGCCGTCGACCACCGGGAGTTGATCGTTGATCGCCTCGCCATCACCCAGCGGTCCGGCATCGACATACACCACCCGAGCCACTCGGTCCGGGCGGGCATCGACCACCGCGTGCGCGATCGCGCCGCCCCCGCTGTGACCGACCAGCGCTACGCCCGGCGCCATATCGTCGATGACCGTGACCACGGCACCGACGTGATCGGCCAGTCCGATGCCGGCCCGGTCATCGTCGAGCGATGCAAGCCCGGGCAGCGTCAGCGGGTGCGGGCGATGACCTGCCGACTGCACCGCGGGCATCACGTCGGTCCATGACCTTGCGTTCAGCCAGAATCCCGGGACCATGACCACGTCCATGGTCACAGACCCTACTGAGGTCCACGGACATCGACATGAGCAGATTCTTGCTGGATCGGGTTCTATGGCCTCAACGCTGCAGCTCACTGAGCAACCAGTCGATGTCGCTTCATGGGAGGTCGTGCAGGGCCAAGGCCGAGTCGCTCAAGAGGGAGGTGAACACGTGGAGGCGAGCGGATCCTTAGTCGGGGGGCATTGGGCGGACCCTGTCGAGGTCCCTCATGACCTACCCGCCGGCATCGTGCGATGGACGCCGCTTGAGGACACGCAGGGCCAGGTCGCCGACTTCGAGGTTCTGGCCGCCAACCCGGCGGGCGCGGCCCTCCTCGGGTACGCCTCGCAGCACCTGGTCGGGCGCCGACTCCGGGCGGATCTCGGGGGTTCGATTCCCCCCGGCCTGTGGGCCGCGCTGGCTCGGGTCTGGCAGACCGGTCATGCCGAACAATACGAGATGAGCGCGGCCGTTCCGCAGGCAGGTCGTCGTCTCTTGACAATTGCTCGTTCGCACCGTCATATCGTCTGGCTCGACGTGACCATGACCGGGCTCAGCGATGTGAACCTCGGCGCGGACGGCGATTCTCTCCTGCGCCGGGCCCTCGATGCCAGCGACGACAGCTTCGCCGTGTACCGAGCGGAGTGGAATTCCGACGGTTCGGTCGCTGGCTTCTTCTTGATATTCCTCAATGCTGCCGCCGCCGGGGCATACGAAGGCGATGCCAACGCTCTGGTGGGCCTTGAACTCCGAGAATTCCTGCCAGGCGCCGTGGAACTCGGCCTGTGGCAGGCTTTCATCGAGGCGATGACGACCGGCAAGCGGGTCCCGGTTCGCGGGGAAATCGACGGTGGCTCCTGGCGCGGTATCTTCGAGGGCATTCAGGTGCCCCTCGGTGGTGATCTCATCCTCTCGACGTGGCGCGATGTGACCGAGCGGGTGCACGCCGAGCGGGCGCTCGCGCTCGCCTACGAGGAGACGGGTGCAGTGCGATCCACGCTGCAGACCGCCCTGGACGCGACCAGTGACGCCTTTGCCGTGTACGACGTCCGTCGCGACAGCTTCGGCCGACCCGTCGGTCTGAGCTTGATTGCCATCAACAAGGCCGGGGCCTCGCCACTGGCCGCCGGCCCGGAAGAGCTCATCGGCCGGGATCTCCTGGACTTCTTTCCCGAGGCGGTCGAGACCGGTCTCTGGAACGTGGTCATCGACTCCCTGTCGACGGGCACGATCGCGAAGCATCGGGTCGACGTCCGTGACGTCGATGGCCAGTGGCAGGCGGCGTTCGACAATACGGTGGCCCCTGCCGGCGACAACCGGCTGGTGATCACCTGGCGGGATGTCTCCGAAGTCGTGGCGGCATCACGTGCATTGTCATTGCTCAGCGAGCAGGCACACCACGATGCCACGCATGACGCTCTCACTGGGCTGCCCAATAGGGCACTTTTTCTTGATCGTCTTGAATTCGCTCTGGCGAGCGAAGCTGCCACCGGCCGAACCGGGCTCCTGTTCGTCGATCTCGACCATTTCAAGGCAGTCAACGACACCTGGGGGCACACCGCCGGGGACCTGTTGCTCGTCGCGGTCGCCGAGCGACTGTCTACCCTCGTGCGCCGCGAGGACACGCTCGCGCGGCTGGGGGGCGACGAGTTCGTCCTCGTCCTTCGGGATCTACCGAGCCAATGGTCCGCGACCGAGCTGTTCGATCGGGTTGCAGCCAGCCTGGGCGAACCGCTTGCCCTCGACGAAACTGATCCGGCGTCGATCATCCGCCCCCAGGCGAGCCTGGGCCTCGTGCTCAGCCCGCCCTTCGAACCGGATGTGGAGAGTATGCTGCGGGCAGCGGATCATGCCATGTACGACAGCAAACGGGCTGGTCGCGGTCGCGGCACGGTGGCCGGCGAGGGCCTGGGGTCCAGGAGTGACCCGTAGCCCGTCGCCGTCATGCCACGACGTCGAAGGTCCGCAGCGTCGAATCGGTGGCGTATCGGACCTGGACACCGGCGTCGGCCGCAGCCTGCAGGTCCGTCACGGCCTCAGCCGTGATCCGTTCCCCGGGAGCCAGCACCGGAACCCCGGGCGGGTACGGCGCTACCAGTTCGGCGCTGACCCGCCCGACGGCCTGGGCGGCGGGCACGGTCACGTGAGGAGCGAAGAATGCCTCGCGCGGTGACATGACGACGTCGGGTGCAACCGTCCACACGCCCTGGGGCGTCACCGGCCGTGGCGTCCCTCGCCTGGCTTCGACCGAGTCGATCACGGCACCGCAAGCCGCCGCCACCGGGCGCTCGTCATCGGCCATGGTCACCAGCAAGATCATCGAGTCTTGGTCGGCGTTCTCGACGTTGATACCGGATCGGGCCAGGTCCGACTCCACGTCCAGGCCGTTGGCGCCGGTACCGGCGAACAAGACGACCAGCTTGGTCGGGTCGACCGTCATACCCGAGCGGGACCGCATCACTCGCAGGCCCGGGACCTCTTCGAGGCGATCGCGAGCTCTGCTGACGAGCCGGATGAGGTCGCCGATCAGCCGATGGCCGTCACGAGTCAGTAGCGCTCGCGACGCGTCGGCACTCGCCATGATCACGCCTGAGGGGCTGGTCGTGTGCGTCGCGTCGAAGCCCCGGTCCAACCGGGTGGCGTCGAGGCGCGCGGTGCGTGCGATGACGAAGGCGGCCTGGTTGTACGCCGGCAGCGTCTTGTGCGCACTCGTGACCAGGGCATCCGCCCCCGCCTGCAGGGCGTGCTGCCCTACGTCGGGGTGGAAGCCCAAGTAGGCCCCCCAGGCCTGGTCGACGATCAGCGGGATGCCGTGGGCATGCGCGAGCTCGGCGTGGCCGGTCAGGTCGGAGACGGTGCCGACGTAGGAGGGCTCGGTGAGGATGACGGCCCTGGCGCGCGGGTGTCGCCGCAGCATCTCGGCGACCCGGCTGACCGGCAGGCCCATGGGCAGTCCGCTCGCCGGATCGATCTCCGGCTGCACCCACACCGGCTGCAGGCCCGCCAGCACCAGGCCGGTGAAGGTCGAGCGGTGCAGCGACCGCGCCACGACGACCTCGTCGCCGGGCTGACCCAGAGCGAGCGCTAGTGACTGGTTGCCGTGCGTCGAGCCGCCGACGGAGATTCTCGCCCAGTCGGCGTCCCACGCCCTGGCGATGCGTGCCTCGGCGTCGGCTGTGAGGTCGTACGGCTGGCGGAAGTCCAGGCCACGGTCCTTGGGGACGTCGCCGGCGATGAGGGAACCGAACCGGTCGGTGCGCCGCTTGTGCCCCGGCGTGGTCATCGGCACGCGGATCGTCTCCTCGTGCCGCAGCCACGCATCGAACAGGGGGGCGTCCGCTCGCAGCTGCAGAGGATCGCGAGGGTCGACGGCGGTGGGCTCGAGGGTCACAGGCAGGCAGGGTAGGCCGAGCTTGCCCGTACAGCGGCGCACTGGGGGGCCATTGGCCGGAATACCGGCATGTACAGGTCGGCCCGGAGGGCCGTTACCGAAGCAGACCTACTCACGGTGACGGGTTGACACCCGCGCGTGGAGGTCAACGATGGTAACGGCTTGTCGGTCACATATGTGACACAACAGTCGAAATGGTGCGTGGCCGCGTGCCGGGGCGGCTCCCCGGCGTCTCAGCGCGCCTTCGGACCCACGTTGACCTGCGGCGCTGCCTCCGTCCGCCCTCGCAATGGCCGAGATCGGCCGACTTTGTCTTCCAGTGCCGAGTTCGCTGGAAGCTCCTTTTCCCGACCGAATCCGAGAGCATCTCCTCAGTGTTTCTTCGGGCGCCGTCCAACGCCCGCATAATAGCAAGAAGACATACTCCGTGATAACCCGCGAGAAGGCGGCGCGGGCAGTGCGGCTGGCCATTCGCCCCTTGGCCTGCCTGGTTGCCCGCCGTCCGGCCTCCGCGGCAGACCGCCCTACACGTTGCCCGCCGCGGCCGAGGGTGCTTTTGGCATCGCCAACTCCACCTTTCAATTTGGAGCGGAATCTGCTTCGCTTTGCCTCGTGAGGAGCGTGCCGGTCAGGCACTCTGGATTCGCGAAACGATCAAGACAACTTCCCGAAAGGAAACGACCATGAACACAGAACTGATCAAGAGTGGCTGGACCCGGTCCTACGGCGTCCGTGAGCAATCGTCGGCCACGGACAGCGGCTCGATGACCTGGGTCGGCGAGCAGATCGGCGCCGCTGCCCTGCACCGACATGGGCTGACGGGTGCCGGCGTGAGCGTCGCGGTCATCGACACCGGGATCTCGCGGCGGCCCGAACTCGCCGAGGCCCTTATCGCCTCAGTGGATCTCTCCAGCGATGCCGCCGACCCGGCGCTGGCCGGCCGCGACGTGGTGGGCCACGGCACCCACCTGGCGGGCATCATCGCCGGTCGAGCTTGTGAGGCGGCAAGCTTCGTCGGGGTGGCTCCGGGAGCTTCTCTGGTCGCCGTCAAGGTGGGCGACCAGGGCGGTTCGGTCACCCTCGACCAGGTTGTCGAAGGCATCGCATGGGTGATCGGCAACTCGCGACTCCTGGGCATCCGGGTGCTGAACCTCGCCTTCGGGGTGGAGGGCATACCGGCCAAGCACCTGCAGCCTCTCGCGCGGGCCGTGCGCCAGGCCCGCCGGGCGGGAATTGTCGTAGTGGTGGCAACCGGTAACGAGGGTTCGGCCTCCCGTGGGCTGTCGTACCCGGCAGCCAGTTCGGACGTGATCTCGGTCGGCAACGTGGAGTTCGTGGATGGTCGGTGGGTGGCTCATGACACCACCTCGTGCGGCGATGGGCGTCATGATCCGGACCTTGCGGCGCCGGGCCGGAGCCTGGTCAGCACCGTCAGCCCGGACAGCGTGGCGGTGGCGGAGAACCCGGACTCGGTCGTTGCCGAGGGCTTCATCAAGGGCACCGGATCGTCGCAGGCCGCCGCTGTCGTCTCGGGCGCTGTGGCGCTGCTCCTGCAGGCACGTCCTGAGCTCTCGCCGCGGCAGGTCCGTGACTTCTTCACGCGGACTGCCGAGTTCTTGCCGGATGCCGACGGGCGCCGGGTGGGAGCAGGTCTGCTCGACCTGGGTGCGCTGATCGAGATGACCACGCCTGATGAGGAGTGGCTGCTCGCGGATGGCGACGTCTCGGACCTGGTATTGACCGACCACGGTTCTGTCCAGAACTCGTGGAAGGGCAACTCGTGGAAGGGCAACTCGTGGAAGGGCAACTCGTGGAAGGGC
>CAZEYA010000215.1:0-6262 GCA_964516515.1 uncultured Kineosporiaceae bacterium | reverse complement strand
CGCCCTCGCCGCCTCGGGTCAGCAGCCGGTACGGCGCGGGCGACGGCTCCACCGGCAGGCCGGGAAGCGAAGCCACCTGGGTCAGGCCTGCGAACGCCCGCTTGACCAGGCGGTCCTCACCCGAGTGGTAGCTCAACACGGCCATCCGGCCGCCGGGGCGCAAGGCGCCCAACCATCGCGGCAGAGCCCGTTCCAGAGTGCCCAGCTCGTCGTTGACCTCCATCCGCAACGCCTGGAACACCCGCTTGGCCGGGTGGCCTCCAGTTCGCCGCGCCGCCGCGGGCACCGCCGCATACACCAGCTCCACCAGGCGCGCGCTGGACCGCAGCGGGGCCACTGCACGCTCGGTGACGATGGCCATCGCGATCCGCCGCGCGAATCGCTCCTGGGAGTAGCGGCGGAACACCCCGGCCAGCTGCTCCGCGTCGTAGCTGTCGAGGATGTCCGCCGCGGTCGCGCCATCGCGGCCCATCCGCATGTCCAACGGGGTGTCTCGGGAGTAGGCGAATCCGCGTTCGTCGGTGTCCAGCTGCATCGAGGACACACCGAGGTCCATCAGCACGGCTGCGACGCCGCCGTCTGCCAGGCGGTGGCCCGCCTCGTCGAGCACGCGGTCCACCTCGTCGAACGTGGCCGGCACCAGCGTCGCGCGATCGAGCAGGGCAGCCTCGCGCAGCCGGGCGGTGGCCAGCTGCAACGCCTGCGGATCCCGGTCCACACCGACCAGGCGGGCGTTCGGCGCGGCCTGCAGCAGCGCGACCGCATGCCCGGCCATGCCGAGAGTCGCATCGACGAGCACCGCACCTGGACGCTGGAGTGCAGGCTGCAGCAACGCGACGATCCGAGCGGCCAGGACAGGGACGTGCATCGGCTCGGTCATGGCGCGACACCTCCGATACAGCAATGCTGAAGGCCGCGACCTCGATGGCAGCGACCTCGATGGCAGCGACCGGGTGCGAGCGCGGGTCCCCCACCGCCGGCCGGCCTGGCACCGGGGAAGGTGCGCCAGGAGCGGCCCGGCGGGGGGAGGCCTGCGCCCACACCCGGATATGGCGACGTCACCGGAGGTGGTGTCACCGGAGGTGACCATGTGAACGGGTGTGCCGGTGTCGACGGTCCCTACCACCTCAGAACACCCCCGGAACGATGTCGCCGTCGCGGTCTGCGAACGGCTGCTCGGCGGCCGCCTGCTGCTCGGCCCACATCCCGGCGTCCCAGATCTCCAACCGCTCGCCGACACCCAGCACGGACACCTCGCGGGTGAGGTTGGCGTAGTTGCGCAACAGCGGGGACACGGTGACCCGGCCCTGCTTGTCGGGGATCTCGTCCTGCGCGCCCGACAGCAGCATGCGGGCGTAGTCGCGAGCCGCCCGGTTGGACAGCGGCGCTGCGTTGAGGTTGGTCACCACCTGCTCGAACGCCGGCTGGGGGAAGACATAGACGCACCGCTCCTGGCCGCGGGTCATGACGAGTCCCTGACCCAGGTCCGGGCGGTACTTGGCGGGAAGGATGAGCCGGTGCTTCTCGTCCAGGCGCATCGGGAACGTGCCAAGGAACATGCCAACTCCCTCCACACCGGGGCTTCGCGCCCGCCGAGGACCTGCTCCTCCAGCGAGCCCCACGGTACTCCACTTTCCTCCACTTCGTGGTTCAGCTGCTCCACAAGAACAGATAGGTACAGCTCAGCGTCCCGGGAACATGGTGGCGGCCGATCCGACCCAGGGCTCTTTTGTCTGAGTTGGGCTGGATAATCCGATGTCCGCCGCCGGCTGCGGCACTTGCGAGGTCTCCGGTGGAGGAAAGTGGAGTGACCCAGGCCAAATGGGAAGCCGTTGCCCGCAGCGTCGAGGCGGTCCGGAGCCAGGCCGGGAACGCACGGGGTGTGTGAAGATGCGATCGTTATGGATGGTGACCAGCCACCGTCCACCGAGGGGAGACATCCATGACCATGGTCGAGGAGATGCTGCCGTCCTTGGCGGACGCCGAGCGGACGGCCGCCCTGGTGCGCCAGGCCATCACCTCGGTCATCGTCGGCAAGGACGACATCATCGAGACCGCCCTGGTGGTGCTGCTGGCCGAAGGGCACCTGCTCGTCGAGGACGTCCCCGGGGTGGGCAAGACCCTGCTCGCCAAGTCACTGGCGAAGTCGATCGATTGCTCGGTGCGCCGGATCCAGTTCACCCCCGACCTGCTTCCCAGCGACATCACCGGGGTCAGCGTGTGGAACCAGGAACGGGCCGACTTCGAGTTCCGGCCCGGGGCGGTCTTCGCCAACGTCGTGATCGGCGACGAGATCAACCGGGCCTCGCCCAAGACCCAGTCGGCCCTGCTGGAGTCCATGGAGGAACGCCAGGTCACCGTCGACGGCACCACCTACCCCCTGGCGCCGCCCTTCCTCGTCGTCGCGACGCAGAACCCGATCGAGATGGACGGCACCTACCCTTTGCCGGAGGCCCAGCGCGACCGGTTCATGGCGCGCATCGCGATGGGCTACCCCAACCACGCCGCCGAGCTGCAGATGCTCGAAACCCACTCGCAGGCGGATCCGCTGGACTCGATGCGCGCCGTCACCACCATCGACGGCGTGCGCCGCGCCATCGCCGCGGTGCGCGGGGTGTATGTGGCGGAGCCGCTGCGCCGCTACGTGCTCGACCTCATCGAGCGGACCCGGTCGCATCCCGACCTCCGGCTCGGCGCCTCACCACGTGCCGGACTGCAACTGGTGCGCGCTTCACGGGCGCTCGCGGCACTGCGCGGGCGCGACCATGTACTGCCCGACGACGTACTCGCCCTGTCAGCGCCGGTGCTCTCGCATCGAGTGATGCTGTCGCCCGAGGCACGGCTGGCCCGGCGCGACCCCGCCGAGGTGATCGCCGACGTCGCCCGATCAATCCCGGTGCCTGGTATGCGGCGCTGATCCGGATGGCCGCCCGGTCCGACGTGCCCCGCACCCCGCCGATCGACCGGTCCCACCGCGCACCCGGCGACCGTGATGCTCCGAGCGCCGACAGCGAGCGCCGGTTCGATCTGCGGGCGTCATGGGGAGGACTGACCCCACGGGGTGGGTCATTCCTGTCCGCCGGGGCGGTCGCCCTGGCGTGCGCCTTGCTGCTCCGGCAGATCGACCTCGTCCGGATCGCGGCGCTGCTGCTCGCACTGCCACTGGTGCTGGTCGTCTACATGGCGCTGGTCTCGCTGCACGTCACCGTGCGCCGGGAGGCCTCACCGCGGCGTGCCACCGCAGGCGCACCCGTCACGGTGACCGTCCATCTGGACAACCGCGGCACCTCCAAGACCCCGACGCTGCTGATGGAGGACACCATCCCCGAGAGTCTCGCGGTGTCGGCCCGGGTGGTCACACCACCACTGCCCGCCGGCTCGACGGCCCGGGTGTCCTACACCGTGGTGCCGCCCTACCGCGGGCGTTACGTCCTCGGCCCCGCTCGCGTCCACGCCACCGAGCCCTTCGGGATGGTCGAGCGCACGTGGCGCGCCTCCGGCAGCGACGACCTGATCGTCCGGCCGCCCATCATCTCGCTGGACCCGCCGCTGCGGCCCACAGCGCGTAGCGGTGACTCTGATACGGCCAACTCCGGCATCAGCGCGGCCGGAGAGGTCGACATCACCGTCCGCGAGCATCGAGACGGTGACGACCTGCGGCGAGTGCACTGGCCCTCAACGGCTCGGCGTGGCCAGCTGATGGTGCGCCGCGATGAGCGACCGAACGACCTGCGTGTCGTCGTTGTGCTCGACACCCGCCAGGTCGGCCACGCCGGGCGTGGCCGCGGCGCCTCTCTGGAGTGGGCCGTGACCGCTGCGGCCGCCGTGGCAGCACTGGGGGCGCACACCCGCCACGGCGTCACTCTGATCACCGACGAGGTGGTCGATGCCGCCGGTGACATCGACGAGGCACTCGACCGGCTCGCGCTCATCGAGCCGGGCCCCGACGCCTCGTTGCTGGGCGGGCTGAGCCGCGTGGACTCCGCCCAGGGCACCAGTGTGGTGGCGCTCCTGGGTGACGTCGGACCCGACGAGGTGGCAGCGCTGTGCGCGAGCAGCCGTGACGCCACCCGGATCGCACTGTGCCTGCGGACGACGACGTTCGCGTCGACGACCTCACCGGGGTCGGCAGCCGCCGGCGGTTCCCCCAACGGCGCCCGCCCGACGTCTCACAGCGCCCGGGCTGACCAGCGGCACCGGGACACCGTGGCCGGACTGGTCGCAGCGGGCTGGTCGGCGGTCAGCGTCAGCGCCGGCGACGACCTGCGGCTGGCCTGGGCCGCGGTGGCACCGCTGGGGCACCTGTGACCGCGCCGGCGCTGCCGCGGGCGACCCCCAACGGTGGACCGCACCACGACTCATCCGACTCGCCCGAG
This sequence comes from uncultured Kineosporiaceae bacterium, assembly GCA_964516515.1. GTDB lineage: Bacteria > Actinomycetota > Actinomycetes > Actinomycetales > JBBAYJ01 > JANNOG01. Next base: position 1,886 of record CAZEYA010000215.1, on the reverse strand, counting down.
CGGGTGCCGTCACCCGAGGAGCCGGCTGCCGCGGGCGGCCGGACCACCGGTGGCTACGCGCGCGCCTGCGTGCTGAGCGGAGTGGCGACGCTGGCCGTGGCGCTGACCGTCGACCCACTGGTCGAGGGACTGTCGTGGCTGGCGCCCACCGTCGTCGCGGTGCTCACGGTCACGATCATCGGAGTGCTGGCGGCCTACGTCCGGCTACCCGCGGCCGGTGCCGCGGCGCTCGCCGCCTTCGGCGGGTTCGTCGTGTGCACCGCCCTCTTCGTCCCCTACGCGGCGGCCCTGGGCGGCTTCCTGCCGACTCCGTCGTCGACGGTCGCCCTGGTGGACCTGCTTCGGCTGGGCCTGGACACGGCCAACACCGTCGCCGTGCCCGCTCCGGCCACACCGGACATCCAGGCCCTCGTGACGGTCGCCACCACAGCGGTGGCCGTCATCGTGCAGGTGATCGCCGCCTGGGCGCGGCATCCGGGGGTGGCCGGACTGCCGCTGTTCATGACCGCGTTCGTACCGGCGGCGCTTGCTCCCGAGGGCATCGGCGTGCAGGCGTTCATCGTGGCGGGTCTCGGTTTCCTCGCGTTGACCCTCAGCGATGCCGACGAGCGGATCCGGCGATGGGGGCCGATCCTGCGCCGGCGTTCCACGGCGCGGGGGTCGCAGGCGGATCCCATCGTTGGCTCCTTCGTCCGCCCCGCCGTGATCACGGCGACGGTGGCGCTGGCAATCGCGGTCGTGGTGCCGACGCTGATCCCTGGTGTCGGGCGCAGCAACCTCAACGACGTGGTGCAGGAGACCTTCGGGGAGGGTGGCACCCGGACGGTCAACACACTCAACCCGTTCCTGTTCCTCGCCCGCGACCTGACACAACCCGACGACGTCGAGGTACTGACGTACGCCACCGAGCAACAGACACCGGACCCACTGCGGATCGTCACCAACGACGTCATCGATTCGCAGCAGTGGGCACCGTCGACGCCGGCCATTCCGATCGACCGCACAGTCGACGGCCCCCTGCCCCGCCCGCCCGGCGCCAGTGACGCCGTGCTGGCGGCGGCCGCCCAGGTACGGACCGAGATCCGGATCACCGGGCTGCAACAGCAGTACCTGCCGCTGCCGTACCCGGCGGTCTCGATCGACATCGACGGGCAGTGGCTCTACGACGCCGAGACCCTCAACGTCATCAGCGGCGAGGACAGCACCCTGAACAAGACCTACCTGGTGACGTCGTACGAGATCGTGCCCGACGCGGCCATGCTGCGGGCCGCCCCGGCGCCGCCGGCGATCCTGGCGGAGCGCTACACCGTGCTGCCGGAGGACTCTCCCGAGATCATCGCCACCACGGCGGCACAGGTGACGACCGGCGCTGCCACCGCCTACGACCAGGCGATGGCGCTGCAGCAGTACTTCCGCTCCGACGGCGGGTTCTCCTACTCCCTCGACGTCAACAACGACGGGCGGGTCAACGCGATGGAGAGCTTCCTGACCGAGAAGCAGGGCTACTGTGCGCAGTTCTCCTCCGCGATGGCGCTGATGGCTCGCTCCCTGGGGATCCCGGCCAGGGTCGCGGTCGGCTTCCTGCCCGGTGAGCCGCTGGACGGCGGCGCCTACAGCGTCAGCATCCGCGACGCCCACGCCTGGCCTGAGCTGTACTTCGAAGGCGTGGGGTGGGTGCGCTTCGAGCCGACGCCCGCCGCACGGACCGGGTCGCCGCCTGCCTGGGCCGCCCCCGAGGTAGCCGAACCGAGCGCGGCACCGTCGGCCGGTGGCCCCTTGAGTGGAGCCGCCCCGACGCGGCCGCTGGCTGTGGAGCCCTCGGCGGCCGCGGCCGCGCCTCGTTCCGGCGCGGATGATCGTTTCGCCCTCACGGTGGGCCTGGTGGC
>CAZEYA010000214.1:0-6289 GCA_964516515.1 uncultured Kineosporiaceae bacterium | reverse complement strand
GCCGCCGGGCAAGTGGGCAGTGACGTGGTCCGCGAGGCGGATGGAGACCGAGGTGGGGTTCTGCCGAACGGCGCAGACGGTCACCGAGGAAGCCGTCGGGGCGGGGGGCCGGGTGACGGTGACCGTCACGGTGGCCGGATCCGAGGTGAGCCCCCCGCTGTCGGTCACCAGGTAGCTGAAGGTGTCGGTGCCCTCGAACATCATCGTCGAGGTGTACGTCATCGTGCCGCTGGCCAGCGTGCCCGTGAGAGTGCCGCTGGCGGGGCCGGTGCCGAGCACCGTGACGGGGTTGACGGCGAAGCTCCCGGTGTCGTTGCCCAGCAGGGACAGCGTGACCGGCGAGCCGGGGATCACGGATGCGAAGTCGGCTCGCGCGACCGGCCGCACCGCGTCGACGGACGTGTTGAACAGGGGTTCGCTGTCGCTGCTGAGGACGGTGGTCAGCAAGAACTCACACACCTGGCCGCTGCACGAAGCCCCCGCTCCCGGGGCCCACGCGACTCTGACGACCACCCGGTAGAACGTGGCGCCGGTCGTGACGGCGTTGGAGCAGACGGTGTCGGCGGCGCGCTGCTCGCAGGCGCCGATGAAGGTGTCGATGTCGTAGGTCTGCTGTCCGATGCGCTTGGTGACGCGCAGCGGGATGACGGGGCTGCCCGCGGGTGCGGTGTCCCAGACGGGTGTGGTGGTGCCGAGTTCGGCCGGGGCGGTGAGCCACTGCGCCTCGACGGTGGCCTGGCTGCGTCCGCGCAGCAGCGGCGACACCCCGCCGGAAGGGGAGGTGATCGGTACGGCCCGCACCAGCTCCATGGCCTCGTCGGCCAGTTGGGTGGCGGCGTCGCGGCGCTGCAGGGCGGCCGAGGTCTTGATGCTGGAGACGAAGAAGAGCGAGACCGAGGGCATGATCAGCACGAGCAGGACCACGGAGACGATGACTTCGATCAGCGTGAAGCCCGCGTCTGGCCGCTCATCATGGCTGTGTGTGTCCTGGCGCATGTCACCCTCCGCGTGTCGTGGTCGGCAATGTGAGCGTGCCCGGGCCGGCGACACCGACCCGGACACGTCACATGTCGGGATCAGGTGCAGGCGGCACCCTTGGCGAGCAGCCCGCCACCGTTGGAGTCATAGCGATAGGTGACACCCGTGGCACCGGCGCTGCTGGTGGCACTGAGGCAGTAGGAAGCCCCGCCGGTCTCCAGCGCGTAGGCGATGGTGTTCGTGGATCCGGTCTTGACGGCCACACCACCGGTGCCCACGGTCGTGGTCCCCGCGACAGCAGTCACGTTGGCGGCCGGCGGGTAGGTCTGCGTGTCGACGAAGAAGCTCTCCACCTCGTTGGCTACGGTCCGCAGGTCCGATTTCATGCCCGCCTCGACGGCGCGCTGGCGCTGGCTGAGGAAGACCGGGATGGCGATGGCGGCGAGGATGCCGATGATGATCATGACGACGAGCAGCTCGATGAGGGTGAAACCCTTGTCATCGCGGTTGGTCGACTGGCGCAGTCGCGAGAGCATGCGCTCTCCTTCCCTGAAGGTGGCGCGAGCCACGACTGATGCCGGGCTCGATGACATCTGAGTTATCGGCCTGTCGTCACCGGAGTTGACAGGTTCCGTGCCGCGTCACTCGATTGCCGTGCCAAGCCCTACTGAATGAGCTCGAAGATGCTGAAGATGGGCATGTAGAGGGCGACGATCATGGCGCCGACGATGCCGCCGACGAACACGATCATCAGCGGTTCGATGATCGACGTCAGGGCGTCCGTGGTCGCCTCGACCTCCTGGTCGTAGAAGTCGCTGATCTTGACGAGCATGGTGTCCAGCGCTCCGGTGTCCTCACCGACCGCCAGCATCTGCACCACCATCGAGGGGAAGACCTTGTGCTGTGCCAGCGGGCCGGCCAGGGTCTCGCCGCGGCGGACGCTGTCCTGCACGTCGCGGGTCGCGCGTTCCAGCACGACGTTGCCGGTGGTGTCGGCGACGATGTCCAGCGCCTGCAGGATCGGCACACCAGCCTTGATCATGGTGCCGAGGTTGCGGGTGAACCGGCTCAGCGCGATCTTCCGGATCAGCGAGCCGAAGATCGGGATCTTGAGCACCAGCGGGTCGATGACGTTGCGGACGTCCTTGCGGTGCTTCACCCTCCCCCAGACGACGACGGTGACGACGATGAGCACCGCGATGAGCGGTCCCGCCCACTTCAGCGTCCCCGAGAGCCACACCAGGATCCGGGTCGGCAGCGGCAGCGTGCCGCCGAGGTCATCGAACAGCCCGGCGAAGATCGGCACGATGAACAGCAGCATCCCGAGCACGGACAACACGGCGATCGAGAAGATGACGATCGGGTAGGTGCTCGCCGACTTGATCTTGTTGGTCAGCTTCACCTCCTTCTCGTAGTTGTCGGCGATCTGCAGCAGCACCTGGTCCAGGAAGCCGCCGACCTCGCCGGCGCGGCACATGTTGATCATCAGCGGCGGGAAGACCCGCGGGTGCTTGGCCAGCGCCGTGGACAGCGACTGTCCGGTCTCGACGTCACTGGCGACCTCGCCGAGGATCTTCGCCAGCGGCTTGCTCTGGGTCTGCTGCGACAGGATGCTCAGTGCCCGCAGCAGCGACAGCCCGGAGTCGATCATGGTTGCGAACTGCCGCGACATGACCGCAAGGTCCTTCAGGCCGACCTTGTTGCCGAACGGGAGCGTGATCTCCCGGTTCATCCCGGTGCCGGACTCCTTGATGCTGACCGGCGCGTAACCCATCTCGCGCAGTTTCTGCACCAGCACCCCGGAGTTGGCGGCCTCCAGCTTGCCGGTCACCAGTGCGCCGCCGCGGTCGCGGACGCTGTACTCGAAGGTCTTCGTCGCGGTGGTCATCTGTGTGTCCTCCTTCAGGCCCGGCCGGTCAGGCGCCGGTAGTCCTCGTGGTGATGGCACTTCTCCAGGCCGTGCTCCCAGGTGATCAGCCCCTTGCGGACGAGGTCCGCCAAGTGCTGGTCGAGGGTCTGCATGCCGTGGATCTGGCCCGCCTGCATGGCGGAGTAGATCTGGTGGGTCTTGCCCTCGCGGATGAGGTTTCGGATCGCCGGGGTGGCGACGAGGATCTCGGTGGCCACCACCCGGCCCGACCGGCCCGCACGCTTGCACAGCGTCTGGCACACCACCCCCTGGATGGCACCCGCCAGCTGCACCCGGATCTGCTGCTGCTGGTGCGGCGGGAAGACGTCGATGACGCGGTCGATGGTCTGGGCGGCGTCCTGGGTGTGCAGCGTGCCGAGCACCAGGTGGCCGGTCTCCGCGGCGGTCAGTGCCACCGAGATCGTCTCCAGGTCGCGCATCTCACCGACCAGGATGATGTCGGGGTCCTGGCGCAGCGCGTGCTTGAGCGCCGCCGTGAACGACAGCGTGTCGTCGCCGACCTCGCGCTGGTTGACCACGCAGCTCTTGTGCTGGTGCAGGAACTCGATGGGGTCCTCGACGGTGAGGATGTGGTCCTTGCGGGTCCGGTTGGCGTGGTCCACCACGGCGGCCAGCGTGGTCGATTTGCCCGACCCGGTGGGCCCGGTGACCAGCACCAGGCCGCGGGGCAGCGCGCCGAAGGTGTTGACGACTGCGGGGACGCCCAGTTCCTCCAGCGGCCGGATGCGCTCGGGAATCACCCGGAACACGGCACCGAACGAGCCGCGCTGTCGGTAGACGTTGACCCGGAAGCGGCCCTTGCCGGGCAGGGAGTACGACAGGTCGAGCTCCAGGTTGTTCTCGAATGCCTCGCGCTGCTTCTGGGTGAGGATGGCGTAGATCGCCTGCTGGATCTCGGGTCCGCTGAGCGGCCGGTAGTCCTCCAGCGCGATCAGCTCCCCCGAGAGCCGGAGCATGGGAGGTGCCCCGGCGGTCAGGTGCAGATCCGAGGCCCCGATGTCCACGACCTGTTCCAGCACCCCGGTCAGATCGTGGGTGTCGCCCGAGCGCCGCGGTTCGGCCGGGATCAGAGGCGTGGCGGCCGGGGCCGGCGCTGAGGGTGCCACCGGATACCTGGCGGGTGCTGCTGCGAGGCCACTGGACTCGAAGGCGAACCCGGGTGAGGACTGAGCGTGACTCGTCACATCTGCTCCCATGCTGGGCGGGCCACGCCGGGCACCGGTCGAGGCGGGACCGGCAGGGTCCCGCTCGTGACTTCGGCCGCAGTGCCGTCGCCCTTGAGGGGCTGGTGCCGACGCCACACGCTCAGGCGACGACGCGCAGGATCTCGTCGATCGTGGTCAGCCCGTCGCGGACCTTCGCCATGCCGTCCTGACGGAGCGTCCGCATCCCGTTCCCGCGGGCCACGGCGGCGATGTCGGTCGCCGAGGCGCGGGCCACGCACATCCGCTCGATCTCCTCGGTGACGCTCATCACCTCGTGCAGCGCGAGCCTTCCCTTGTACCCGGTGCGGGAGCAGGACGGGCAACCCACCGGCCGGAACACCTCGACCGGGCCGTCAGCCGCCTGCACGAGCGAGGCGTCCGCCGCACCCAACAGGTCGAGCTCCGCCGGTGTTGCGGCGTCGACGGCGCGGCACTTCAGGCACAATCGGCGAGCCAGGCGCTGAGCCAGCACGGCGTCCAGCGCCGAGCCGACGAGGAACGGCTCGATGTTCATCTCTGTCAGGCGCGTGATGGCGCTCGGCGCGTCGTTGGTGTGCAACGTGGACAGTACGAGGTGGCCGGTGAGCGCGGCCTCGATCGAGATCTTGGCGGTCTCGTGGTCGCGGATCTCGCCCAGCAGCACGACGTCGGGGTCCGAGCGAAGGATCGAGCGCAGCGCGGCGGCGAACGTCAGTCCCGCCTTCGGGTTCACCTGCACCTGGTTGACGCCCGGCAGCCGGTACTCCACCGGGTCCTCGACGGTGATGACGTTGATCTCGGGCTTGGCGACGACGTTGAGGGTGGCGTAGAGCGTCGTGCTCTTGCCCGACCCGGTGGGCCCGGTGACGAGGATCATCCCGTAGGGCTTGGTGTAGCTGCAGGCGAAGATGTCCTGGTTGGCCTCGGTGAAACCGAGGTCGCTCAACGCCAGCCGAGTGGTGGAGTTGTCGAGGATCCGCAGCACGACCTTCTCGCCCCACACCGTCGGCAGCGTCGCGACCCGGAGGTCGATCTTGCTGCCGGCGATCGTCAGGGACATCCGGCCATCTTGCGGTCGCCGACGCTCGGCGATGTCGATGTCAGCCATGATCTTCAGGCGGGAGACGACTCCGGAGGAGATCGCCCGGGGTGAGCGCATCACCTCGTGCAGCACGCCGTCGATCCGGTAGCGGATCCGTAGGTGGGACTCCTCGGGCTCGACGTGGATGTCGCTCGCGCGGTCCTGCACCGCCTGCAGGATGATCATGTTGACGTACTTGACGATGGGCGCGTCATCGACGACGTCGGACAGTCGCGCCAGGTCCTCGTCGGTCTCGGCGCTCTCGATCGCGCTGGTGATGTCGTCGGCGTCGGCGTCGGCACGGCAGAACCGCTCGATGGCAGCCAACAGGTCCTCGCGGGTGGCGACGACCGCGCGCACCTCGCCACGGGTGGCGGAGCGGACGTCGTCGAGGGCGAAGACATTGCCCGGGTCGGCCATCGCCAGCAGCAGGGCGCCGCTGTCGTATCCGACCGGAAGGATCGTGTGCCTGCGGCACATCGCCGGTGTGACGGCGCTGACCGCGGTGGCGTCGACGGAGTACTCGGTGAGGTCGACGAAGTCCAACCCGATCTGCGCGGACAGCGCCCTGACCAGTTGCGCCTCGGTGAGGTGGCCGAGTTCGACGAGCAGCCGGCCCAGCGGGCGCCCGGTGCGTTCGTGCTCCCCCCACGCCTCGTCCAGCTGCGGCTGGGTCACCACCTGCTCGAGCAGGAGGATGTCCGGCAGTGCCCGGATCACCTCTGCCGTCATGGAGTGCGGATCGACCGGACCGATCCGCTACTTGAATCATCCGGCTGGGCCGCCAGAATCTGGACTCTCGCCTGCCCGCAGGGTCCGGAGCATCATCGTCAACCAAGTTGCATCCGTAGTTCACAAACTACGCCACTCACCCCACTGCCGGACATGACGGAAGCCGAATCGGCAGGTGTGGCCGCACAGCCCAGGCTGGCTCTCCAGTTGAAACCTTAGAGAATGAACCGGTTTACGGATTACAAGGCACTCCCGCGACGACAGGCGATCGAAGACCAGGTACCGCTGTTTCGGGCATCAGTATAATAGGTATGCAAAATCGCGCGAAACGTATTGGGACCATAAACACCGTCGGGGTTCACTCCCGAGGCCCTCTGGGCGTTA
>CAZEYA010000213.1:0-6350 GCA_964516515.1 uncultured Kineosporiaceae bacterium | reverse complement strand
ACGTCGAGGATGCGGCGGTGCGCCAGGATCACGGCGGCGCTGAGGAGGACGTAGGGCAGGACGCCGAGCACGTCGTCCCAGCCCTGCGTGACCAGCTGCCCCAGCAACCAGGCGTAGACCGAGCGGATCGTCTCGTCGTAGCGCTGTTGGACGAACGTCTGCACCGACTGGAAGAAGGCCGCGACCGCCACGCCGGCCAGCACGATCACCCCGGCCGAACGCGGGCCGCCGACGCGGGAGCCGAGCGCGTAGGTCGCGGCGACACCCGCCAGCCCGCCGACGAACGCGACTACCGGCAGCCCGAGGGGGCCCAGGCCGCCGCCGGACACGATCGCCAGCGTCGCGCCCAAGCCGGCGCCACTGGAGACGCCCAGCAGGTACGGGTCGGCCAGCGGGTTGCGGAAGACACCCTGGTACGCCGCCCCCGACAGCGCCAACGTGCCGCCGACGAGGGCGCCCATCACGACCCGGGGCAGCCGCAGCTCCCACAGGATGGTGCGCTGCTGCTCGGTCAGGCCGGAGTCCAGCGATGTTCCCGGCAGCGCGTTGAGGAGTTCGGCCAGGACGGCCCGGGCACTCAGTCCCGCCGGCCCGATGAAGGTGGACAGCAGCGCCACCAGACCGAACGCAGCCGCGGCCCCGAGCACCAGAACCCACCCCGGCCGCCGTGCCGGGACCACGGCGAGGGGGACGCCAACCGCCGTGCTCATCCGACCGGCGCCAGCTGTGCCACCTGGTCGGCCACGGTGCGCATGAAGTCGACGATGCGGGGTCCCCAGCGGCTGGCGATGTCCTCATCGATCGGGTAGATCCGCCCGCCGTTGACGGCGGACATCGTCGACCAGCCGTCGCGGGCGGCGACCTGCTCGGGTGTCACGCCACAGCACACCGTGTCGGCCAGGAAGATCACGTCGGGGTCGGCCGAGACGATGAACTCCGGTGACAGCTGCGGGTAGGCATCGCCACTGGTCTCGTCGGCGATGCTGGTCAGGCCGATCAGGTCGTACACCTCCCCGATGAAGGTGCCACCCGTGACGCTGTAGTAGGTCGGGTCGAGCTCGTGGTAGTACGTCAGGCCCTCGGCCGCCGCGGGCAGCCCAGCGAGGATGTCGTCGATGTCGCCTTGCATCTGGGCTACGACCTCCTCGGCTTCGGCGCTCCGCCCGGTCGCGGCGCCCACCTGCTCCAGCTGGGCGTAGGTGTCGTCGAGCCCGGCCGCTGCCGGCAGCAGCAACAGATCGACTCCGGCGGCCTCGAGGCCGGCCGCCAGGTCGCCGGTGTCATCGGCCGCGACGACGAGGTCCGGGGAGTAGCCGATGATGGCCTCGAGGTTGGGCTCGAAACCCGACAGGTCCGTGACTGGCGCTTCGGGTGGGTAGTCGGATTGGTCGTCGACGGCGATGACCTGGTCCCCCGCCCCGACGGCGAAGAGCATCTCGGTGGCGGTGGGGCTGAGCGAGACGATGGCCTCGGGACGGTCGAGCGCCGCCGAGGTGGCGGGGGCGGTGGCAGCCGCGGGAGCGATCGGGGCGGGATCGGAAGTCCCGCTGCAGGCCGCGGTCAGCGACAGCACGGCCGAAAGGATGAGGGTGGTCAGGGCGCGCATGCTTCTCCTCCGGATCACGGAGGACGGCAAACTTCTCGGCAGCGAGGCTTCGCGGCACGATAGGTCCTTCGTCCGAGGACTTGTGTCGTGGCCACGAGGCAGGCGACCTGGCTCGTCCGCCCCTCCCGAAGATGGGGCGGCTTCACAGTTGCGGGACAGCACCGGACTTGCACCGGATTTCGCTGCCTGCGTGGCACCGCACCCGAGGGCGAGGCAGAACGAGGGTAGCCACGATCGTAGGCGAGGCGCAATGCCGGAAGCGTACGTACGCTAGCTTGTGAGCGTACGTATCAAGGAGGCCCCATGGCGGTTACTGCATCGCAGCTTCGCCAGGACATCTACCGACTGCTGGACCAGGTGGCCGAGACAGGTGTCCCACTGGAGGTCGAACGCAAGGGCAAGCACCTACGGATCGTGCCCGTCGAGACCAGGTCAAAACTGGACAACATCAAGGGCGACCCGAACGCCATCACGGGCGACCCCGGTGACCTGCCGGATATCCATTGGGATAGGTACGAGAATCCCGACCCCCTGTGATCCATCTCGACACCCATGTCACGCTGTGGCTGTACCTGGAGCAGACCAATCGCATCCCCAGGACGGTGCGGGACCTGATCGAAACCGACGACGTCGTGGCCTCCCCCATGGTGCAACTTGAACTCGGCTACCTCAACGAGATCAATCGGCTGGTCAGGACGCCAGCGGAGGTCATCACGTCATTGGCGGGCGGTATCGGGCTCACGCTTTCGGTGGCCCCGTTCTCCGCCGTCGTGGCGCAGGCCATGGAGTTGACGTGGACCCATGACCCGTTCGACCGGCTGATCGTCGCCAGTGCACTGGCCGACGGAGCGCAACTCGTCACCGCGGACCGGCTGATCCGCGCCAACTGCCCACAGGCCGTCTGGGACTGATGTCGAATTTGACAGCATCGGTCCGCCGCCGACGCAGTCCATCGGCGTGAAGAGGGGTGCCCTGGCGGTTCCGAAGAGCGCTCTCGACCCGGGAGTCAACTCTCGAGTCGCAGCTTGGTGCGCTGGGAGCGCGTGAGCGTGATGTGAGCGAACAACGGGCGACCCTTTAAGCCGCTCGATGACAGTTACGCCATCGTCGTGACCCGAGTTGGCTCAAGTCAGTGCGCTTCAGTCAGACCATCAGCGCAAGTGCGTCTCGAAGGTTCGGCGGGAGGGGATCCTCGGCGGTTCCGCCTTCAGGACCCCCTGCCCAACCGATGTCAAGCAATTCGCCGCAAGGAAACTATCGATCGTTTCTGCACCACCAGACATCGTCCCTCCCGTGAGGAGGGCGACGACGTGTCAGAGCTCAGTGCGCTCCAGCAGCTCCGTGACCAGCGCCGCGATCGGCGACCGCTCGGAGCGGGTAAGGGTGATGTGGGCGAACAGCGGGTGTCCCTTGAGCCGCTCGATGACGCTGACGACGCCGTCGTGACGGCCCACCCGCAGGTTGTCGCGCTGGGCGACGTCATGGGTCAGCACCACCCGGCTGTTCTGTCCGATCCGCGACAGCACGGTGAGCAACACGTTGCGTTCCAGCGACTGGGCCTCGTCGACGATGACGAACGCGTCGTGCAGCGAGCGGCCGCGGATGTGGGTCAGCGGCAGCACCTCCAGCATGCCCCGGTCGAGCACCTCCTCGACGACCTCCTGGCTTACCAGCGCGCCGAGCGTGTCGAAGACCGCCTGCGCCCAGGGGTTCATCTTCTCGGCCTCGCTGCCCGGCAGGAAGCCCAGCTCCTGGCCACCCACCGCGTACAGCGGCCGGAAGACCATGACCTTGCGGTGCTGGCGCAGTTCCATGACGGCTTCGAGTCCGGCGCACAGCGCGAGCGCGGACTTGCCGGTGCCGGCCCGCCCGCCCATCGACACGATGCCGATCTCGGGGTCCAGCAGGATGTCGATGGCGATCCGCTGCTCGGCGCTACGGCCGTGCAGGCCGAACAGGTCGGCATCACCGCGGACCAGCCGCAGGTGCTTGTCCGGCGTGACGCGGCCCAGCGCCGACCCGCGGTTGCTGGTCAGCACGACGCCGGTGTGGGTGAGAAACTCCCCGACCCCGGGGTGCTCGATCTCACGTGAGTCGAACAGGTCGGTCATCTCCTCGACCGTGAGCTCCAGCTCCGCCATGCCTGTCCAGCCGGTCTCCACGGCCATTTCGGCCCGGTACTCCTCGGCCATCAGGCCGACGGCAGCGGCCTTGACCCGAAGGGGCACGTCCTTGGACACCAGGACCACATCCCGGCCGGCCGCCGACAGGTTGGCGGCCACCGCGAGGATCCGGGTGTCGTTGTCGCCCAACCGGAAGCCCGCGGGCAGCACCTCCGCCTCGGAGTGGTTGAGCTCGACCCGCAGCAGTCCGCCGACGCCGACCGGCACCGCCATGTCCAGCCGGCCGTGCTCGATCCGCAGATCATCGAGGAAGCGCAGCGCCTGTCGGGCGAAGTAACCCAGTTCGGGGTGGTGCCGCTTCGCCTCGAGCTCCGTGATCACCACGATGGGAAGGACGACCTCGTGTTCGGCGAATCGCACCATCGCCATCGGGTCGGACAACAGCACGGAGGTGTCGAGGACGTAGGTGCGGCGCTCCGACGCCTGGCCCTCCTCCCCGGATGTGGCAGGAGCTGGCTCTTTCGTCGGTGCTGGCATTCGCCCTCCCAGGACGGCCGCGGATGTCAGGCTTCGCCACGATACGTCTCGCGCCGCGCATGCACTACCGACAACACGCGAACGTCACCCACCGTTCATCGGCACCGGCTGGCCCGGGCTACACCCCGTACCGGCGTTCCCGCCGCGAGTACGCCCGCAGCGCGCGCAGGAAGTCGACCTTGCGGAACTCGGGCCAGTAGGCCTCGCAGAAGTAGAACTCGCTGTGGGCGCTCTGCCACAGCAGGAAGCCGGACAGCCGCTGCTCGCCGGAGGTCCGGATGACCAGGTCAGGGTCGGGTTGGCCCTTGGTGTACAGGTGGGCCGAGATGTGCTCGACGTCGAGCACCTCTGCCAGCTGCTCGATCGACGTCCCCGCGGCGGCGTGCTCGTGAAGCAGCGAACGCACGGCGTCGGCGATCTCCTGTCGGCCGCCGTAGCCGACCGCCACGTTGACCGTCATCGCCGCGCGCTCCTCGGTGTCAGCGCCCGCCTGCTTGATCCGCTGCGCAGTCTCCGCCGGCAGCAGGTCGAGCGCACCCACCGGATGCACCCGGTAGTCCGTGGTCCCCGACAACCGCTCGACGAGGTCAGTGATGATGGTCAGCAGCGGTTGCAACTCGGGTTCGGGCCGGCTGAGGTTGTCCGTGGACAGCAGCCAGAGTGTCACGACCTTGACGTCGACATCGCGGCACCAGCCCAGGAACTCCAGCACCTTGTCAGCGCCCGCTTGGTGGCCGGCGCTGGAGGATGTGCCGTAAGCCTTGGCCCACCGGCGATTGCCGTCGAGGATGACGCCGATGTGCCCGGGCGTGGCGATCCGATTGAGTTCGGCCTGGATGGAGCTGCTGTAGGCCCGGTACATGAGGTCGCGCAACCCCACGGTCTCTCCCTAGCCACATGGGGGACGGTGACCGATCAACACTACGGGATGAACCGTTTCCAGGGTGCGAACTCAGATGTCGCCCCTTACCTACGCTGACGTAGGTTAGGGAGCCGGTGACCTATCCTCGGGTTGTGGACCTGTCGGTCGAACCTCTCAAGCCGCTCTTGCGGGGCTGGCTCCACCTCGTCACCTTCCCCGCAACCGTGATCGCCGGATTGATCCTGGTGGCGCTGTCGCCCGCCGGTGAGGCCCGAGTGGTCACGATGATCTTCACAGTGTGCGCAGCGACGTTGTTCGGGATCAGCGCCCTCTACCACCGCGGCACCTGGAGCCCGAAGGCGCGGGCCGTCCTCAAGCGACTTGACCACTCCAGCATCTTCTTGATCATCGCCGGGTCCTATACGCCCTACGCGGTGCTGCTACTGCCGCGTAGACCGGCGACCACGCTGCTCCTCATCGTCTGGATCGGCGCGATCCTGGGAGTGCTGTTCCGGGTGTTCTGGGTGGGAGCACCGCGCTGGCTGTACACCCCGATCTACCTCGCGCTCGGCTGGGTGGCCGTGTGGTACCTACCGGCGTTCGCCGACAACGGCGGGGTCGTCGTCGTGTCGCTGCTCATCGCGGGCGGGTTGCTGTACTCGGTGGGGGCGCTTGCCTACGCCCTCAAGCGCCCCAATCCGTTCCCGCGGTTCTTCGGTTTCCACGAGATCTTCCACGCGTTCACCGTGGTCGCCTTCGCCGCCCACTTCGCCGGGGTGGCGTTCGCCGTGCAGGACGTGGCCGCGCAGGGCTACCTGGTGGGCTGAGGCACCGCAGGGCTCAGGTCAGCTCGCGTCGCCGCCCGGACCGGCCGCGCGGACCCGCTCCACCGCGGTCATCGCCTGGCGAAGCTCGCCGAGCCATTCGGCGCTGTGCTTGCCCACGAGATCGACGCACCAGGCCAGCGCATGCGCGCGAGACCGGGCGACGCCTGCCTCGACCAGGGTGTCGAGCACCATCCGCTCGGGCTGACGCAACCGGGTCATCACCGGGACGGCGATCGTGGTGAACAGGTGCTTGGTGGTGCCGTCGGTGACACCCCAGGCCACCTTCCGCTCGAACCGGCGCTCGGCCTCGCGGGCGATGCCGACCCGGGTCGACCGGGTCTCCTCACGGAAGCGGCTGATCCGACCGGCCAGCTCCTCTGCAGCGACGTCGGCGG